>CAYLRT010000009.1:0-29731 GCA_964385885.1 uncultured Anaerolineales bacterium | reverse complement strand
GGCTTCCCGGAAGCGACGGCTGCCGAAGTCGAAGGGTACACCCAGCGAGAGCGAGAGATCCGCCGGACCGACAAACAACACATCAAGACCAGGAACTGCGGCAATCTCATCGAGCCGATCCAATGCTTCGGCATCCTCGATCTGCAACACCACAAACGTCTCTCGATTCGCATGTTCCAGATAATCATGCGGGTCAGCGAATAGCGTATCTGCATCGGTCATGGCGGTCTCCACGCCACGGCGTCCCAGCGGTGGATACTTGGCATTGCGCACCACCCACTCGGCTTCCTCTCTGGTCTTGACGTGGGGCACCATAATACCGGTCGCTCCATCCTCCAGAGGGCGGAAGAAACTCGTGTACCCCTCGCCTTTGCGGATACGCACCATGGTATCAATGTCCACCATCCGCCCGGCGATGATTTGGGCTGCGATCTCACGCTGTCCCCAAGGGCGATGCTCCATGTCAAGCCAAAGCCCGTCGATACCGGCCCGACCAGCGATCTCCACAGCCAGTGTCGAAGGCGCCAATGTAATACTCACTAAGAGCACCGGCTTATTCATCCGCAATTTTGCCAGGATCTTACTGCGACGCATGTCTTGCCTCCCGTGCCATCAAATTCAGGTGGACCTTGCTGGTCCTCCTGGCCCAATGTAGGCAGGACGACAACCATGTCAAGCATTTGGTTGACACCCACGCATCCAGGAGCTATGATCCCAAGGCACAGTGGTGTGCGTTGGAAAGGATACTGCCGTGGCGATCAACTCTGAACAGCCCCCCAATCCATACCAAATCTGCATGTGGGAGTCCACCTCACAATGCAAAGAGTGTTCCCTGAACGACAAGCTGAAGTGCCGATTCAAGCTGGCCGATCTGACGCACTTCATCGCCATGTTCACAGGGTTCGCACTGCCCGCCACAATCGGCGTCATTCACAGCAGCTACGGTTGGTACTTGTTGGGGTGGCTTGCTTTCGCGCTCTTCTTCTTCCAGGTATGGGAAAGCCGAATCCTCTGTAGTCATTGCCCCTACTACGCCGAGAAGAGCCGCATACTGCACTGTATTGCTAACTACGGCGTGATGAAGCTTTGGCACTATCGCCCCGCGCCGATGTCCCAGGCCGAGAAGATTCAACTCTGGATCGGTTTCGCTATCTTGATGGGATATCCTTTTCCATTTATGATCCTGGGGCACCAGTTCTCCTGGGCAATCGTCGCTTTCTGGGCGGCCGTCCTCTTTTTCTGGACCCTTTGGAAGGATACGTGCGCCCGCTGTGTCAATTTCTCGTGTCCACTCAACCATGTGCCACAGGACATAATCGAGACATACCTGGAGCGCAACCCGACCATTCGACGAGCGTGGAAGGGAGATAGCCGGCGGCAAGAGTAACCCACCCAAGGTGACAACACGCCGGAGGAGTGTGTCTCTCGCACTCCAGGACCACATAGGAGGTCACTTGTGCCAACCCAGATCCAGAAGCAGAGGCAGCTTTGGCGGCAGCGATTTGTGGGAGCACCCGTACCACGCCTGTGGTGTCCGCCCATTACACACTACACCGCTTCGGGCGAGATCAACGCCGGACGAATGGAAGCCCACTGGACCAGAATGGCCCAACATGTGGGTGGGTTCCTGGTACCCGGCTCCACTGGCGACGGATGGGAGATGGACCCTGATGAGATCTCTCAGCTCCTTACCATCGCAACCGACCTGGCCACTCGACTGAATTCTCGACTACTGGTGGGTGTGCTGCGCACAGAACTGGAGGAGATGCTCACGGTCATCACCCAGACCGTGACATGGCTCAAAGACAGCACAGGCAAAGACGATGTGCTACAGGCGATGCTCGCGCGCCACGTAGCCGGTTTCACCGTCTGCCCTCCTCGCGGGGCAGATCTGACTCAGGAAGAGATCAAGCTCAGCCTGGCTAGGGTGCTTGATCTGGGACTGCCCACAGCCATCTATCAGCTCCCACAGATCACTCAGAATGAAATCTCGCCGACCACTTTCGCAGCGCTGGCAGCACACTACAGCAATTTCCTGATGTTCAAGGATACTAGCGGCACTGACCGGGTCCCGCTAGTTGATCATGGTTCGAGCGGTGTCATGCTCGTCCGAGGCGCAGAGGGAGATTATGCAAAATGGCTTCGAGAGGCAGGTGGTCCCTACGATGGCTTCCTCCTCAGTACCGCCAACTGCTTTGCACCTGAACTGAGTGAGATTATCACCCAACTGGAAACAGGGGAAGTGAAAACCGCACAGCGGCTATCCCGGCGTCTCAACGAGACCATCAGTGCCGCCTTCGCAGTGGTTGCGGACCTTCCCTACGGTAATCCCTTTGCCAATGCCAACAAAGCTATGGATCACTGGATGGCCCATGGCCAATGCGCAGACCAGATACCACCCCCCCGGACTCACGCTGGCGCTCACCTACCGCATGAGGTCGTGACCGAAATCGGCCGCATCCTTCAGAAGAACGGGTTCCTTCCCGCTATCGGCTACCTGCAAGACACCCGACAGCGATGATGAACCTGTATGCCGTAGTACTCTGCGCGGCGGGACAGACCACAGCCTGACCATGATGGTCCTATAAAACAGAGGGGCCTGCTGCACGGCAGGCCCCTCTGTGTCACCAAGGGACAACTGGATGCTAACAGGAAGTCACTCTTCCTTGCCTTCCTCTCGCTCCAGTTCCTCCAACCGGGCTCGGATCGCATCCAGTTGCTGTTGCAGCGACGCGGCCTGCGCCTTAAGGAACTCCTGTTCCTGTTCCACCGCTGGTGCAGCCGGAGCTGCCCCCCACCCCCACGAGGGCACAGCCCCCCAGCCAGCCCGCGCCCATCCTGGCACACCGGCTGCGTAGTACCGGTTACGCCAGCCACGTCCGCGTCCCCATCCCATGCCAAGCCCCAACCCAGGGCCGGGATGCATATAACCGGGCGCGTTGTAACCAGCGCAATAGCCTAAGCCACGTCCTGTCATGGGTCCAAGTCCCATAGGTCCTGTACGATCACCTCTAGGCATTGTTCACCTCCTCGAACACAATCTGATCATGATTTGGCCACCAACCACAGCATGGAACCACAAAACCATCATCAATTACCAGCGGGGGCTTCGCCCTCTACGCCGTCCAAAGCCTAAGGGCTGCCACCAACGGGTAAGCCGACGGAGCCCATAGCTCAACCGGCCTCCCCAAACCCTGGTGCCCGTGCCGGGATAACGCCCACACGGCCCCAGTCCTCGACCTGTGCCGGGACCTGCCCCTAGAGGTCCCGTCCCGTCACCACGTGGCATATCTCACCTCCCATCACGTACAAATTGTCTCACAAGACATTCCGATCCAGCAATCGCGCGAGCTCTCTCTCACACCGCCGCCCACAACGTCTTCGCAGTCGAGGCAGACGCCGCAGCCTGGGCCAGCCAAAGGGCGGAGTACCCTCCTGACCGCCCAGCGCATCATGTCGTGATACCGTGAACGGTCTGCCTTGGCTCCCAACATAGCCATGGATGACCCCGTCTCCAGAAAGCACGAGGACGCAATAGCCCTCCCCACTGCCCGTCAGGGGACCATCGCCGAAGGGACCCGTGCCATCCAAACCAGGCATATCACCCCTCACTCACGTCTCTGCAACAGTCGGTCGATCACATCCCTGCTCTCGCGAAGATCCGTCATCCATTGCTCCAACACACGCTCACCCTCTCCCGTCAGCGCATATACGCGCCGCGGCGGCCCTTGAGTGCGTTCAACGTCCCAACTCGACACGACCCATCCAAGCTCCTCCATCGCCTGCAGAGCACGATACACGCGTCTCAGCGCCAACCCACCAAGGCCCAAAGCAGCCACTTGCTCGGCAAGGGCGTAACCGTGGGCCGGTCCTTTTTGCAACACCACCAGGAGTGCGGGCTCCAGCAGATGTGCTGCACGTCCTCTCTGTCGACGACCGTGACGCCCGCCATGCGGCCCCCGTCGTCCATGCATGTTAACCTCCTACTCTTATAATATAACCCAATATGGTCATTTTGTCAATAGCCAATTTGTCCACTACCTGCGCAATCTCGCGATACCCTGCTATAATATCGGAAGATGCTCACCTCAGGTAGTATGTTCCAGGTAGCTGGCATTAGATATGAGGCTACTGCAACAAGAGTAAAGGAGGGTCCGTATGAGGAATCGATCCGTTTGGCTTGTCACCACTTTGCTTCTGTTCTCCCTCGCCTGCTCAGCACTTCCCTCTGGGAAGGCGGAGCCCACGGCGGAAGCGGAGACGCCCAGCGTTGCGGGACAAGCAACAAATACCCCCGCACCTTCTGTGCCCAAGCCAACCCCAACCGAAGCGGGCAGCACAGAGGCCGAAAGTGAGGCTTTTGAGGTGGATAGTGACGCCTTCGCCAGCCTGCAGAGCTACCGCACGCGCGTGGTGTGGCGGCACGAGAAGGCAGACGGCGCGGTGGAAGAGATGACCATCGAGGCTGAGGCTACACGTGACCCGGTGGCACAGCGGCTCGTGATCAGCTCCGGCGAGGACGAGACGGAACTCATCCAGATCGAGGACCAGGTCTGGATGCGCTTTGGAGACGAGTGGATCCAGACGAGCAGCAGCGAAGCAGAGGACCTCGAGGATCAATTCTCCAGTTTCCTCACGGAGGACTGGATCACCGATCTCGAGGGCGAGCCAGATTCGACCGAGTTCGTGGGAGCGGAGACGGTCAACGGACTGAAGACCAGGCACTACCGCACAGTGGTCAACAAGGCTCTGGCCCAGTTACTCCAGATGAACACCGAAGGCGCCACCCTTCAGAGTGGCACGGCTGAGGTCTGGGTGGCCGATGAAAGTTCCCTGCCCAAGTTCGTGGTCCGCTCAGTCGTGACCTTGGAGGCCAAGTCCGATGAAGGTACGGAAACGGTCAGTTGGACACAGGACGTTTACGACGTGAACGAGGATTTCGTCATCGAGCCCCCAGAGGAAGGACCAGCAGGGGGCTTGCCTGAGGGCGTCCCCCTCTATCCAGGCGCGACCGACGTCACGACCTTCGGCACCATGAGCACGTTTGTGGCCCCCGACGACACGGAGACTGTGGTCCAGTTCTATGAAGACGCACTTGCCAACGCCGGTTGGACAAAGGGTGAAGGCGGAATGGAGACAGAGGATATGCTCTCCACAACCTGGAGCAAAGATGGTCAGTCACTGACGTTGATGATCATGCCCAATGAAGACAGCGGCACCGCGGTAACCTTGATGCTGGAGACAGGGGAGTAACATCGTTTATCTTTCTCTGTGAACCATGATCGATCCGGGTGAGCTGGAGACCCTGGCGCGTCGGGCTGGGCTGGACCTGGTGGGGGTAGCCCCCGCCGGGCCCAGTCCATTTTGGAACGCCTATCGCCATTGGATCCAGGAAGGTTACCATGGCGATATGGACTATCTAGCTCGCGCTGATGCCGTCAGGCGCAGGAGGGACCCACGCCAGATCCTACCCAACGCCCGCACGGTGTTGGTGGTGGGGGCCTCCTATCCCAGTGGGCCAGCCCCTGATCTTCCCCCTTTGCATGGACGAATAGCCCGTTACGCATGGGGGGAGGACTACCATCGCTGGCTCCTCAAACGCCTCAAGGGATTCCTTCGTGCCGTGGTCGCACGTCTAGAGACACCGGTACAGTGGCGCGCCTACGTCGATACCGGTCCAATCCTCGAGCGGGCATGGGCCCAGGCCACCGGCAGCCTCGGGTGGATTGGCAAGAATACGTGCCTCATCCATCCCAGGCTCGGTTCCTATTTCTTCCTGGGGGTGGCCCTGCTGGACGTGGCTTTACCCCCACTAGAACGGCCACGATTCCCAACCTGTGGATCATGCACCCAGTGCCTTGACGCATGCCCAACGGGTGCCCTCGTCGCTCCCGGGGTGCTCGATGCCCGCCGTTGTCTGGCCTACCTGACCATTGAACATCGAGGCCCGATTCCCGAAGAGCTTCGGCCGAAACTTGGCGCCTGGGTCTTCGGATGTGACGTCTGTCAGGAGGTGTGTCCATGGAACCGAAAGCTTGGCGCACGCCCCCCTTCCCCCCTAGCCTTTGACGGGGCAACCCTCATGCTGCCGGACCTACTCCGAATGAATGCTAAAGCCTTCCGTGCCAGGTTTCGGCACAGCCCAATCTGGCGAGCGACCCCAACGGGACTCGCCCGCAACGCGGCAGTGGTGCTAGGCAATCTCGGACAGCCAGCGGCCATCCCTGCACTGGCCTGGGCAGCTGCTTCTCACCCTGACGACATCGTGCGTGAGCATGCAGCCTGGGCGCTCGAACGTCTCCGGGGGTAAAACGCCACGGCGCACGCAGACAATGGGTCTACATGCGCCGCAATGAGGACAAGACGTTGGTCAGCCGATTTCAGCCGATGACGCCCAACGCCTTCCCCACCTGCTCGAAGGTGGCCAGCACGCGTTCCAACTGCTCGTCGGTATGGGTTGCCATGTAACTCGTGCGCAGAAGTTGCAGGCCCTCGGGCACCGCCGGCGACAGCACAGGGTTTGCATACACTCCCGCATCGAAAAGCCCTTTCCAGAAGCGCAGGGTCGTTTCGTCGTCACCTATGATGATAGGGATAATCGGCGTCTGCGTATGCCCGATGTTGAACCCCAGTGCTCGATATCGCTCCCGCATAAAAGCTCCAATGTCGTTAAGTCTCTGGATGCGCTCTGGCTCGCGCTGCATGATGTCAAGTGCAGCCATAGCCGCAGCAGCGTTGGCAGGGGGGATACTGGCACTGAAGATGAGGGAACGGGCATGATGCTGGACAAAGTCAATCACATCTGCATCTCCAGCAATGAAGCCGCCCAACGAAGCGAAAGACTTGCTGAACGTCCCCATAATCAGATCCACCCCCTCGGTCACGCCAAGTTCCGCCGCTGTCCCTCTCCCCCCACCCAGCATGCCGAGCGAGTGCGCATCATCGACCATCAACCTCGCCTGGTGCCGACGACAGATCTCAACCATCTCCGGGAGCGGGGCAATGTCCCCGCCCATACTGAAAACGCCATCGACCACCACCAGCCGCCCAGCCTCTGCAGGGAGAGAAGCCAGCACCCGATCCAGCGCCTCCAGGTCATTGTGAGGAAACCGCTTCATCGTCCCGAACGACAGACGACACCCGTCTATGATGCTCGCGTGGTCATCCTTGTCGGTCACCACGAAGTCTCCACGACCAACGAGCGCCGAGATCGTCCCCACGTTGACCTGGTATCCTGTGCTGAAGACCAGCGCCCGCTCTTTCCCCACCCACTCCGCCAGGCGTTGCTCGAGTTCTAGATGGAGTTCCAATGTCCCGTTCAAAAAGCGGGACCCAGTGCAACTCGTACCATAGTGCTTGACTGCCTCAATCGCTGCCTGGCGCACCTCTGGATGCACAGTCAGCCCCAAATAGTTGTTGGATCCAATCATAATCAGGTGATGATCACCGATCAAAGCCTCAGTGCCCTCGTTGTTCGTCAACGGAATAAAATAAGGATAGAGCCCTGCCTTTCGGGCGTCGTCGGCCTTTGTATACTGAGCACATTTCATGAAGATGTCCATCAGAGGCTCCCTTCCTGGAACTGGTTGTCCTTGGCTATCAGACAGCCTTCGCTTAACTCCCTCATGTGGAGCACGCCATAAATCCTAATGGTCTCCACCGGAGTGTCAAGTACGCACGCAGACTTCGGGATTGACGCAGTGGGGCAGGCATCGACCTTCCAACCCCGCCAACAGGTTCTCCGCTGCGATCACAGCCATCTTAGCGCGGGTTGTCGCGCTGGCGCTGGCCATGTGCGGTGTCACGATGCAGTTCGGTAGTCCGACCAGAGGGTGGTCTGGAGGCAAAGGCTCAGGTTCCGTCACATCCAACGCCGCTGCAGCTAACTTACCTGATGTGAGCGCATCCAGCAGCGCGGCATGATCCACAACAGGACCACGAGCCGTATTCACAAGCACAGCGCCCCTCTTCATTTTGCTCAAGACGTTGGCGTCCACCAGATGATAGGTTTGCTCAGTCAGCGGGACGTGGATCGATAGGAAGTCTGACTCGGACCAAAGCGTCTCCAGGTCTACAGGCTCGCCCAGATCCTGCACGTCCCTCCCCACAAAGGGGTCATAATAGAGCACTCGCATACCAAAACCGAGCCCGCGGCGCGCAACCGCTTGTCCAATCCGCCCGAAGCCCAAGAGACCCAGTGTCGCATCATGGACGTCCTTACCCAGCAAGAGCTGAGGTCCCCACGTTTTCCACTGTCCCTCTCGCACATATGCCACGCCTTCAGTGACGCGACGGGCTGCGGCAAGCAACAGAGCAAATGCGAAATCCGCTGTGGTGTCGGTCAGCACACCTGGCGTGTGTCCCACGGGTATGCCCCGCGCAGAGCACGCTGCGACATCGATGTTGTTGTAGCCGACCGCATAGTTACTGACGACACGGAGCCGTGGCGCCGCCGCCAGGAGCTGCTGATCCACGGTGTCTGTAAGCAAGGTCAGGAGTCCTTCAACATCACGGACCTCCTCCAGCAATACCTCGCGGGGCACAGGCAACTCTCCCTCCCACACCCTCACCGAACAGGTACGTCGCACCATGGAAAGGCCCGCCTCCGGAATGCATCGCGTGACGTAGACCTTAGGCTTGCTCTCTTCATCCATCGCCCATCCTCCTTGATCCAGAGCCGTGCACCACGACACCAGACCTCTGCCACCCTAATCATCCTCCAGAGACACCCAGCCCGGTGAAGCAGGGGGAAACGTAGGTGGCAACCTAGGCTATGTGCACCAACATAGCCAGTATAGACGGAGGGCACGACAGAGCAAGAACGCTTCGATGGATGCTATTCACCATAGAGGCCGAAAACGTGAGGGGGCATCAACAGCACCGGTCATCGCGCCGACAAACTGCGCAGAATCGCTCTGAGACTAGTACTAGTCAGGCGCCCCCCATGACCAGATCCTCAACGCGCAGCGGAAGGCCACGGAACTGGCTCATGAAGAGATCATAGTAGAATCCTCGAGCCTGCATGAGTTCCTCATGCGTACCCCGTTCCACAATCTCACCGTGATCGATCACCAGGATACAATCCGCCTGTCGCACAGTGCTCAACCGGTGCGCGATCACGAAGCTAGTCCGTCCCTCCATGAGTCTGAGCATAGCTTCTTGGATGTGACGTTCCGTGCGCGTGTCCACACTGCTGGTCGCTTCGTCCAGGACCAGGATGCCCGGATCAGCCAACACGGCGCGTGAGATCGCCAGTAGCTGTCGCTGCCCCTGACTGAGGTTGCTGCCGTTCTCCGAGAGCACTGTCTGATAGCCCTCAGGAAGGTGTCGAATGAATTCATCAGCGTTGGCCAACTTGGCAGCCGCGATGACTTCCTCATCAGTGGCATCGAGCCGGCCATATCGGATGTTCTCCATGACCGTCGTGCTAAACAGAAATGTGTCCTGCAGGACAATGCCCAGTTGCTTCCGGAGGTCAGCGATCTTGATCCGACGGATGTCGATCCCATCAATCGTGATACGGCCGCTATCGATGTCATAGAAACGGGTGAGCAAATTCACGATCGTGGTCTTACCTGCACCAGTTGGACCAACCAGAGCAATCGTCTGACCCGGCTCGGCATGGAGGCTGACATGCTTGAGCGCGGGCACGCCAGGCTCATAGCTGAAACACACATCATCAAAGACTACCTCGCCCTTCGTGTCTGGTAGAGGCACCGCATCTGGTGCCTCCTGGATCTCAGGGACCTCATCCATGATCTCGAATACCCGTTCAGCACCGGCAAGCGAAGACTGAATCTGGTTGTACAGCTGCGCAAGCTGGTTCAATGGCCAGGTAAAGCGACGGGCGTAATTGATGAAGCTCGCGATAGTGCCTACCGTTGCCATCCCATTGAGGGCCATCCATCCCCCAACTCCCGCCACAGTGGCAAGGCCAATGTTGTTGACCATGTTCATCATTGGACCCACTGCCCCCGAGAACACCTGGGCACTCACGCCAGCGCGACGGAGACGGCGGTTAGTTCCTGCGAACCGCTCAATCTCAGCCTCCTCCCGCACATAGGCTTTGACAACCCGAATCCCAGTCACGGTTTCCTCAATGATGCCATTGAGCGTCGCCAAGTGTTCCTGCTGACGTCGAAAACCCTGTCGGGTTCGCTTCGCCACGACACGCAGCAGTGTCACCATGAGCGGGATCAAAGTCATCGTTACCAGCGCCAAATGCCAGTTGATAAGCAACATCATGGTCGCAACCATAAGGATACTCAGGCCGCTGGAGGTAAGCTGCGTGACCGTGTTGGAAAGAGTCTGATTCACCAGATCTACGTCATTGGACAGGCGACTCATCAGCTCACCATGGGTGCGCCCATCAAAGAAACGCAGAGACAACAACTGAAGATGCGAGAACAGCTCATCGCGCAGGTCGCGGACAGTGCGTTGGGAGACGCCTACCATGACGAAAGACTGCAACCAGTTCACCACCGACGCCAGAAGATACATCAAGATCATCAATCCCAGCAGCCGCATAAGGCCTGGCAAGTCGCTGCGCAAGATGTAATCGTCAATCGCCCTACCCATAAGATAAGGGCCGAGCGCACCCAAACCAGTTGCCAGGGCCACCAGGATCACGACGAGAACAAGCTGCCACCTGTAATGCAGCAAGTAGCGCAGAAGGCGGCGCAACGTCCCTCGCACGTCTTTCGGTTTCTCTGGAGGATGTCCGAAATGTGCGCCAGGCCCACCACGTCGACCCGAACGACGCGGCCCCCCTGTTTCGCGCCTCTCGCTGGGTGTTCCACTCTTGCTCTCAGGCATGGTTCACCCCTCCATTGCCAAGCTGCGATGCGAAGATCTCTTGATAGACCGGACTTGACTCGATGAGTTCATCGTGAGTACCCATAGCCGAAATACGTCCATGCTCGAGGACAAGGATTTTATCCGCCGTCAAGACAGAGCTAATGCGTTGGGCAATGATAAAGGTGGTACGCTCCCTTGCATAGTTCGCCAACCCCTCTTGGATCTTGGCCTCAGTATCCACATCCACCGAGCTGGTACTATCATCCAGGATCAGCACGTCTGGATCCATGACAAGGGCCCTGGCGATGGCGATCCGTTGTTTCTGTCCACCAGACAGATTGACGCCGCGTTGGCCGACCTCTGTCTCATATCCCTCCGGAAAACCCATGATGAAATCGTGAGCCTGCGCGATCCTGGCGGCATTCTCCACTTCTTCATCCGTAGCATCAGGCCGCCCATAGCGGATATTGTCTTTGATCGTCCCACTGAACAGGACCGGCTCCTGAAACGCTATGGTGACGCGTCGTCGAAGTGCATGCTTATCGGCGTCACGCACATCCAGATCCCCGAAACGGACACGTCCGGCTTGAACATCATAGAAACGAGGGATCAGATGAACAAGGGTCGATTTGCCCGACCCTGTAGCCCCGAGGATGGCCACAGTCTGACCAGGTGCTACTTCGAAGTCGAGGTCCTTCAGCACAGGTGTAGGGTCATCACCATCGTAGGCAAACATCACATGCTCGAACCGAAGCCTATCCCGGGTGGGCACATCGACCGCTGCGTCTGGCTGGTTAAGGACCGTCGGTTCCGCATCCATAATCTCCAAGATGCGGTCGGCCGACGCCTCAGCCCGTGAGAAGTTCAGCACCAGCATACTGACCGTGATAGTGGACATCAGAGTGCGCATCAGATAGTTGGTAAAAGCGATCACCTCACCAACCTGCATGGAGCCATCAACCACCAAATTGCCACCGAACCAGAGGACGGCTATCACGCCCATGTTGAGCAGGAACATGACCGTTGGGAATCCAACTGCACCAATGCGTCCAGCTTTGATCGCCAGCGCCATCAGCTTCTCATTGACATCAGCGAAGCGGCGCATTTCGTGTTCCTCCCGCACAAATGCTTTGACGACTCGGACCCCCATCAAGTTCTCCTGCATCACAGTGTTCAGATCATCCAGGCGGGCCTGCACTTCCTTGAACATTGGGAAGACCTTGTTGATGACCATGGCGATAACAGCCAGGACGAGAGGTAATAGCACAATGAATAGCGGAGCCAGTCGGGGGCCAGTTGTGATGGCCATGACGATGCTACCCAGTAGTAAGAGAGGGGCGCGCACCATCATGCGCAAGAGCATCATCACTGCGTTCTGTACCTGGGTAACGTCGTTCGTCAGCCGGGTTACGAGACGGCCAGTCTGGAGCTTATCGATGTTGGCAAAGGAAAGCGACATCACCTTGCGATAGAGAGCATCGCGGAGGTCCGTGCCATAGCCATACGCAGCCAGCACCGAAGTCACAGTACAGCCGAACCCTCCCAGCGCGCCAATGAACGCTAGGCCTATCATGCGCAGGCCAGTAGCCTTTACGACCTCAAGATCCCGCGCCAAGATCCCCGAATCAATGATCGTGGCCAGCAGGCGCGGTTGGTAGAGATCCATCATCACCTCGAGCGTCATCAAGAGAGGTGCCAGGATCGCCCAATACCAGTACGGTTTCACAAAGACAAAAAGACGTCGAAATGCTTTCACAGACCTATCCGTCCCTCATCAGAATTGTAGACCGTGCACTATCAGGTCTCGGGAGTCGCTCCAGAGCCCTCCCGTTCCACCCCATGACGCGTGCACCGCGCCAGGTTGCCAGCAATGCTCTCCAATTGCGAAGCCAACAGCTCGCGTTGCTCAGGCGTGAACCCGGCAAATGCCTCATCGTCCAACTGATGCCAGACGCGGTCAATATCCAGCTTGATCGCTCGCCCGGCCTCAGTCAGAAAGATGCGCGAAACCCGCTGATCCTGAGGATCTGACACAGTCCTCAGCAACCCGCTTTTCTCCATGCGATGGACCATCTTGCTTAATGTTGCCGGCGTGATGTGTATGCGAGCCGCTAATTCGCTGTGCGAAAGCCCATCCTCCTGCCACAGAGCATGAAGAACCTGGGGCTGGCCACGATACACATTCAGTGACCCCAGCAGTTGATGAACCCTCAGGTGATGTAAACGGCACACTTTTCCCAGTAGCCATCCAACCCGCTCGGCTGCCGCCTCTCCATCCATAGCTTTTTCCCCAAATTGCTTAGCTGGCTAATAGTTAGCTACCTAATTGTACTGCTGGAGCATGTTTCTGTCAAGCACCCATGGCCCCTCCACAAAGGTCACCCCACTGGTCGTGGGATCGAAGGGAAGCATTATTCTGGTGACACGCAACACCACATCCATGGGCTTGTCATAGCTACCAGAATACCCGGTGGCATGTGTCACTTCGGCCCGTCCATCGCCCCCTTTCCTTCCTCTTCAAAGGCTACTGCCGAGAAGCTCAAATCCGTTCCGCCGCGCGCCAGCGCCACGCGGCCAGAGCCAGGTAACAGGCACCCAGCAAGATCACAGCAGCCGCACCGCCGATCAGAGCACGGAAGCCCAGATACTCCGCCACGGCTCCGCCCAGCGACGCCCCGATGATCCCGCCTAATGCGCCCGCGGTCCCATAAAGCCCAGCAATCCGCCCGCGCTCGGCGCGGGCACGCACCTCAGCCGCATACGTCATCGCTGTAGCAGTGTGCGCCGAATAGGCAAAGCCGCGCAGGAGTTGCACGCCTAGCAGCCACGGCATCATAGGTAAGAGCAAGTAGCCAGCAAACACGGCTGCCCACGTCAGGAAGCCCACGGCTAACATCGGCAAACGCCCCAGCCGGTCAGAAAGCCAGCCCGCGAGAATCATTAGCGGGAACTCCGATAGGGATGCTACAGCCCACAGACGAGTCATCTGCGCTGGAGTGTATCCCAGCCCATCCACCATGTAGTTCGCCCATACCGCATAGACGGCACCAGTGACCAGCGACCACAGCAACGCTGCGATCAACAACGGTGCCAGCGGTAGTCGGCGACGCACTGTGTTCTTGCAACTCCCACCATCGGGCGCGGTGACGGAAGTCAAATCGCTTCCCCTCGACAGCGTCATCTTGGCAGCACCAATGCGTCCAAGAGTCGGCAGAGTCGGCTCAAAGACACCCAGCGCCAGCAAGAATGCCACCCCGAAGATTGCTGCTGCCAGGGCGAAGGGTACGCGGAGCGAGAGCTGATCCGCTATAGCACCAGAGACAAATGCCATCAGACCAAAGCCCAGTGACCCCAAGCCGCGATAGGTGCCCATACGCCGACCGCTGTCGGCCCCATCGCCTGTTCCCTGTCTCACCTCCAGCCAGTCGCCTATGAGTGCCAGAGCTGCTGTGTCGTAGGCCGCCTGAGCCAACGCTATAAAGACATATAGAGGATACAGCCACACAACCCGTCGTGCCCCGGCCAGCAGCGCGTACCCTGCGACGAGCGCTGCCAGCCCACCAAGAAGAAACGGGCGGCGGCCTAAGCGGTCCACAGCCCTCCCCCAGACGTAGCTCGCACCCACAGCCGTCAACGAGGTCAGTGTTCCCAAAAAGCCTATCGCCAGGTAACTCGCGCCCAAAACATGCCAATAGACCGAACTAAGAGGACCCGTCATACCGCGGGCCATGAAGAGCAAAAACGCGATCAACGTCAGACGGATATAGGGATCACGTAACATAAGGCCAGTATATCGGCCATGCAGTGCCGCGCAATGCACCACACTCCCTATGCATCTCTGTCGAGACAGACCACGCAGCGGTACCACGCTCACAGACGCCATCCAGGTAGTTCAGGCAACGATGCTTGCCTCGTCGGAGGTAACCCACTATGCTAAGGATCAGTTCCACCCAGAAGGACAACAGTAAGTAAGGGAGATGAAGAATGTCGCAGATACTACACCTCGATGGCCACGGTTGGGTCTGTAAGCCCTACCTGGGAATGGACTGGCAGCGGCGCAAAGCCCATGAGCCGGAAAACGGCGACCCCAATGGCTGGATCCCGGCGACAGTACCCGGCAGCGTACAACACGACCTTTGGCAGGCAAGACAGATCCCCAACCCCTATTTCGAGCGCAACAGCCTGCTGATTGAATGGGTGCCACAGCGCACCTGGGTCTACCGGAAGTGCTTCACCGTGGACGAATCCGCCCGCGGGCAGCGTGCTCGTTTGACATTCGAGGGTATTGACTACGAAGCGGAGATCTTCCTGAATGGCATTTCGCTGGGACACCACCGCGGCATGTTCACCCCGGCTCAGTTCAACGTGGAAGATGAGCTACGTTATGGTGCCGAAAATGTGCTGGCTGTGGTCATCGAGCCTGCGCCGCCCGAACAACCTCAGATCGGCCGCACCAGCCTAGTTCGCACACACAAAACACGAATGAACTACTGGTGGGACTTCTGCCCCCGTATCGTACACCTGGGGATCTGGGACCAAGTAACGCTCGAATTCACTGGCCCGGTGCGCATTGAGGACCTTTGGGTACGCCCGCAGCTTGACGAAGCACTGTCCCATGCCAGCGTCACGGTCCAGACGGTTCTTGATGCCACCCATGCGACGGACATCAGTCTCGAGGTCATAGTACGCCACGAGGGCCAGGTAGTCGCCGTGACACAGGTCAAGCAATATGTGACGCGGGGCCGCACCACGATTGTGTCAACCCTAGACCTGCCAGAGCCCGAGCTCTGGTGGCCTAATGGGATGGGCGACCAACCCTTGTATGAGGCCGAGGCAGTGGTATGGGACACCACGGCCATGCCAGGTGCGGCCTCCGCGACGCGACGCGTACGCTTTGGCATACGGCAGATCAAATTCGTACCAAATGACACACCAGATGCTACGGCACGCAGCTACACCCTTGTGGTCAACGGGCGCAAGGCCTTCATCAAAGGATGGAACTGGGTACCAATGAATGTACTCTACGGAGTAGAACAACCCGGAAAGCTGGCGCACTTGCTGACCCTCGCCCAACGGGCCCATGTCAACCTGCTGCGCGTCTGGGGCGGTGGATTGATCGAAAGAGAGTCCTTCTACGACCTCTGTGATCGTTTGGGGCTACTGGTATGGCAGGAGTTCATCCAGTCCAGCTCGGGCATTGACAACCGCCCCCCAGAAGACGAGGCCTACATCGCGACGATCGTCGGTGAGGCGGAGGTGATCATCCCACGCAGGCGCAACCACCCCTCACTGGCGCTCTGGTGCGGTGGCAACGAACTGATGGACGATGCCTACCGCCCACTGGATGAGCGACATCCTGTGCTGGGCGCATTGCATGAGGTCGTCGCACGTCTGGACCCCGATCGGCATTGGCTTCCGACATCGGCATCCGGTCCGGAGTTCAGCAATGGTTGGGAGACTATTCGCCGCAACCCTCAAGGCATGCATGACGTCCACGGCCCCTGGGAACACCAGGGACTTGTCGGCCAGTTCGCGCTCTACAACGCCGGACAGTCGCTTTTGCATTCGGAGTTCGGCGTCGAAGGGATCACGAATCAGCGCACGCTTGATCGCGTGATCGCACCTGAACACCAGTGGCCTATAAGCCTAGATAACCCTGTGTGGATGCACTTGGGCGCATGGTGGGTCAAGGCCACAACCTGGGAGGCCGCATTTGGCCCACTGCACGATGTGAAGACAACAGTGCGCGTGGCACAGTTCATGCAGGCAGACGGGCTACGCTATGCGGTGGAGGCCGACCGACGCCGCAAGTGGCACAACAGCGGTACGCTGCCATGGCAGTTCAACGAGCCCTATCCCATGGCCGCCTGCACCTCGGCGGTGAACTATTTTGGGCACCCAAAACCGGCTTATTATGCCGTTGCTCGTGCCTACGAGGCGCTGCACGTCTCTGCCCGCTTCGATCGGCAGATCTGGCCCGAGGCACAACAGTTCACAGCCGATCTCTGGGTTTCTAACTCCTGCCTCCACAAACACCTCGGCCGGCTCACATGGCGCGTGGTAGATCTCACCGGCAAGATCATTGCCATAGACACAGTCCCCTTGAGTGCTGCTGCGAACGCTGCCACACAGGTAGGTACAGCCGTCGCCGACTTAAGCGCACTCTCTGATCCTCTCTTTTTCCTCGACCTGGGCCTCGTGGGCGAACATGGCGCGGAGCTCTCCCGCAACCGCTATGTGTTCAGCAAGACTGAGACCTTAGCACCATTGCTCACGATTCCTCCCACCTCGGTGGATATCGCGAGCGACCGCAACGACGAAGTGTGGACGGTGCGCCTAAGGAACACCGGACCCACAATCGCTTTTGGTCTATGGCTGGAAGAGGATCAACCATCGACCACATCAGGCTATGCCCTGTTCAGCGACAACGCCTTGTGGCTTCTCCCTGGGGAAGTCGCCACAATCCAGGTCAAATGGCAAAACGTCGCATCGTCAGAACGCCGACTAACGTTGAGTGGTTGGAACATCAATACCAGGTCGGTGCCTGGGAAAATGGTGACTGTTCAAGACCTGGGAGATGGGGTAGAGTAGGCAATCGAGGTGGTCATGCCCTTGCGAGTTCGCTTTCCCCAGGTGAAGCCTGATAGGCATGAGAGGCCAGAGACGTGTTCTCGCAGCGGTGGAGAGACTGAGTATGCACCGCATGGCTTGCGGGGGCAGGCGAAACCGGTACGCGACATTGGTTATGAGGAGGTAGTCGGCTATCGCTAGCGATGTCGACGGTGCAAGCAGACAATCTTGATGGAACTACAACACTATGGGAGGGGCTCTATGCCACGTAGACTCGCATTTGTTGGACCGTATGAGGCCGCTGTTCTTGACTACGAGGACCCACCCCTGCAAGGGCATCAGGTGCGCGTCAGAACTGAGCTGGCATCGGGAAAACTCGGCACGACAACTGCCATGTTCGATGGTGGTGCATTCCGTGGCCACGTCTTCGATCAGGAGATGCGCATCTTTCTCCCCTCGGATGAGTCTCCCAGGGTTCCCACCCCTGACGCGCCGTGGAACAGCGGCACCACAGGTGTCGGCGAAGTTATCGAAGTGGGGGCTCAGGTCACGCGGTGGAGACCAGGGGATCGCGTCTTTGGCCTGATGGACATTCGAGAGCACAATGTCTGTGACGAGAAACGGATATGGCGACTTGGCGAGGTGGATCCCTATCTTGCCCTCTGTATCGAACCCGCCTACGTGGCTTTTCACTGCATCCGGGAGTCGCATGTCAGGTATGGCGATAGCGTGGCGGTGGTCGGCCTGGGGGCTCTGGGCCTGCTCGCAGTACGCATGGCGGCCCAAACCGGGGTAGAGCACCTCTACGCAGTTGACCCTCTGCCCCGCCGACGCGCGTGGGCTTTGGACCATGGCGCCGATATGGTCTTCGATCCCGCAGAGGTCGACCCCGCACTAGAGATCCACAAATTGACAGGTGGCAAAGGCGTAGATGTGGCCATCGAGCTAAGTGGCTCCTATCATGGCCTCTCCACCGCAATTCGCGCGACCCGCGTTGGTGGAACGATCTGCTCGGCCGGCTTCTATCAGCGGGAGGCACACGATCTGTGGCTGGGTCGCGAGTGGCACCACAACCGGTTGACAATGATTGTGCCCCACGGCTGCGGATGGGGACATCCGCCCCGGGACTATCCCTTATGGGACGAGCAACGCGCCTATGATTGTCTGGCGAGTATGATGCACCAGGGCAAACTTACAGCCCCCGGCCTTATCACGCCAGTCGTCCCGCTCGACGAAGCGCCAGCCATCTTCGAACTCGCGCGTGATGATCCCGACCAGTTAATCAAGTATGCCGTGAGACTCTAGACTGGTAGGACCGCGGGAAACTCGCTCCATGTGGCTACAGGCCTCCGACCGGACCTGTTCATATAGTTTTCCTTCATTGGATGGCCTCAGGTGCTGAAGAGCAGCCTGTCACAGCGCTGTCACCAGTCATCCCTTATTGCGAGCGGCCCTGCCTGTCGGCAATCTCCTTGTGGCTGCTTCGACGCGGTCCGAGAACCAGGGCATGACATTCCCAGCAAGCCACTTGTAGAGAGCACGATGCCCACCCGGCGTATAGACTAGACGGAGCTGCAATCCTTCACCAAGCAACGTGAACGTGAGGACAATGAGGAACACCACGCTGCCGGCCGCTACCATAGCCCACGGCTCGTCGAGCACCAGCCATGCAGTGGCCAGCATCTGCCCTAGTTCTGGCATCTCTGATATGCGCTGGTACACGAAGTCATCGACTTCAGCAAAGACCGCTCCCCCCATATAATAGCCCAGAAATCCTAGGCCAGCCGCCGTAGTTAGCGTGCTACTGACCTCGAAGGCCAGCAGTGACCAGATGAGGGGCATAACCTGTGGCATGACATGGAGCACCAGTATCTGTGCCCCACTGCTGCCCAGTGCACGCGCCGCCTCGATAGCCTCTTGACGCTTGACTAGACGCACCCGGGCACGCACCATCTGCGCGGTGTCCGCCCATCCAGTGGCCGCCAGCCCAGCGACAAACGCCCAGACACCGAGTCGAAACCCCACGGCCGTGATAACGATCAAAGCGACTATGAGAGTTGGGGCAGCGAGAGCGGCGGCGATCATCGCATCGGCGAGATGCCCGGGTGCGCGCTCTGACCAGCCGGCTATCAAGCCGATCGTCGTGCCTAACAACATACGCAGGGTAGCCACCACCCCTATCACTCCCATCGTAGGCCGCACTGCCCACAGGAGCCAGCTAAACAGGTCGCGCCCCAAACTGTCTGAGCCCAAGGGGAAACCAGGGGTGAAGGCTCGATACGGAGGCGTCAGCCACTGATCATCCACCCGGATGACCAGGTTCTGCTCCCGCGGGTCCCGTGGAGCCAGCAATGGCCCAAACACCGCGAGGAAGATGATGACCGCCAACAACAACCCGCCAGCTATGAGCGGGTGGTTCCGCCTGACCCTGGCTTTCCCTGTCATGGATGTGCCACTTTGCAGATCAGACATCGACAGACTCTCCTGTTACCGTGATACGAAGGCGAGGATCGAGAATGCGAGCCGCAGTTGAGGCCAGCAGGTCCACGACTAGGAAGAGCAGGGCAATTTCGCCCAGGAGCGCTGCCACCAACTCCGGGTGCAGGAAGTAGGGCGAGCTGAACATATTCGTCCGGCGGGCAGGAATAAGAGCGGATGCCAGGAAGTATCCCACACCGGGCCAGAAAAACAGCCACTCGACCAGGACCAGGTCCGCGATGAGCGTTCGCAGAGATCTCGCAGTCGTCAAGATAACCGGCACAATCACATTTCGGAAAGCTGTGCTCTGCTTAATGGTCCGCCAACTGTAGCCCAGGCTGCGTGCAGCGACTACGTAGGGCTTATGTAGCTCCCCGCTGAGTAGCGTAGCCGTCACATGGGCGAGTTGCACAGTCGGGCGCACGGCAAGCGCGAGAGTCGGTAGGATAACGTGCTTATCCCACCCAAACCCGGCCATGGGAAACAGCGGGCGCTGGTTACGACTGATCCACATGACGTATGCAACAGAAGCCAGAATCAGCAGACTCCCGACGTAGAAACTCGGCATCGCCAGGCCAACGGTAGAGAACACAGACAGCCAGCGCGCCGGGCGCAGACGGCGGGCGCTGGTGGCAAGCATCCCCAATCCAAGGCCGATGGGGAAGCTCAGGCTGAATGCGATGGCCAGCAGGCCCAGGCTGGCGCCTGTGGCATCGCGCAGAATTGCGGCGACAGCCTGGCCATTGCGCAACGTCCCGAGACTCCCCTGGCGCAGATCGCTGAGGTACGCGGTAAGTGCCTCTGCAAGCGACTCAGGCCGTTCGGCAGCCTGCAGTTGCGCGTAGAGGCGGGGGTATCGGTCAGCGTAGTCCCACTGCACTGTGTGAGCATAGGCATAGCCCAGGAAAACAATCGCCACGAGCACCAATAACGCCACGACCAGTCGCCGACAGAGGAAACGTATGATCATGTCATCCACCAGTTGGACTTGATGTGCTAGTACCTGTCATCTTGCATACTTGCTCTCTCCGATGCAGATAGTCGCTGTCCGCGCCTAGCGGACTCGACAGAGTGTAGAAGGAAGGCTCGGGGCGTCAAGTCTGCTTCTGTTTCAACTCTCGACCTACCAGAGCTTGGGCTCTGGCGGCCCACCGGCATGGGCGACCGCCCTTTGTACGAGGCTGAAGTCGCGGTATGAGACGCTATGGCCATGACAAATGCGGCCTCCGCCAAGCGGCACGCATGCGTTGGCGCACGGCAGATCGCATTGCCTGGCAAGAACAGGTTTGACAGACCCAATTGGTGGTACTAAGGTAGCATCAAGTTACTTAGGCATGAAAGAGACAACCCAAGAACGCCCCCAATGTCACACCGCCCGCGGCGCTGTTCCAGAATACGCGGGTTCGGAAAAATACAGCGCGAGCAGCCAGGTATACGCGGCAGAGTTGGTTGGCCACGCAACCCGAGGCTCCCGTGCAGGCACCTCAGCAAACGCGATTGAGAGAGAACATGAGGGATATGCGACATATCATCCACCCGAGCAACGATCCAATCCTCAAGCTGGTCAGCAAAGGACCCAATGGAGGGAGTGCCTGGCCCGCTTTCCCATAGTGCAGGCACGGTTCGATCTCCCACGACACTCCGTGCATAGTGCGATAACATGACCCAGAAATCCGAGAGGAGGACAATTGCGGTGAAAATCACAAATGTCAGAGTTTATCCGCTAGAGACAACGCTGGGCGACCAGGCGTTTGGCTGGTCACAGCGCGTCGGGAATCGCCGTCAGACGGCCCTCTGCGTTGTCGAGACCGATGTCGGCATCGAGGGATATGGCGAGGCCTTCTACTTCGGCGGGCCACCCACAATCGTTGCCATGATCATTGAACAGGCGCTGGGCCCCCAGATCGTCGGGCGTGACCCCTTCGATTCCACCGTCATCTGGGACCGGTTGTACAACTGGACACGCGATCAAGGCCAAAAAGGTGTTACTATTGCTGCAATCAGCGCTGTCGACATTGCCCTATGGGACATCAAAGGCAAAGCCCTCGATCTTCCTGTATGCAAGCTGCTGGGCGGCGCTTTCCGCTCACGTGCCCGAGCTTACGCCACCGGCCTCTATGAGCCACAAAATGTAGAAGACGTTATCGAGACACTGATCGAGGAGGCCCTCCAGTACAAAGCACAGGGCTTCCAGGGTATGAAACTCAAGATTGGATACAGCCCAGCTACGGATGTGGCCTACGTACGCGCGATCCGAGAGGCCATCGGCCCCGAACTGGTGCTGATGGTCGACGCGAATCATGCCTACAATGCGTTAGAAGCACTGCACCTTGCCCATGCACTGGCTCCGTACGACGTGACCTGGTTTGAGGAACCTGTGCCGCCCGAGGACATCGACGGGTACTGCGAGTTGCGGCAACGCAGTCCCATACCCATTGCGGGCGGAGAATGCGAGTACACCCGGTTTGGGTTCCGCACGCTGATCGATCGACGCGCGGTCGATATCTTGCAGCCCGACCTGTGTGCGACGGGGGGCTTTACAGAGATGAATCGTATCGTGGCGATGGCAAGCGCGGCGAACGTTCCGGTAGTCCCCCATGTTTGGGGCACCAACGTGGGGTTAGCAGCAGCCCTCCAGGCCTACGCCGCGCTCCCAAACTTCCCCGAGCGTCGCCTTCCCGCCGAACCCTGGTTTGAACTGGATCAATCACCCAACCCACTCCGAGAGGCCGTCACGTTAGAGAAATTCACCCTGGAAGAAGGCTATGTGATCATCCCTGACCGACCGGGCCTGGGAATCACCCTTGACCTGGACTTCGTGGAGGCCAATGCCAAGAAAGCGTGACGCCGCTTTCATCGTAAACGGGGTTGCGCACGTCTGTGAACATCCCAGGCCAAAGGCCACGCTCAACGACACAGTGACCCCAGCGCCTCGTTTGGGAAGGGGACACATACTTCGACTAGGGAGGCAATAACACACAAGATACTCATAGCGTGGGGAGGTAGTCTATGGATGGATATTTGGAGCGGAAATTGACGGAGCGTTTCGGCCCCCAGCCGTGGTGGGCCCTGGTGACCGGCGCCAGCCGTCACCCAGGAGTGGGATCTGGCGTGGCTGGTGAGCTACTGGCCGCCGGGTTCAACGTCGTAGCCCATTGCGGCCGCCGAGATCGCAACCCATGGCTAGAGGTCCAGGCTGCGGAGTCGGGCCGCATGTTGATCCAGGTGCGCAAGGACTTCAGCGAAGCTACGGCAATGCCCGAGTTCGTCGGGGAGATTGAACAAGCGCTGGCCGCCAAAGGCGTAGATCTACAGGGATTTACCTTCGACGTCGTCGTTCATGTCGCTGGGGTCACAGCATGGGATGGGCGCGCGATGGAGGCAGACTTCCAGGACATCGAGGCCCTGATGCACATCAATGCATGGAGCGCCCTCACCCTGACGCAGGAGCTGTGGCGAAAGGAACGCATCACGCACCCAGGGGGACTGCTGGTCTTCATTGGATCCAACAACTGGTACAACGTCTACTCAGGGGTTATGGGCTACGCTGTAACCAAAGCGGCCGTTGAGCGCATCGCAGCACATTTCGCGGTGGACCTCGCCCCCTACGGCGTGCAGGTCGTACATACCGTCTTGGGATGGGTCGACTGTGAGCGCCATCATATCGCCAAAGAGAAAGGGCAGTACGATTACGAATCCGCCACCGCTGTATTGCCCACTGGCAAGCCCGTCGCTGCCTGGGAATGCGGCGGCGAGGTACTAGGCCTGCTACTTACCCCGAGTAAAATCGGCAACGGTAGCCGCCTGGACGCAGGCGAGCATCTGCTCGGCCACTGATGATACGGTACGCATGCACGCCTGACGTCAATACATTTTCCTCCCCCTCGTCCCCCAAGCACTAAGGTCATATAATTAGTCAGAATCCTTATTGCAGGAGGTGAATACAGATGAATATCGTACTCGTGATCATTGACACTCTGCGACAGGACCATGTCGGTGCCTATGGCAACGACTGGATCGTCACTCCTAACTTAGATCGGCTGGCTAGTGAATCGATAAGACTCACCCGCTGCTATCCAGAATCCCTGCCCACCCTACCCGTGCGCCGCGCATTGCACACGGGGAAACGAACGTTCCCGTTCCATGGGCACCGCGACTACAAAGGCGACTTCAGCGGGGCTCCAGGTTGGGGGCCCATCCCCGAAGAACAAGATACCGTGGCGGAGATTCTGAGCGCCCATGGGTACCGAACGGCACTCATCACCGACACTTATCACCAATTCAAACCCTCAAAGAACTTCCATCGCGGCTTTCAGGAATGGATTTGGATTCGGGGTCAGGAATCGGACCCCTACAAGACAGGGCCAGCGGTGCCGCCAGAGCGATTGGCCGCCCATATTCCCGAATCCCTCAAGAACCATCCCCGACTGGGCCCATTCCTTCAGCGGTACTTCTTAAATAACAGTTACCGCATCACCGAACGCGACTATTACCCCGCACGCGTCTTCACCGAGGCTGCCCGCTGGGTGTGGGACAACCAGGATGCGGAGCAATTTTTCCTAGTCGTGGACTCCTTCGATCCCCACGAGCCATGGGATCCACCAGCCTATTACCGGCGGTTGTACGATCCTGACGATGACGTGGTGGACGTGATTCACTCCCTCTACGCACCCTGGCACGGCGTCCTCACCCCACGTCAGGTAAAACGCGTGCAGGCCAACTACGCTGGAGAAGTGACGATGGTAGACCACTGGTTAGGCTTCTTCATCGAGACGTTGCGCGCCACTGGATGGCTGGAGAATACCCTACTGGTGCTAATCAGTGACCATGGACACAACCTAGGCATTGACCCCGGCGACAAGGGATTGATCAGCAAGCAGGGACACCCCATGACCCATGCCGTTGCCGATCTCGTAGCGATGATCCGCCACCCCGAGGGTATCGGCGCTGGAACGGCAAGCGATATCCTGTGCTACAACCACGATCTCGTCGCCACCTGGATGAAGATGATCGGTATCGAACCAGAGCAAGAGATGGATGGCATCGATCTCTGGCCGGCGCTATCGGCCAATGGCAATGGGCGAGACCATGTAACCGTGGCTTGGGGACCGCTAGTCACGGTGATCACTGATGAGTGGTGGTACAATGCGAACATCTGGGGCGAAGCCCCGCTACTGTACGCCGTGCAGCAAGACCCAAATCTGGAGCACGATCTTGCCGAGCAGCACCCCGAGGTATGCGAGGAACTGCGTCAAATGGCAGTGGAGGACGCTGGCGGCGAGATCCCAGAGGCATTTGCCCAATACCGGGACAAGCCCGGATGCACTCCATTCCTACAGTGATCACACGCAGATTCCCGTGGTGGGGGCTGTCTTTGCCCCCACCACGCGTGTTGGCACCCGTGTCGGTGGCCTTCCCCGCAGTTGGTACTATGATGAGCTAAACTCTGTTAGGAGGAGATGACTATGATGCACATCGCAGAAGCTCTGCCCCCAAGGCCTTCTCCGCTGTGGCGCCTGGTGCAGCAATGTGGCGTCACGCACGTAGTTGGCTCGATGGACTTCAGTCGGGGTCTGGACGTCCCCAAGGAGCAGTTGCCTTGGGCCTTTATGCCCCTGCTTCGGGTCAAGACAGCCTATGAGGACTTCGGTTTCACACTGGACGTTCTGGAAAGCCGCCCCCCCATGAACAAGATCAAGCTTGGTCTACCTGGCCGTGATGAAGAAATCGAATACGTCATCACGCTCATCGAGAACATGGGGCGCCTGGGCATCCCAGTCTGGTGCTACGAGTGGATGCCTGTGATGAACTGGATTCGCACTTCCACCACCATCCCCGCGCGCGGCGGTGCGCTCGCTACGGGCTTCGACTATGAGCTCATGAAGAATGCCCCACTCACCGAATATGGTGAGGTCCCAGAGGAGCAGCTGTGGGAAAACCTTGAGTCCTTCCTCAAAATCGTCGTGCCTGTCGCTGAGAAAGCTGGCGTCAAGCTCGCGATGCATCCCGATGATCCGCCCCTGTCCCCCATCCGGGGCCTGGCACGTATCATGCGCAGCATAGAGAACTACCAACGCTTGCTCGATCTCTATCCCAGTCCCGTCAACGGCATCGCACTCTGTCAGGGCAACTTCACTCTCATGACTGACGACCTGCCCTCTGTCATCCGGCATTTTGGAAAGCAGAAGAAGATCTTCTTCGTCCACTTCCGGGACGTCCGAGGGACACCCAAGAAGTTCGTGGAGACCTTCCACGACGAGGGAAAGACCGATATGCTTGCCTGCATGCGAGCCTACAAGGAAGTAGGGTTCGACGGCGTATATCGGCCCGACCATGTTCCTACAATGGAAGGTGATGACAACACCCGGCCCGGATACTCATCCATAGGGCGGCTGTTTGCCATCGGCTACCTGAAGGGACTTCAGGAAGCAGTATACCGCGAGGACTAGACCGTAGAGCGCAGAACGAGCAGGCAACGCGGACCACGGGCTACGTCGTCCGCGTTGCCTTACACCGGCGCCGTAGCGGCGACTTCCTCCAATAGCTCATCGTAGCGCGGAGCTACTTCGGTCCAATCAAAGCGCAGCATCGCTGGACGCAACCCGAGAGCGACCTCATGGGCTTCCGTGCGATGAGTCAGGGCCCACACCAGATGGGAAACCAACTCCTCTGGGGCGGTATAGAGACACTGATCGTGAAACGAGGGAGGAATCAGCTCCGGATAGGAGAGACGACGGGGCAGGATAGGGAACGTGGCACAGGTGATGGCCTCGACTACCGCAACGCCGAAAAACTCGTGACGCGCCGTGCTGACGACAACATCGGCTTCCCACAACAGTCGACGATATGTGGCGAAGTCAGCATAGCCGAAGTGCACCACTCGCGCGCCCAGCCGTTCACGCGCGGCCTCGAACTCCTCGGGCTGCTGTCGTACATTTGAACCCGCCAGCGCCACACGAAACGCAATCCCCCGTGCGACAAGCGTATCCAACGCACGGAAGAAGGCCTCCGGATCTTTGTCGTACTCCCAACGCTGGTTCCAGAGGATCAAGGGTGGCTCATTGGCTTCCGACACTGAGGACGCCGTATCCAACAACTCACGCAGCGTACAACCAACGGGCAACACCTCTGATCTGGCGAAGACTTCCGGTATCTTCGGCAGGTGCGAACAGTCAGGGAAGTGCTTCAGCAGCCCAGGCAGGGCACCGAACCAATCCTCCAAGTGAAACCGCGAATTGAAGCACACCCGATCCGCCGCGAGCATCGAAAGCCAATTGATCATCGCATAAGTGAGATCGCGTTTCTCACCTGGTTGCAGCGGATACGTGAGCTGGTTCTCGTGACAATACAGCAGGACCGGCACCTGCCCCAGATGGCGTCGCGTCAGGCCCAAGAAAGCAGGCAGGTTCACCATATCGGTCGCCACGATGACATCAGGGTGCAGCCCGCGCGCAACGACCTCCGTCGCCAGCGTCACCGCACCACCCTGCATACGCCACTTCCAGAAACGCGCGGGCAACGTGACCAGCGATACCTCGTGTCGTGAGGCACGGACATAGCCCTCGGCCCACGCCCGATGGCTTCCCCCATAATATGGCACTAGGACCAGGACCCTTAACACCAGAAGTCCTCTCCCGTTGTCCCTACCATGTCATGTGTCGGCCTGGATCACACGATAGAGACAGCCCCTGGGGATGTGATGTACAGGCACCTCAGGAAAACGCCTTTGCAGGTGGTGAGCCAATGCGATCATACCAGGCTCCTCACTCGTCGCATGGTTGACTACGATGACCGGCAACCCCTGATCAAGAGCATAGGCCCCATGCTGCCAGGTCGTGAAGCCATCATCGGTGCAAATCGCCAGATCAATCCTGTATTTCTTCACCCACACGAACAACGGTGTGATGGCCCCGGTGCCAATGGCTACTCGCGTTACTGGCAACTCCGGATCCCCAAAGAGCTGCACAGCCTCCTGCCCAAGAGCTGCTGTGCGTGCTGCCACCTGGCGCGCCACATCACCTGCCGTGCGCCCAGCCACATCGTAGACACGATAATATCCTTCGCCAGCCACAGCCTTGCCCAACCCCAAAGCCGCCCCCCAGGCATCAGGAATGCCAATCTCCGGAATCTGATCCCATAGATCATGACAGCGCAGCACAACCAAGCCATGCGCCGCGATGAAATCTCGCTTCTCCTTCACGCCGGGCAATGCCCACACCAAATCCCGCGGATCCTGGTTATCCAGGTGATTGTAATATGTGGGCTCGTGCGTGATAAAGACATTACAATGCAATGCTAGCGCCTGGCGCAGCGCTGCCATCGTACTCATCCATGATACGGCAATCCCGCTCACCTCCGCTTCGGGATTGCCGCTCTTGAACGTATCAACGGTCTTTTCAGGGTTCACCCACCCGCCGTTCAGTGACCTGAGGTAGGCCTGCACGTCCGACGCCCGCATATCTCACCTCCCACGACTCCACTACCAGCAATGGACCCGACCGTGCAAATCGCGACCGCGGGCCAGCGCATCCTCGGCCGCCCAGCGCGGAAGGCCGATGATCGCAATGCCCTTCTCAACGGTGTGATCGAAAATGACATCCATATCGTTGCACTCAGGCTGCGACAAATTCACCGTAGTCAGGCCCTCCATCTCAGACGCGTGACGAATGTAGTGATCGCCACGGCCGCAGAAGTGGAGAGCGCCGCCGCCATAGCGCCGCAGCAGCCACTGGTCATAGGGTCGGATGAATCGATCAAACATGGCAGGGGACAGGTTCATCGCTGAATCATCACGAAGCATGATATGACCTTTGTGCACCATTGACCAGTGCACCGCATAGCCGTCCTCATTGGGTACGGAGTCGATCCACGCATCCATGAACGCGCAGTATGTCTCTGTGACCAGCTCCAGGAGCTCGGTCACCAGATCAGGAAGCTCCAGTAGCGCCATAAAGAGCCCGCTACCCCAGAGAAGCTCGCAGATGTCCATTGGCCCCTGCAGGTCAGGATGATAGATATGGACATAACGTTGGATCTTGGGGTACGGGGCGAACAGTTCCTGGTAGTAGGCTGCCACGTCAAAGACCTTCGCACCAAGGCCTCGTCGCAGGTCCGGCACCCCAAGATCCAACAGAGCTTGCACAGCCTGTGTCGCGCGTGTCTCGCTTGCACATGACCGCGCAGTATCAAGAGTCGTGGCAGCAAGCCCTCCCAAAGGTATAACTGTTGGGAGGGTATCCATCGCATCATCCATCAGGAAGAGCTCTGCGCCGAACAAGCTCGGCATGATGCCCGTACCATAGTTGCACCGCACCGCCATGATGGCGCCGGAACCAGTCGCCAAAGCCCGCGAACACGCCTCCAGTTGCTGCAGCGCCATCATCTCGAAGCTCTCGAGAGCCTGGTTGACGCGCACATGGGGCCATTCCAACCCCGGTAGCGTTGCTCTCTGACGCCTGGGAGAGAAGATTTGCTCCTGACAGTGTCCCTCTATGAACCCTAGCCAGGCATCAAATAGTGCCTCCTCGACATCCGGGTCGATCCTTCGCTCCAGATCCTCAAGGTATTGACGAATCATCCGTCCTCTCCTTCAGGTGAGATCCAGGCGTTCCAGCACTGGATGGCGCAAATTCATCTTGACCTCCCGCCACGCCTCCTGCGCCCCATCGTTCTCCAGATCCGGCATAAACCCGAAGTCCAGATAAAGCTTGATCGCCGCCAGCCGCTTGGTCTGCGTGCCCAAAAAGGCCCGTTTGTGCCACTGTGCCATCTGACGCAGGGCATAGGACAACATGGCTTTCCCCAAACCCCGTCCCCAATAGGCTCTCCGCACCGCAACCCAGTGAATCATACCGTAGTCCTGTCCCTTGAAGGCGCGGTGATACCA
>CAYLRT010000008.1:40409-55134 GCA_964385885.1 uncultured Anaerolineales bacterium | reverse complement strand
ACTTCTTGAAGTTCGGGGGTGAGGTCATAGATAAACCACGGGACCACCTTATTGGTGCTGTACGTACCTCCTAAGTAACCAATCAGCGTCGCCAGCAACCCCTTGCCGGCCATCCGCAACACTGTGCTAGTAGGATTGCCCAGGGCCGACCAACCATGCATTTCCTCCACACGCCCCAACGCGCCCAACGTACGCATCACCCGTGCCATCTCCTCCTGGCTGTCATTCTGCGCCTGGCTCACGTACAGGCCGTTGGTTATGTCGTTGTGCCCTTCGGTGACGTACCAGGCCAACAGGCGGACGAACTCCTTCAGGTGTTCTTGGTCCAGCACACGGGCATACCACAAGACGCTGTTACGCAACGCGAACTCGGCCTCCGGTTCGTCCTCCCCCAGCGACCGCCATATGAGGTAGGGCAATGCACCACTCTCCATCCAACGCTTCCAGCAACCCTTGTCCTTGAGACCGTATTCCAGGTAGAAGGGGGTGAATCCACCAAACTCTTCGCGCACGCGCTGGCGCAAGCGCTCCACAGCTCCGGTGGGATCGGGAACGCGGACCCGCGTGCGTGCGGCGACTTGGGGAACAGCGTCAATCAGCTCTACAAGGTCGAGCGCATCACGCATCTTGCCGTTGGGAGCTCGGCGAACGGCGATGAAGTGATTGGTCGGGGTTATAGCAGAGTTACCGTGGGCAACTTCCACGTCACCGGCGGCCATGGGGCGAGGGGTGAAGCGTCCATCCAGTTCCTCAAAGGCAAACAGGGAGTGAGCCTGAGAGACACCGGCTGATCCCCGACTGGTGCGCACACGAACAAAAGCCCCCCCCTTCGGCACCCGATGCCGCACAAAAGCCTTAATGGGCGCCCAGACCACTTGCCCATTGTCGTTGAAGGCCAGTGCCTGGATGTCGTCTGCATTGGCTACTGCATAACTGCTGTTGCCCTGGTCTATCACACGATGAGCGTTACACTCGAATTGCCCATCAACCAAGCGGCCAATCTCGATAACTTCGATGCGGTCATTAACTTTCACAACCACAAGCTCGTCCCACACCAGGCTCTGGAATCCGACCCGTGTCGGCACGTTGATGTTGAACACGAACTCTTGCATCGCCTGCTTGACCTGACGATAGGTCAGACCGTCATAGCGCACGAAGGGCGCCAGCAAGGTGTCGAAGTTGGAAACCGCCACCGCCCCCGCCGACTCCCCCTGGAGCGTGTAGAAGAAGTTCACCAATTGGCCCAAGGCGGTGCGTAGGTGACGCGGGGGGCGGCTCTCGATCTTGGTCGGCACCCCGCCGAACCCTGTGGCCAGCAGGTCTTGCAGGTCCCAGCCACAGCAGTAGACCGAAAGCATCCCCAGATCGTGGATGTGGAGGTCGCCCTCAATATGCGCCTGCTGCACCTCTGGCGGATAGATGCGATGGAGCCAGTACCGGGCAGCGATAGAGGATGCCAGGTAGAAGTTCAGCCCCTGCAAGGAGAAGTTCATGTTGCTATTCTCATTCACCCGCCAGTCGGTCCGCTGCAGGTAGTCATCGACGAGCTTTTCTGAGTCCAGCAGCATCCGCCGCGTGTCACGCGCGGCCGCGCGCTGTTGACGATAGAGGATGTACGCCTTGGCTACGCGGGGGTTGCCGGACTTGATCAGCACCTCTTCCACGATATCCTGGATTTGCTCCACGTGGGGCGTTTCACCCCGGCTGTCTAGCCGTTCCTCCACCAGGCCGACCACCGCCCATGATAATGTCTCCGCCCATGGCCGTCCCTCACCGTTCCCGACCGCGCGTGCCGCGGCGTAGATCGCATTCTCAATCCTGTGCCGATCGAAAGGAACCACGCTCCCATCACGCTTGACAACCTTCTCGATAGCCATCAAGAGTCCCCCTTGGACGTTGCATCCTCAGACAGTGCATCGTTAGACGAGCGTAGAGAAAGAAAACGCCCCGGAGCGCCATGACTCCGAGGGTCATATTCGTGACCACGAGGCTGCTCACCGCCTCGCCCCACCGCACCTATCCGAAAAGCGAGCGCCCTGCCTGGTGACTGGGTGCCACCAGAGCCACCTGCAGCCAGCACCGATTGACGGCAAGGCCCATGACGGACCAATCCGCCAAAGATGTCATAATACAATGTATATTTACGAAGATTTACTTATTTATTTGATGCGGCCTTATTTAGGGGCCGAACAGCCGTAGAACACTAGCGTTAGGGAATAAAGAAGCAGGCCTGCAATGAAACTCGCATCCAACGTCTTCACTATAGCATGAAAGCCTCCCACTGTCAATGGGGTTTTCGGGCACATGACCCAACTTTAATATTCGACCAGGCTACGGGGCAATACGGGGTCTAGGTCGGGGCCACTCACCATGCAGGGGACAACGCTGCAAACGCGGACGTCGTAAGGGCGGACGGCCGTCCGCCCTTACGACACTACCCTGCCCTCTCCTGATCCAGAGGATGAGCGGAAACTCACAACGTCTCCTTAATGACCGAGACCTCGTTGCGCCCCAGGAACCAGCGAGATTTGGTGGGGCGCCCCGTGATGAGATCTTCCCCTTTGGGGGGCGAGGTGAGCATCAGATCGCGGTCGCTATCGTTGATAAGAAACCACAGGCGCCGCCCATCCCCCTCGCGGACGACCACCTGCACGTCCTCGGGAGCCGTGGGCCAGAGAGGGGCCAGATCCGCTCGCAGGCGCGTCATGGTAGGCAGCAGCGCTTCCATCAACTGTGATGTAAGATAGGTCCCAGCGTAGATCACCGCCCCTGCCCCAACCTTACGCAGCGTCACAGCGATCTTCATGCGCAGGTGCCGACCCTCCCAACGGCCGATCACACTGGTGCCCGGCAGGTTCTCCAGGATCTCGTACCATTCCACGGCGTGGACCTCACCGCCATCGGGGTAGATACGAATGGTCAAAGGCCGCTTATCTGGCGCGTTCTGCCGTCCGTACTCGGTCACTTTCACCCCTGCCAAGGTACGCAGTGCCCCAGGAGGAGTCTCAGCGATGACACGGTTGTGCCAATCCCTGGTGGCAGTGCGAGCCCCTACGATCAAGATGCCCCCATCCTCGACGAACGCCTCCAGGCCTGGTATCCACGCGGGATCAAAGAGCGCCCAGTGGGGGATGATGAAAACTTTCAGCCCGCTCAGGTCATCCAAGGGATGGACACAGCCCACCGCATATCCACTCCGCATGAAGAATCCATGCAACCGTCGCGCCACCTGCTGCGGCGAAGGCAACCCCAATGAGAGGGTGCTGTGGGCATCATAGACTTCCACATCCGCAGCCGCGATACCGACGTCTACCCGAACTGAGGTACCCAGGATCTCCGGCCCGATCCGCTGCAGTTCCGTGCCAAACTGACGTACCTCCTCATAACGTCGCCGCGGGACATTGTCATGGTCGAATATGCCACACCAGTACTCCTCCGCACCATAGCGGCACGTCCGCCAGCGGAAGAAGAGCAAACTGTCCGCCCCGTGAGCGATGGATGTGTAAGCCATGCGCCGTACCTCGCCCGGCTCCGGTGTATCGTGCAGGTAGGATCCCTGTCCGCCTGGGCCTGACTGCTGCTCGAGCAAGAAGAAGTTGCCACTCCAGGCACGTGTGTGATCCAGGTTGAAGGCCTGTGTGTAGGGACGTTGCTGAGGGTCAGTCTCGAAGAATGGGTAGACGTCGTACCCCAGGAAGTCCAGATCCTGGCCAAACAGCCCCCGGTAGTCCACATGGGCGAAGGTGCCGTTGTGGGTTATAAACCAGCGCGGCTGGGCTTGGCGCAGGATGACAACCTGCTCATGCTGGAAACGTGCGGTATTCCAGGCAATGAAGCGGTAATAGTCCAGCAGATGGCCCGGATTAGCATACGCCGGGGTGCCGTTGCGAGGCGTGGGGATCTCATCGAAATCGCGGTAAGTCAGCGACCAGAAGGTATTGCCCCAGGCCGCGTTCAGTGCCTCAATGTCATCTTTATACTTCCGACGCAGGAAAGCTCGAAACTCAGTTTGGCATGCCGGGCAGTGACACTCCGAGAAATGACAGTTGAGCTCGTTGTCGGTCTGCCAGCCGATGACATAGGGGTTGCCCGCGAAATGCTCCGCCAGGACCTGGGTGATCCTGCGAGAATAGCCACGAAAGATCTCACTGCTGGGGCAGACGTGCTGGCGCGAGCCATGCTGCATGACGGTCCCATCCGGGGCTACCCGCAGCACCTCCGGATGCGCCAGGGTCAGCCAGCGGGGCGGCGTGGCGGTGGGCGTGCCCAGGATGGTCATGATCCCCTTCTCACCCAGGCGCGCAATAGTCTCATCGAACAACTCGAACTGAAAGCGCCCTTCCTCAGGCTCGAAATAGGCCCAGGCGAACTCTCCCATGCGCACGCAGTTGAACCCGGCCTCGACCATGCGCGTCACGTCCTGCTCGCGTTCCTCTGCCGTCCAATGCTCCGGATAGTAGGCGGCCCCATATAGGAAACGATCAATCTTCATAGGTCTGCGGTGCGAGAGTTTCTCTCCTCCCATCCTCTCATCTGCCTGAGGTTCAACCTCCATGATGCGCCCGTAAAACCATTGTTTCCCCTCCAGCTTATTCCCATGTTCGTCGATATACCACCAATCGCCCTCATAGGCCCTACGGCCTTCGTTCTTCACGCCGGCCAGATCGATCTGCCCCTTGCCGGTGACCGGCTCGCGTGCGCCGTCCACACCGGGGTCAACATAGCGCACGAACCACGCCTCAAGTGCTCCCCGCAGCTCAGCCACACGCTTCTGATACGCCGGGTCATGGGCCAGGTTGTGTGTTTCATCTGGATCATGGACCAGATCATAGAGCTCGTGCGGGCCGTAGGGATACCGATGGACATATTTCCACTCCCTGGTACGGATCATCCGCACCGGCCCATATTCATCGTAGACAATCACGTGGTCACGCCCTGCCAAAGGGTCCCCCCGCAGGAGTGGCGCAAAACTGCTCCCGGGGAGCTCTTCAGCGACCGGGTTCTCCAGCCCCAGGTAATCTAGCAACGTGGGGAACAGGTCATAGTGGCTCAGCAGGTGATCGCTGACGACCCCCTGCGGCACGTGCCCAGGCCGGGCGATGATCATCGGTACCTTGACCGAGGTATCGTACATATTCTGCGGGAAGGTACCGTTGCCCTTGCCCCAGATGCCATGATGCCCCATATTCATCCCATTGTCACTGCTGAAGATGAAGAGCGTGTTCTCCAACGCCCCCATCTCCGCCAGCTTGTCGAGGAGTTGCCCCACGCCGCGGTCCAACCCGGTGATAGCCCCGAAATAGCCGGACAATAACTCATGACGTCGCGCTCCCGTGCCCCGCGGTGCGCTGTTGATCTGCCACGGATGACCGCCCGGTACCACTGGGCAGGTCTCGAATGGGCAATCCTTGTAGAGTCCGGTCAGCTCCTCCGGATGTTCACCCTTGTTCCAGGGGGAATGTGGGGCCGTGTAATGCACGCTCAGGTAAAATGGGGCATCGCCCTCCGCCTGCGTATCGAGGAACTTGAGCCCCCCCTCGGTGATGACGTCGGTCAGATAGCGAGGATCCTGTTCCAGACGTCCGTCACGGATGATGTAGGCGCCGTGGTAACTGCCCCCGCCGTAGGGGAAGAGATGCCAATAGGTAAAGCCTTTCTGTGGATGGAGACTGTCGCCGAGGTGCCATTTGCCACTGATACCACAGACATATCCATGGGCCGCCAAGATCTCCGTATAGGCAGTTAGCCCCTTCAGATACTCGATTTCGCGATCGTCATCCTGCCCCGCATCAGGAATCCTCTCCGAGTTCAGGTTCCCCTTGCGGATCCAATCATGGACCCCATGCTGGGAAGGAATCCGTCCGGTGAGGATGGATGCCCGTGCGGGGGAACAGACCGGCGAGGCACAGAAGAAGTTTTCGAAGCGCAGCCCCATGCCCGCTAGCCGATCCAGGTTGGGCGTTTGGATCTCATGGTTACCAGCGCAACCCATGGCCCAAAAGCCCTGATCGTCAGTCAGGACAAAGACGATATTGGGCTTGAGTGGATCATGACTTGCCATCATACCTCCTTCTCGTTATCAACAATGAACGTGTTAGTACGCGCTCGATGCCCTTGAGCATCCTCAATCTCCACATAGGCATAAGGCCATGTGGATGGCACCTCAAACGTCACTGATGTCATCAAAGTACCCTCGAAATCTCCCACACGCTTCCCCAGAGAGGCCGGCCCCACCAGGCGCATGAACCGAACGGGAGAGGTCTCCACGGTCACACGATCCCCCTCGCAGAGGATTTGCTTGAATTCAGGGCCGGTTGTGCTGTAGAATCGTCCATGGCGCAGGCTCTCCACAATCGCCTGTCGCGTCAGTGCCTCGGCCTGCACCATCACCCAGCCACCGTCCCATCCGGGATGCTCAGGGCGAATATGCGCGTCGTCGGACGCAAAGCCAAGGGTACCCGGCGCTTCATTAAGCATGGCCTGCCAGTAAGCCAGCCCATCCCCCTTGCCGTTCAGCCAACGGCACACATGATTGTAAGTTTCTACGCCATCAAACCCGTGTCGTGTGGCCTCAGCGAACGAATTCCCAGTCCACAGCGGATGGGCCAGAATCAGCAACCCTTCCTGCTCCCGCGTTGCCTTCAGCGCCGCCGGGAATCCCATCTCGCGATGAATCCCCTCGAAACGACCAATACACACCACGTGGTAATAACTACCATGCTCATCATGGCCATCAAGCTCAATGCCATCCAACCACAGAAGCGGATAGGACTCTTCTTCACCACTCGCATCCGAGGCGACCCAGTGATCGGTCCGGACGAGAAAATCATACCCCTTGCCAGCATATCCTGCCGCAAGTTGCTGAAAGGTCCAACCGCCGTCCGAGACGGTGCTATGAATGTGCGTATTTCCCTTGTACCAAGTTGTTGCATTGGTGTACCGATTTACGAGCATGTACTTACCACCCCATTTCATGGTATCCCAGATCTGTTAACCCAACGCGCTTCAGGCCCAAATTGAGAGCTCTCTAAAGCGTGTGCATCTCTCCCTGCGCAGCCTTTTCAGCCCAGGTATGATAGGCATCCAACATCGCCATGAAATTCTCGTACTTGGTGCCCACCGCTACTGAGTGCGTGGTCCCGAAAATATACCCGCCCCCAGGAGCCCCAGCTCGCATGGCCTCGGCTACATCCCGCCGTACATCCTCTGGCGTACCGGACACCAAGTTCTCCACCCGAGCCCCACCCCACAGCGTCAACTTGTCACCGTACCGCGCCTTAACCGCTGCTAGATCCATGCCCGCCGACGCCTGAATGGACTGATAGACCTGGTATCCAGCTTCGACGAACATATCCAGGAGCTTCCAGTTGTTGCCGCAGGCGTGTTTGAAGACGGCCAGCCCCCTGGACTTGACGGCCTGAACCCGGGCCTTAATGGACGGCAGGCAGAATTCGCGAAACATCTGTGGCGAGATAAAAGGTCCGGCAGTGGCAGCGAAATCGGTACCCCACAACACTCCATCGCTCCCGGGACGCAGGTAGTAGGCATCCAACAGGTTGGCCTGCCGCGTGTAATAGGCAATGGCCCTCCGGACCAACTCCGGTCGCAGAGCATACAGCAGAAGACCATACTCCATCCCGCCCAGCAGCACCATCCCTGCCTCGCCCCCGCTAGGTCCCAGGATGTAGCGATCTTCGCCTAGCTCGGCGATCACCGCATCCACCACCTCGAAGGCAGAGGGATCAGGAGGCTCGGGATCGAGGTCCAGTGGGAAATCATCTAACGTATAACAGGGCTCCGGTCGGGCTACCAAGGTCAGATCCGCCGTAATTTCAGAGTACTTCCAAACACGGCCATCCTCTGCGGCCCAGGTGACATCATCAATCCGCCGCACCCGCTCGGGCTCATAGTCCTTCGGAGGTGCAACGCTGCTGGCCATGGCGCCAAGGTTGATCACATCAATGAAGTCCAGCTTGCGATAGAGTGCGACGAGATCCTCCTTCCAGCTCTGCACCACCTCGTCGCGGCGGCCTTCCCAAAAAGCAATCTGCGACTTCGCCTTGGCCCTCAGGTAGGTCTCATGGCCCAGCAGGCGCTCCACCGTATCGAAATCGATGGCGAAGAAGCCAATAGGGATGCGATCGACTGGCTCACGGGCCAGCGTCCGCCTGACGCGCTCCTTGCTGTTCACAGTCGTCGCCTCCCCTACCCCGATGCCAAGTCGTGCAGATAGCCTCGCATCAACGGCCACAGCTCTCGATATCGCGCATACCATTCCGCATAAGCGGCATGCATGCGCGGATCGGGTTCGAAATGGTGCTCCAGCTTCACCATCTCCGCCACACCCGAGGTGAAAGAGTCCAAAGCCCCACAACCAACGCCGGCCATAATAGCAGCCCCCAGCGCCCCCGCCTCCGTAACACGAGGACGGAGAAAGGGTTGCCCCAGGATGTTGGCTGACAACTGGATCCAGGCATCGGACTTACTGCCACCTCCGGTGGCCCGGAAACCTCGCACCCGGATGCCGGTCTCGGGTAGTGCCTCGAGACACTCCCGCAGGTAAAACGTGGCGCCCTCCAGGATGCCCTTGAGAATAGCCCCTCGAGGTGTCTCCAGATGCAGGCCGGCAATAACACCGACCGAGTCGGAGACGAAGTCCGGGGGCCCTGTAGTGGTGAAATGAGGCAACACCATGACACCACTGGGTCCCTCCGGCAGCTCGGCAAAGAGGTGATCATAGACGTCCTCACCCGCAGCCTGGGCCTGGCGATGCTCCTCCCGGGCAAACGTGTCGCGATACCATTTGACCAGTGATCCACCTTGATTGTAGATGAAGGTGACGTACTTACCCGGTACTGCGTGGTGCTCGGTGTTGAGTCCCCTGGGGATCATTAGGCTGGGCGCAATGTGCTGGCAGAAGACTGGGGTGATGCAGAGAAACGTGCCCATCCCGTAGACAGCCAGCCCTTCCTCAATCACTCCGCAGCCCACCGCGTTAGCGCACTGATCGTGAGCGCCAGCCACGATCACCACGTTGGGCGGCAGCCCCAACTCTGCGGCGATGGCGGGCGACACATGGCCGATAGCCGTACCCGAGGGTACCACGACCGGCAGCTTGTCACGATCAACGCCGCCCCAGGCCAGCAATGTATCGGACCAATCCTCCTGCTGCAGATCGAAGAGCAGCGTGCGGTTGGCCAGGGAATAGTCCACCGCAGGCTCGGCTCCCAGCATAAAGGCGATGAAGCCGCTCCACAACAGGAACTTGTCTGCCGCCTCGTAGAGCCGTGGACGGTGATCTCTGATCCAGCACAGCTTAGTCAGGCCGTAATGATTCCCCAACGTATTGCCATTGATCCCGTAGAGACGGCTGTCATCCAGGAAACGGCTCAGCGGCTCGACGTAGGACGCACCGCGCACGTCGAAGTTCAGGATCGAGGGTCCCAGGATACAACGGTCCCGCGTCACAGGCACCACAGCCTCGCCCAGCGACGAGACGGCGAGGGCCCGGATCGGATCATCCTTGACCGCCTGCGCGACCTCCTGGATGGCGTCTTGCACATTACGCCAGACCACTGCCGCGTCCAGCTCAGCCCATCCTGGCTCCGGGTGTTGAATATCGTGTTCCCGATAAGCTGCTGCAAGGGGCTCCCCCGTCATGGAGAAGCAAACAACCTTACAGCCTGTCGTCCCGACATCAATCCCCATGAGACTCATCAGGCGTCTCTCCCACTCTTGCTCCGCCAGGCGTACAGGCTCTGTTAGGCCACCAACATTCTGCGAGATCCCGCGATCTCGAAGTAATCTCGGATCAAGTAGACCGTGCGCTCGTAGACTGCCTCCTTGGCTCCATCCAGGGTTCCATGCCGTCGGAGTCCCTCTTCATAGGCCTGCCGCACTGCCGTAGCGACATTGATCTTCGCGATGCCATGTTGGATCGCTGCCAGCACGTACTCACGCTTGACACCTGATCCTCCATGGAGGACCAGGGGGATACCCGTTGCCTCTTTCAGGCGTCTCAGGTGATCCAGGTTCAGTCGCGCTTCCACCTTTTTCCTGTTGCGGAAGGCCTTGGAGACTGCACCGTGGATATTGCCGATGGCTACCGAGAGCCAGTCACAACCTGTCTCAGCGACAAAACGCGCGGCCTGGTCCACATCGGTGAAACCCTTCCCCGAGGCGAAAAGCTCCTCATAGGGCGGCAGCGGACCATGCCCCTCCCGCAGGATCGCACCCAGTTCCGCCTCACAGAGAGCACCCGCCTGGTGCGCCATCGCAGCGACAAGTCTGGTGATGGCGATATTGTCCTCCAACGCGACACGCGAGCCGTCGATCATGACTGACGGATAGCCAAGGTCAAGGGCCTTACGGATGATGGGCAGGTAATCCACCTCCAGACCATCTTCGTCGACCACAGGTACGTGGTCGAGATGCAGGCGGACATGATCGGGATCACCGTGGCGGGCGAAGGCCTCCTGCACCGCTGCCGGTCCATAGCACTCAAAGGTAAGCCACTCGATCCGTGCCGTCTCAATGAGGGCAAAGGAGTCCTGGTCCCGTACTGCGCGGACGATTGGCTCTAGCATAGGGAGGTAGGGGACGTTGAACGCTGGCACAACCGTCCCCACCTCCCAGGCCCGGCGCACCACATCATCGATCGCCATGGAAGCCCTCCTGGGGCTTGGTGACCTCGAACCCCAGGTAGTAATGCAGCGCTTCGTACAAAGGCGCCATCACATGACCAGGGGTTACACTGACATGATGACGATGCCCGTGATAGCCCACATGGAGCAGCACGTCCTGGAGCTTTGGAATCTCGGCGACTCCCCCACAACCGAAGAAGTCTTCGGGAATTGGATCCTTGGTGAAGGCTCCCTCTCCCAGATAGAAGTGTAGCTTGCCAGCCTCTGTCATCATGCTGCTGAAAGTGAAGTCGAAGGGAGCAATGCGCCCCACGTTGGGCCCGTAGGCACGGCCCTCGCCCACCGCGTTGGCCAGGATCGCGTGATCCGTGACGCGGCCAGGTCCCGTCATCAGAGAGTGAGCAACTGGCCCACAGTGGAAGAGGATGCATTTATCATCCTCATCGCCGTAATTGTTGTTCCAGTCCAGAAGCGCGGCTGGCTCCCCAGAAGCCTGGCGCAGGGCATGCATTGCGATAGCATTGCCGATGTCCACCTCGCAGGCGGCGGGAATCCCGCGCTCGTTCAACTCGCTCAGCAACACGCATGGCGAGATCCCTAACTGCTGTTGCATCTCGATCCAGCAGCGGATCGCCACAGCATCAAGCCGGTATTCCTCGATCACCTCATCCAGCACCACCCCCAGCCTCACCAGGTTGTCGAACGCGGTATCAGGCACGCCTTTCCACGAGACGTACTCTCGCAGGGTCTGTGCCTTGGCTTCATAGGCGCCTCCGGCCGCGTCAACCACCCGCAGGCGGGCGAAGATGTCCGCCAGGTCCAACGTCTCCATCGTGATCCCGTGTCGCTGCAACGCCACCTCGTCGATACGGACTGTCTTGAAAGCGGTGGTACGGGCGCCAATTGCACCCACCACCATATTGCGCACACCGTTGACCACCCGACACACCCTGTCGAAGTGGTCCACGTTAGCCCTGAACCGCTCACTGGTCGGCCGGACCACGTGCGGTTTCAGCGCCGTGAACTTCAGCCCATATTGATGGAACACATCCATGATCGAGAACTTGCCACAGAAGGCATCGCGCCTGAGTGCCGGGGCCATCTTATCCAGGTCATCGGGGTAGGCCTGAATGAGGATGGGGACGTCGGCATCCCTCATCGCTGCCACGGCCCCGGTCTCATCCCCGAAGTTGGGGAGGGAGAGGATCACACCGCCATACTCGCCTCGATGCTCACGCAGGAAGTTGGCATAGATCTCACCCTCGCGCGCAGTCTCCACGGCACCATAGCGGGTGGCCTCAGCGTCCAACATCAGCACCTCGTGCCCCAACGCCTCGAGCACCCGCGGCAGATCCTCTCTGGCCTGAGCCTGCAGAGACGCAGGGAAGAACCCTCTGTTTCCAAAGAACAGCGCGAAAGCCGTCTTCTCCATGGCGGACCTCCTCTGCTGCTATCCAAAAGTGGCTGGGGTCCTCACGTTCGAACCCCAGCCACAGAGTGCCTCGATCCTATGCCTCGGTGAGCCGCAGTCGGACCGTCTTGATCTCGAAGGGCCGGAAGGTGAGCGGGATCACTCCCTCTGTACACTCAAGGCGCTCAAGGGTCTCCTCCTCCAGCATGTCGGTCACCCAGGCCTCGGCCACAGATAGCGATGTCGTCAGCTTGCACTGCGTCGTGGTCCGCATGGCCTCATACAGTCGGATGACCACATCGTCCGAGCCATCCTCAGCAGGCTTCACCGTCTCCACAATGACGCTGGGTGCATCCACGGTGAAGAGGGAGTGCGTGCCGCCGTTGCCCGCCTTCGTCATTAGCGGAGCATTCAGATCGTACCCTTCACGCACCAGATCGCTCTGGCCGAAACATCCCTGCCAGGCGTAGAAGGCGTAGGTAAACTCCTGAATCCCCTGATCGGCATGCATATCCGGTGCCAGCGCTGACTTCAGCAACGTCAACTTGATCGTATCCCCCAGCACGTTGACCCCGTATTTGCAGTCGTTCAACACGGCACATCCCCGGTCCTCCTGAACCAGGGCCGTCCACTTGTGATTGGCTACCTCGAAACGATCGGCATCAAAGGGGCGGGACCGATGGGTGGGCCGACGGATATGACCAAACTGGATCTCGTGGACAGCCTCCTCCGCATGGATATTGACCGGGAACGCCACTTTGAGCAGCTTGTGCCGCTCATGCCAGTCGATGGTGGTCTTGAAGTCAACGCGACGGCTATCACGCCGCAGCGTAATCTCCTGGGTCATCGTGGAATCATGGAGCCTCCGACTGATCCGGATGCCAGCGACAAGCGGTCCGGCGCTCACCACCTCAATCTCGGCCGGTTCGTCCAGGGACACAGGAGTCAGCTCATACATACTGTCGATGTCCCAGGCATCGAAACGCGAGGGCACATCCTTATACATCTCAAACCGATTACACGTGCCCGCAGCCAGCTCCAGCCCCGCGTCCTTATCGAAGATGCTGGTAAACTCGCCCCGCTCATTGAGCGTGATCCTCAGGTGTTCATTCTCCAGCAGAGTGTCAGAGACACGTAATGTATTCTCAACCGGCGCCGGATCGGCCGGATAAACGGTCGTCCACCCGCATGAAGGCACGCGCACCTCGGCTACCATCGTATCTCCCACCTTCTGAGTGGGCAGCGCCTGCCCGGTGACGTCCCGCGCGCCGGTGACGCCTTGAGGCAAGCTTACCAACCCCAAGCGCTCCCATGAGAGATCATTGAAGACCGTGAGACCGTCGCCGGTCTCCACAAGTGCGCTGGCTGCCTCATCGGCCACCTGACCTGCTTCGGCCAGGATCTCTGCGTAGAGCGCTTCTGCCTCCTCATAGACCCGCTCGATGGACGAGCCCGGCAGGATGTCATGGAATTGGTTCAAGAGGACCCCTTTCCACGCCTCATCCAGAGTGGCCGCCGAGAATGTGAAGCCCTTGAGCGCCCGTGCCGCAACGCCCCACATCTCAGCACGACGCAGGGCAAACTCGCTCTTCCGGTTGCCCTTCTTGGTACGCGCCTGAGAGGTAAGCACACCCCGATGGGCCTGGAAATACAGTTCGCCCACGTAGCGCGCATCAGGCCAACCCTTGGCGTCCTGATCCTTGAAGTACGCAATTGGCGGCGCCATCCGCACCTTTGGTGCACCTTCCAGGTCCTTGAGCCGCAGTGCAAACTCTACGTGATTCCGCGTAGGGCCTCCTCCACCATCGCCGAAGCCAAAGGGCATGAGACGGGTCGAGAACCCATCTTTCTGTACCCGCTCATTCCAGCGCTGAATCGCGTGCGCGGGGTCCATCAATGAGTTGTAGTCATTGTGGAGATGAACGAAGACCTCAGAGCCGTCGATACCCTCCCAGATGAAAGTGTTGTAGGGGAAGGGATCCCCACCATGGTAAGCCCAGAAGATCTTCTGCGTTGAGAAGTACTTGACACCGCACCCGCGCATGATCTGGGGCAGTGCACCGGAGTACCCAAACACGTCGGGCAGCCAGAGTACCTCGCAGTCAACCCCAAACTCTTCACGGAAGAACCGCTTCCCGTGAATGAATTGCCGGATCAAACTCTCACCGCCGGAGATGTTAGTGTCTGGCTCCACCCATGTCGCCCCATCAGGTACAAGTTGCCCCGTGGCCGCAGCGGCCTTGACGCGCTGATAGAGTTCCGGGTAGCTCCGCTGCAGCATGCGATAGAGATGGGGTTGGCTTTGAAGGAAGACAAACTCCGGATACTCCTCCATCAAGGCGAGCTGAGACACCATAGTCCGGGCCGTCTTGCGCTCCGTTTCTGCCAGCGGCCACAGCCAGGCCACATCGATGTGCGCATGGCCGAAGGCGAACAACTCCGGCGCCGTGCTACCATTCACGCACTCCAGCAGTGGGCGCAGCCGCTCGCGGCAAGCGCGCACGGTCTCCAACATCTGTTCCCGTGGCAACTCGAAATCGACGATCAGTGTGAAGTCCCGCAACCCCTGATCAATCCGCGAGACGCGCAGGCTATTCTCGTCCAGGTTCTCGCGCAACTGCCACAAGGCCTCAACGTCGAGCCAGAGCTGATAGACATCCTCGTACCAGAT
>CAYLRT010000008.1:23462-40309 GCA_964385885.1 uncultured Anaerolineales bacterium | reverse complement strand
CAAACCCAGGTCGATGGTACTAACAGCCCTGCTCAAGACATAGTTGTCCTCAACCCGCAACTCCTGCCGTCGTAGCAGCGTCACAGCCCGCAGCCACGAGGTAAGGCCCGCCTCCGGGGGATACGCACCAGCGAGGTCCAGCGTCAGCCGCGCCAACTCGTCATTACACTCATAGCCCACATCGCGGGCAGCAAACTCACCTCCAGGCATCTGCATCACACCATCCACAGTGGGCAACAGTGTGTGATAGGCTGACTGCATCGTCCATATCTCATAGCGTTGAGGGCTGAAAGTCTTGCGCCGATAGGTTTCGACCCCCACATCGACGATGAGTGGCCGCCCGTCGGTATAGACAATGAAGTTGCCCACGTCGTCATGATTATGGCTCTCCGCGTTGTGGCCGCCCTTGGCAGCGACAAAGATGCCATCTGGTGTTCCTCCGGCATCCCGGGCCACCAGCACCTGGATGCCTTCGAACCACACGTCCCGTGGTAATGGCTCAACGGCCTCAGTGTCCAACGGCTCCGGCACATCGAACAGCGCGGGCAGGATCCTCCCCAGTGACCCTTCGGTGGTCCCCCGCGGGGCCTCGCTACGCGCCATCACCCAGGCCCCGAACCCGCTCAGTTGCGGATCTCCGATAGCCCGTCCATAGCGATAGATGAGCGAGCCAGGAGGACGCACAATGGCCGGAGCGTCAGCGAAGTTGACGTAGTAGTCCTCATGAATGTGCGCACGGTAGATGTAGCGCCCCATGTTCGCGACTTTCGGCTCAGAGAAGACATCAATGGCCCCATCCGTGACCTTGTACAGCAGATCCAGGTTGTCAAACAGAGATGCCCCGGCACGTCCCCAGTAGGAGGGACCCTCATCACATCCACCGTCCACAGCGTAGACATCGAGGAACACGTCTAAGCTATGCATGATCTTGGCGACCGCGGCCGCCCGCCGTTCGGCATCCGACTCGACCAGAAGGACACTGGTAAGCCAGTTCGAGTTAACCCAGGGATTCCAATTGTTGACGGTATGCTCGCCGGGATGGAACCCCATCCACCAGAAGTCGTCGCGGGTCAGACATGGATCCAGAATCCGTCGCCTGATTTCATACCTGATGCGGCGTCTAACCAGAGGGGAGACCGTATCCAGACGCTCTCCCAGCAGGTATAAAGTCCATGCCAGTTGCGCTGCAGTCTCAGCCGCGAAGAGGTCCACCGTGGGCTCCTCCACATCCGGTAGTCCGATACCGGCACGCTGCACGCCCACATGAGCGGGCACACCCCAATAGGTCTCCTCGCAGATAGCCCAGATGCCGTTCACAACATCATCCAGAAACCGTCCCTCCCCCTCTATACATTCGGCGAGGGTCAGGTCGCGCAATGCGTTCCGCCGCGTCGAGTAGAGAGCCTGATAGCGCGTCCTGTTGCCATCGCGGGCGAAGTCCAGGAAGCGTGTCGCGGGCAGCGAAGGCCAGGAGAATCCCAGATAGTGCGCTCCCCGAGCCAGGTAGTAAGCGCGCGTAGCCTCAGACAGGCTGCGCCAGGCCTCCCGGTCTTCAATCGTTGGAAAAGGATTCCACACGGCACATGGTATCAGCACCGCACGCACTTGCTCTATCGGAAAACGATCACCTAACATTGGATCTCCTCAACAGTTGCACGATCTCGGTCATAGGCTATCTCCTCAAGCTCGCACTTCCGGTACAACAGAGCACGCCGGCTTTTGCCAACCACCGCCAAGGCCCCCATCTCACGAAGACAGTAGGCCATCCGTTGAGCCAACTGGCGGCGACAGCCAAGCGCGTGTGCCAGCTCAGCGGTCGTGAAGGGCTGTGGAAGCGTCTCCGGTAACAGCGCGGCAAGATCTGCCGCCCCCTCGAAACGTCGGGTGCGCACGACAGAGACGAGTCTGCGCTCATCCACCACCCAACCATGATGGCGCCGACCGCGTCGCGCGTCACGGTGCCGCACCACACGCTCGTGGATGAGGGCCACCTCAAGACTGAAGTTGGGGCACAAGGCCAAATGAGGGAAACTCACCAGAGCGTCAAAGAGATGCAGAACGGTTCCGTGCTTGGGGGACTTGCGCTGTGTGCCCTCGCGTGTGGCCAACCATCGCTCCGTGGCGACAGGGTAGACCAGCAACAGCGGGTGCACAGCACTGAGTCGGCTTAGTTTGCGCTTGACCCCCGCGAACCCGGTGGTCTGTATCTCGATCAACAGGGAGTCGCGAACCACATCCACAACATACCCATCGACTGGGACTTCGACCTCACCGCCATCACGGGCATACCATGCCTTAAGCTCCGCATGGAGCGGTTGCTCGCGCAATGTCCCAATGCCAGACGTCGAAACTGTCATGCTATCACACAGACGAGGAAGTTACAATGTCAGTGTTATAAGTCATTTTGACCTGCTGCCCAGGCTCCACCACCAGAAAATCATCGCCCCACTCCCCCCACAGCAGGCGCCGGATCAGGACAAGATCGCCGCCAACCCTCTCGAACCGCCAGCCACGGCGCTCAGCCTCAGCCTGAGCCTGGGCCTCAACTGCTGGGCTATGAAAATCGCCTGATGCGACATAGACGGCGCGGTCATAATGGGCCTGCCAGGCTCCCATGACCTCCATCAGATACTGCGCATTCTCCTCACCGTATTTCTCCACGTAGCTCTCGTACAGCGCGCGGCTGATCTCGAAGGTTTCTGCGCCCAGTGAAAGCACACTCCCACCACGGTTGCGCTCTACGTAATCACGAGCATACCAGTAAGTCCCAGGGTAATCCGTGAACTCACCCTGGTAGCGTGCGCGACTGCCCAGCAGAAGGGTGATGCAATCATGGGCACGAGGCAATACAATGGGGATCTTCTCCGCACGTAACCCTTCCGTAGAACGCCCACAGAGCCCATACGCCAACACGATCGCATCGTAGGCTGTCTCCAAACCAGAACTTGCGGCCGTGATCTTGGCCTGCAGTCGAGCACGGAGGTCATCCGGGTCCTGATGCCAGCCAAGCTGCAGGAGTTCGACATCCACGATATGGGGTGTATGCGCGGCCGCCAGATAGACGGGCCGCGCCAGCGCTTCACAGGCGAGGCACTTCAGATGCATCCAGATCCTTTTTCGAGTAACCGAGATTGAGATGCTGTGCAGAAGTATAGACCCGCCCTCCGCAACGTCAATGTGCCGCCAAGAGAGAATGGGGCATGGACCTCCCGACATAACCATCCTGCAACGACAAGAAACCGTGAGGGCTTTCATTCACTTGAGCCCGTTTCGGCAGGTGGGAACCGGGAGGACCATTGTGAGGTAACAGAGTCCCTTCTCAAATCCTGTGCCAATGGGGAAAAGGGAACACGAGCATGAAGGTTTTGACAGCCCAGAATCTAGCTCTAAGCTCTAGTCACATCACACTGACGACAGGGAGGCTGTCCGATGAAAATCACCAAAGTAGAGACGTTCCTGGTCAAACCACGTTGGCTCTTTCTTAAGATCCATACCGACGAGGGCCTGGTAGGGTTGGGGGAACCTATCCTTGAGGGGCGAGCTCTGACCTGCGCCCAAGCCGTGGCCGAGTTGGAGCCCTATTTGATCGGAAAGGACCCCCGCCGGGTGGTCCATCATTGGCAGGCCATGTACCGACACGCATTCTACCGCGGAGGTCCCCTCTTGACGAGTGCACTGAGCGGTGTAGAGCAGGCCCTCTGGGATCTGACCGGCAAGGCTCTGGGAGTACCCGTGTACCAACTACTGGGCGGCCCCACCCGCGACAGGATCCGTCTTTACAAAGGCGGTGCACAACCTGACACCATTAGGAAGTGGATCGACAAGGGGTTCACCGCTTTCAAAACTGGCGTAAGTAAGGCCCGTCCAGCTCGCATCATCGAGAGCAAGGCCTTCATCGATCAAGCTGTCGCCCACTTCGCGGCTTTGCGCGAGGCCGCAGGCCCTGATATCGACATTGCAATCGACTTCCACGGCGCCATCAGCCCCCAGACCGCGAAGCTGCTCGTCAAAGCGCTGGAACCCTATCAACCGATGTTCATCGAGGAGCCGGTCCAATGCCAGAACGTCGATGTGCTCGCCGACATCGCCCACAGCACGCACATCCCAATCGCCACCGGCGAGCGCCTCTTCACCAAATGGGGATTCCGCGAGGTCCTGGAGAAACGGGCCGCGAGTGTGCTCCAACCTGACCTGTGTCACGCCGGGGGAATCTTCGAGACCCGCCTGATCGCCGGCATGGCCGAAGCTTACTACGCCGCCATCGCCCCCCATTGTCCCTTGGGTCCCATTGCCCTGGCGGCCTGCATTCAGCTCGACGCATCCATCCCTAACTTCATCGCTCAGGAACACACCACCCTCGGTGAGGGATATCTGAAAGAGCCGTTCACTTTCGAAAATGGCTACGTGAGCCTGCCGACCCAACCCGGGCTGGGGATCGAGCTCGACGAGGAGGCCCTGGCCGATAAGATTGACCATGACTGGCGCAACCATGAGAGTTACGACGCATTCGACGGTTCGGTAGTGGACTGGTAGAGATCTCGGGCTCTGCGGCCCTGAGGCGGTCCACACGCTAGAGATGATCTTCGGAGCAGACCACTAGGCGACCACTGCCGGCACCTGCCGGCAGTGTGAGCTCCAACGTCCCCGGATAGCGGGGGTGCACAGGTATCTCTAACCCATTCCATGTGGCACGGTAGCGGCCGGGAACCAGGGTCACTATGAGACCAGGGGTATGATGTATCGGGCCGTAGTGTACCAGGTCGGCCGTCAGCCCACTGGCGTCCGAGGCGACAGCCAGTGAGTTGACCCACATATCGAGGCCGGTGGTCAGCCGTCCTGCTCGATGGTATGCACCAAACCAATGCAGGACCGGGGCAGAAAGCCCACCGAATTGATGCCAGCCTGCACCACGCCCAGTCCGTACGATGAAGTGCTCGTAACAGTTGTAGGTCTGCCTCACCTCCCGTTCCCACACTTTCAGTGCCGTGGAGGCAATGCGGTGAGCCTCGTCGAGCCGGCCCAAGTCGAGAAGCGCTTTCCAGAAGAACCACTGATGCGCCATCCAGACCGTACCGTTCCAATAGCCGTCTTCCCGATAATAAGGTGCCGACTGGTCCACGGCTGTCAGTCCATACGGGGTCCAAAGATGTTCGGAGGCCATCAGAGATGCAACCAGGCGTTCCTCCTGCTCCGGCGTGCATATCCCGGCCACCAGCGGATAAACCCCATCCATACCCATATTGAAGTTCGCCCCGCTCTCGTGGCGCAAGATCCCTACGGGCTGTCCCTCATCATCGTGAACCACATAACTGAAGTAACCCGATACCTCGTCCCAGGCATAGCGCTGCAGGGCTTGGCCCAACAACTCGATGTCCTCCTCATACTCCCCCATATCCTCGCCCAGAGCCAGTGCCACCATGCGCAGGATCTTGGCAGTGCGGATGACCTGCGCCGTGGTGACCACGGGTGTTACACTCCCGGTCAACCCATGGTGATGGACATAGACCTGAGCTGGATAGTCATCCCATCCCCCAGAGTTATAGAAATAGTCCCAGGTGCGAAGCAGATTCGATTTCAAAGTCCGGGTTGTAGAGCTGCCCAGCCGCCCCGCGAGAAATTGATGGTACTGACGGAGTCGGGGGTAGAAGTACTCCAGCAGCTCTGAAGCCGATGTCCTCTGCCAAAGCTCCATGAAGAGATAGAACTGGGTTGGCACTGGCGACCCGTGATGGATAAAGGCGACATCCTCGCGCCCCGGCGTCGTCAGGTAAGCGTTCAGATTATCAAGCGCACGCTCTACGTCTAGCTCCAGCAACCCCAAGCCAATGAAGCCTGAGTCCCAGGTGTAAAGGCTGTCCCACCATCGGCCTGGCGTATAGTGCCTGATCCACGTGCCGCGGGTCCGTACTGGATAAACTACGTTGGTGGCTAACGTAGCAGCCATCCGCTCTTGGCTGAAGGCATAGGGCTCACCCGATGGATTGGCTCCCGCTGCCCGAGGATGCCATCGACGCTCTCGGGCAGCCGCGTGCCGGTCGGCCCACTCCTGAGCAGTGGGATCGAAGCCCTCCAGGTGCTGCGCCACAGCTCCCTTGGTACCACAACAGATCAGGCCACACAGATTGCGCGTGCTGTGCGGAGCCAGGATCAACGGACGTTGAGAGACCTCAACGAAGTGCCCTTCACCGGGCCCTACTAGGACGTCGCGCACGTGATCATGGGCCAGCAACCGCAGGGTGGTGTCGAGATCGTCACACACAAACTCACGCACTCGATAGGACACGCCCGCACCGTCGGGCAGTCCCCAAGCAAGGCCGTAGGTGGGGCGCACGTAAGCATACCGGAGCATCAGCGCGCTGTGTTTGGGCGATTCCATGTCCACCGGTGCAGGGTCCCACACCACTGGGGAGAACTTGAGTCGCCCCAGGGAAGCCGAAGGGATCAGGGCGAAACCATCCAGCCGAATAGGCACACCCCACTCAGGCACAATGGTGAAGATCAATTCCTCTCTGAGCGTCCGTCGCAGGTGGATCTCCCGTTGTTGCACGCTTCCAGAGTCACCCCGCAGGCGCACCTTACGAACACCCAAGCCCGGGAACTCCAAACGTGTGACGGCACCATCGTCCAGCCGATAACGTAAGACCAGGACAGCATCGACAATAGGTTGTGGGATTTTCACTCGATAGGTCACAGCATCCCCGACATGCATGCCAAAGCCCTGGCCTAGCCCCAGCCCCTGCACGAAACCGTTGACCCGTTCTTCGCCTCGCAACAGGCCGTCGTAGCTGAGATTAGCACGGTGCTCGTCTCTACCCAGAACGAGGGCCGCATAGTCCAGTGCCTCCACCCAGATACCTCCAGCGGGGAGCTCCACCTGACACATTTGCAAGGGTCCCTCATGATGTTGGCCCAGCGGGGGAAAATGCAGGGAGAGTATCCAGTGCACTGCCAGATTCTGCATCGCGTCCGTGTGATTGACGCAAGTCATCCACACCAACACAGACTCTTCATCTATCCGACAGTAGTCCACATCGGCGTAAAGCTGATCCTTCCAAATGAGCTCATAACGATGACGATAGAAGGAGAGATCAGGCGCTGCCTCCCACGGATGGTAACCCGATTCCCAAAGCACATTGGGCGGCTGCGGGGTCCGCCGATAGAGAGAGGGAAAGACGCTCAGGTCGACACGCAGGCCGGATGAAAGATCTGGGATGTGGCTGATACCCATGTAACGCTTGGTGTAGGGGCCCCAGCGCGAGAGCCGCAGATCATGAGATCCTTGTAACTGAGCCAGCGAAGACGAGAACACCACTGTACAACCCCTTACTGGGGAAAGCCCCCGGATTTGCAGACAAGACGAGTTTCACATCCAAGAATCCACGAAATATCCTATGCACTTCCGCCCATCCGTCAACACGGATAACAACCAAGGCAGAGTTCCGACAGCCGAATCCACCGATCCTTCCTGCAGGCCACTGATTTTCTAACTGTAATATGGTTTGTAACGCTCCCTATGTATGATTTCAAACAGGAAGCAGGGGCGGCTCACAAACTACCGCACACATGAGGGATATTCATATGTTTGGACAGATGCACACTGAGCTCAAGGTTTCGTTCATAGCACGGGCGAGCCATTGGATGCGCGCCCTGGGTACGGGGCTGCTGATCTAGCCTGTCGCCCTCACGTCGCCCCCTTGGCAGGCCCTGTCAGAAGCGTAGCCCCCACACGCCCAGGACGATCAAGAACAGTGCATAGACCAGCCTTAACCGCCCCAGGATCAGAGCTTCCTCCCGGGGACCCTTAAGTGCCAGCACTGCCAACAGAGGACGCTCGAAAAACATGGGCTTCGGTGGCTGCCGTCCTTTGAGGAGACCCCATCCGTAGATTCCCATGACCACACCCAGTCCGATCAGTGCCCCAAAGATGACCTTCTCCCACATAACATCCTCCGTGCAGTCGTACTCCCTGTGATGATAAGCTGACCCTCACCGACTAACCTGCCTGGGGTGAGAGCCCCCGCGCGTCATGGTATCCCGGTTGAAAGAGCTTCTTGAGCCTTGGGGCGCGTCTCAGGCAAGAAGATGCCAAAGATCAGGGCCGCCATGAGCCCAGCGCCAGCCATGGTCAAGCATGCATATGGCAGCGCGAAAGACTCCGCCACTGTACCCACTGCCGTGGGACCTATGGTGCCGCCCATGTCACCAATCAGGCGCCACAGCCCGAGGAACTCCCCCTGCCTGCCCGGAGGCGCCAGGTCTGATCCCAGTGTCATCATCCCGCCCGAGCTCAAGCCGTTACCGAGGCCGACCAGACCCACGCACCCTAGAAGGGATGCAAACGTGGAAGTCAACGGCACACAGGCCATACCGACTGCCTGCAGCGCGAAACTCGGCACCAGTGCGTACTTGCGACCCCGGTGGTCCATCAGCCACCCGGCGGGCAGGGACATAAGGACCTCCAGAGCCGCCGCGATGCTAAGCAGGAGACCGATGCGCTGGACCCCGAGCCCAAGGACCTCAGATGCGTAGAGCGGAATTACTGCGCTTCGCCCAGAACGGATCATCTGCGCGAACACCTGTCCCATGCCCGCTGGAATCAGCACCGCAGCCTGACGCCGGACCAGTTGCCAGATTGAGCCGTGAGCATTCAGGAGTTGTTGGCGCTCCCTCCTGTCATCGGGCAGATCAGACCGCTGTGTACGGCGAGTAGGCGCAAACAGTAGCACAGAGAGCACAGCCGGAAATGTCAGCAGAGCCGAGAGGAGCAGGGCAGCACGCAGGCCTGCGGCATCTGCTATAGCACCACCCGCTGCAGGTCCCAGGAGGCGACCGACTCGCATCAATCCTCCCAGAAGAGCCAGGGCACGCCCCCGATTCTGCAGCTTTGTGAACTGTGTTGCATAAGCATGCCTGGACACCCCAAAGAGAGCCACACCAAAGCCAGACGCCAGTCGATAGAGAAGAGCACCGTAAATCGAGCGCGTCTGGCTCAACCCAAGAGTCGTCAAGCCAACGGCAGCAATCCCGAAGACCATGGCGCGTCTCTGCCCCAGCCGGCGAAGCACAAGGCCACTGGGGACATCTGCCAGCAACATGCCAAGTGCCTGGGCGGACAGAAGGGCTCCCACCCAAACATACGATACCCCGAACGAGTGCGCGTAGAGCGGCAGGACTGGGGTCAGCAGCGCCGACCCCAGGAAGACAACAAACGCCGGAATATAGAAAGGCAACAGCAGTGGGTCCTTGCGCAGTCTGCGCAGATACTGGCCGAGAAGGGCCCACAACCGCGTCATCCAATGACCTCCGGCGCGAGGGGCATCAGCAGGCGTTCGGCGTTCCGGTGACAGATATTGTGGCGGTCCTCATCCGTGATGGAGGCGTTGGCCAGCACGCCCAGCGCGTGATGTGGATCGAACCACGGCAGATCAGTGCCAAAAAGCAAGCGATCGGATCCCACCTCGTTCACGAACTTCTCAAGCACCCCACGGTCATCGAAGACGGCGGTCAGCTCAAGATAGATATTGGGGAAATCACGGGCCAGAGCCACAGCAGCGTCCCAGTGTCCATGACAGGCATGACCGAGCAGAAATTTCACATGTGGATAACGGGCCGCGACCTCCTGTATCACGGCCTCCCCGTCATAGGTACTGCCCCCCCAGGTGTGTGCCAGCACAAGCAGCCCCCGCGCCTCAGCATACTCCCACACTGGCCGGTACCGGATATCGGTTAGCGGCACCTGGTGGTAATCCGAGAGGAACTTGAATCCCACGAATACGTCTGGACAGAGTGCCTCGAACGCCCTCAGATCTTGTGCCATGAGCTCTGGATAGTTCGGATTCATCACACAGTATGCCCGCAGGCGCCCCGGATGCCTGCGCACGGCCTCGATACTAAGACGATTCCCAATGTCCGGCGAGAACAGCGCCGCGTGATGCGAGAACACCAGAAGGCGAACCCCCGCCGCATCCATGGTGTGGATCATGGCCTCTGTATCCCCTCGCGGGAAGTAGATCGAGTGAAAGGGTCCCATGTGACCGTGCATGTCGTAGATCGGACAGAGGTCTGACTTACCCTGTTCCCACCAGGCTTTGACCAGCTCTGATCCTTCCAGCATCGTCCCTTTCACAGCTCAGCCTCCGCAATCAGTCGCGCCAGGTTGTGATACGCGATCGCCGTTTTCGCCTGGTCACTGATCTCCGCATGCTTCAGGGCCATCATCATGCCGCCAAAGTAGGACTCAGGGAATCCACTACCGAAGAGCAGCCGGTCCGGCCCGTACGCATCTACCAGCGCCTCAATCCCCCCATCGAGAAGGTACTGCGAGAGATCGATATAGACATTGGGGTATCGCGCCAGGAGCGGCCGGAACATGCGATCCTCCCCCCAACAGCCGTGGTCACAGATCACACACGTCAACTCAGGGAAGTCCGCCAGCAGATCATAGATCCGAGGCCACGTGCTGCCGCGTCGGAGCGAGACAAAGAGTGGTACCCGGCGCTCAACCATCGCGTCCAGCAGGTCCCCCATGGAGACCGCATTGAGTAAGAAACGATGGGACTCCGGAAAGGCCCGCAACGCCACGATCCGTGCGTCCCGCATCTTACGAAATAGGACCTCTGGTGGGGGGAACTCATGAGCCTGGTTGGGCAATACCGTCCAGCATCCGTAGAGCCGCGGATGAGGGGCAATCCCCTCCGCAAGAAGCGTGTTGCCGACCTGCGGCGCCGCATCGTGTTGGGCAATGTGCCACACCAGCGCACAGTCAATCCCTGCACGATCCATCTCTGACAGCAGCGCCTCCGCGCTGGCTACCGGTGCCAGAGGACGCTGCATGGGCAGGCCAAAGAAGACATTACAGTCGAAGAAGCGCATGGCTCGCCTCCCGGTCAACCCGCACCAGCTTCCATCGCCCGCGCCAGTGCCCATAGATCCAGCCGCGCAAGCCTGGCCTGCCCCCCTTCCGCAAAGAGGGAGAGACTCTCGTACCTGGCAGCAAAGGGCATGAAAGCCGTCACGGTCGCTTCACTGGCTACCACCGAAGGCCCGGCAAACGCCTCAACGATGGCCTGATCCAGAAAGACGCGCAGGATAAACTTGCCGCTGTCCGGCTCGAAGGGCGTAGCCACCCGTCTCCCATCGGGAAGCACAACGCATAGCTCCCGCGAACGGGCTTGCCAGCCGATCATAACTTGCCTTCCACCCTCCAGTTGCAGACGCAGTCCAACGCCATCTATCTCTCGGGTCCCGCCTCGCTCCAGATGGACCACAGCTTCCAGAGATCGCGCGGCAAGGGGCGCATCAGGAAGCGGCACATCTCCCTCGAGCGAAGTCGGTCCCAGGCTCCAATGCCCCTGTCTGAGCGCCTGGACATCAAGAACAGGACGCATCAGGAGCCTCGGTCCATCCGTATGCGATGCCAGGGTCAGTACACGTGGCAACGCCTGGGCCCCGGTCCAGGGGCGGTCGGGGTTCGGCTGCTCACGGAGCCATCCTATCAGAACCCGGCGCCCATCCGGCACCTGGTTGTAAGTGGTCTCGGCGTAGATGGCCCCCTCGTCTGAAGTCAGCGAGGCACCAACCAGATGGGCGTTGAGGAAAGCCTCCCCAGTGAAGTCACCCAGGAAGTATCGTGTCGCCGCCGGACCAGCCCCAAACCGGGTACAGTTCACCTTCAGGATCCACCGTATCTGGTCAGGCACGCCATCGAGACGAAGCGGAAAGAGGTCTGGGCACTCCCACATCCCCGGCGCTTCCCCGGGGGCATGGAACTCCGTCAGACGCTGCCAGGACTTGAGATCCTGAGAAGCATAGAAGACTACGTGCCCCTGAGCGTGCCCTTCGATATTGACCATGATCCAGCGCTGCGTTGGAACGTGCCAGAACACCTTGGGATCTCCGAACTTGGCCTCCCCCTCATCGATCACCGGGTTCCCGCCGAACTCCGTGAAACTACGCCCTCCATTGAGGCTGTAGGCGATATGCACGGTCTGCCTGTGAGCCTCGCGGTGGTCGGCCGTGAAGACAGCAACCATGGGCGCGGTGGCCCCTCGCCCAAAGCCGCTGGTATTGGCATGGTCGATGACGGCACTCCCAGAGAAAATCGTGTACCCCGCTTCCGGCACCTCCCTGATCGCCACCGGTAGGTGCCGCCAGTGCATCAGGTCGCGACTCACCGCGTGCCCCCAGCTCATATGTCCCCATGAAGTGCCGTACGGGTTGTATTGGTAAAACAGATGATACTGTTCCCCGTCATACACCAGGCCATTAGGGTCGTTCATCCAGTTGCACGGTGGTGTAAAATGGAAGCCCGGCCGAAACATCTCCGCCTCTGTCATATGTCCTCCCTAATGTCGTCCCCGATTGTTCCAAACTGTGCTGGCACGGGCCCACGTGAGATCCCAGTCCGCCGGAGAGGACTTCAACATACCGGATTCGACATGGGGATCCCCATGCTGGGCCATCCACTCTACCAGCCGCTGGCGCTGCTGCTCCAGCTTCGGTCGCCACAATGGGTCCTCCGCGAGATCGTGCATGTCGCGAGGATCGCCCTGCAGGTCAAACAGGAACTCATAATCATCGTCACTGAACCACATGTACTTGGTCTCGCCGTCACTCACCCCGTAGACCACCCCGCAATTGCCACAGGTATGCGATCGGAAGGCCTCGGGCTGCCCCAGCATCAGAGGCACCAGGCTCTGCCCATCCACCGAGTCTGGAATCTCAACCCCACAGATATCCAGGATTGTAGGCATGATGTCCCGAAGTGCGACCGGTGACCGGTTGTCGATCTGCCCGAACTCGAATCCGTGATCGCGGGCCCAGGCCCGAGGAGGGCGAACGATGAACGGCACATTCGTCGATCCGCGGAAGAAATCACCTTTGGCCAGATTGCCATGATCGAAGAGCTGATCCCCGTGGTCGCTGACGAAGATCACCAACGTATTGTCCAGGAGCCTGTGCTCGCGGAGATGCCCTAGGAACACCCCAATCATACTATCGATATGGGTGATCATGGCAGCGACGCCACGCAGACTTTGCTGGATGACCAGGGGATGATCGCGCCAGTCATCGAAGTTGTTCTTCAATTGCAGGTAACGCACACGGGTCGGTAGCTTCTGATCGACCCAATCACCTCGCACAGGCGTGGGGAACTCGATGTCGCGATACAGATCATAGTAGCTCTCAGGTGGCGTGATGGGGGGATGGGGCTTGTCGAAGGATATATGCAGGAAGAAGGGTCGCGTGGGGTCTCGTCGATCGATAAACTCCATTGCCCGCTGCGCCGTCCAATGCGTGGTCGTGTAGGGTTCCGGCAGGGGACTCAAACGTAGTCCATACTCGTTGTTTCCAAGCCCATGGGTGTATGCCAGGTGCGCATACCCATGGTCGTCCAGGAAGGCTTCATAATCGTCCTTCAGCAGTCCTCCCTGCTTACGTCCTTCCTCGTTAAGCTGTACATCCTCAAAGCCGATGCGGTTGCGCTGGGGACATGTGTGGAGCTTGCCGGCGGCGAAGGTCTGGTAACCCGCTGCTGTCATCGTCTCAGCGAGCTTTGGCCCCTCAGGAAAAGGCTGGAGATCGCGGTTGATGTTCATATGGACACCATATCTGTCCTTGCCCGTCATCATAATGCGTCGGGCGGGCACGCACACTGGCACTTCGCTAAAAGCCTGTCGGAAGTTTATTCCCTCATAGGCCAGCTCATCGATCTGAGGTGTCATGACGATCGGGTGCTCGTTACATCCCAACCAGTCGCTCCGAAGATGATCACAGCAAATCAACACAACATTTGGCGTACGCGGATCGCGTGCGGGGTCATTCATGCCCGGCTCCTTTCTGTGCCAGACCCAGCTCACTGAACATTGTACCATCGAACCACCCAACCCGCAGCCGCCCGGTGCACTAACCGGCAATGCTGATGCCTGGCGAAGACCCAGGTGGATACTTCCAGCACCCCCTCAAGACGTGGAGAGCCCGATTCCTCGACGCCTGCTACTGAGTATCACCCGTTCCTGGGCACGATACATGTAGCCCCCCCGATGGGATGGAGAGAGTGAGCCAGTAGGCACGTACGGGCAAACGTCCGATCAGGAAGGCTCACTTAGGCCCAGGACCGAGTGTGGATGCCTTCCGCACGGCACCCGCACTTCGAACTGGCGTTCGTAGCACTGACGCAAACCCCCAGCCTGAAGAAGAAACTCCGTATGCCTCCCCCCATTGCACGACCTGCCCCTCGCGCAGTACCAAGGCCAAATCCAGAGCGCGTTCCATGCTCGGCTGATAGGCGATCACCAGACAGGTTCAATCCCTCAAGAGTCGTGCCAGCAGCGAGCGCTGCTTCCCTTCCCTTGAGAGGACAGCTACGCCCGCCGCAACCGGGGCTTCACGCTGGAAGGAGAATCCGCGGATTGACATGACAGCGTGAAGCGCATGATGGTACCCAAACCCACCACGCTTTCAACCATGATGTTGCCGCCGTGGAGCTCGACAAGCTGTCGGGCGATCGCGAGACCCAGGCCACTACCTCCGCTTGATCGGGCCCGGGACCGATCGCCCCGCCAGAAACGCTCGAAGACGTGGGGCTGATCCTCCTCGGGAATACCCGTGCCCGTATCTCGGACCTCAACCGCTACACCGTCTTCTGTCCTGTAAGCAGCCAATGTGATCTGCCCACCCGCTGGCGTATGCCGCACTGCATTGGTGATCAGGTTGCCCAGCACCTGTGAGATCCGACGCCAGTCAGCTAAGACAGAGGGTAGATCCGAGGCGATATCCAATTTCAGCGACAGGTGCTCATCTGCAACCATGGGGCCGAAGTTAACCGCGGCATCGTGCAGAAGATCCGCCAAGTCCACCTCTCGCAGGTCAAGCTCCAACCTGCCGGCTTCAGCCAGCGCCAGCACTCGCAGGTCCTCGACGAGTTGCGACAGCAGCGCCACCTCCTCCAAGGCAGGCGCCAGATGAGCCTCGGTGGCCGGGTACACCCCGTCCAGGATACCCTCCAGCTTGCCCCGCACCACACTGAGCGGTGTGCGCAGTTCATGGGCGATGTCAGCCGTCATGTTTCGGCGTAGTTCCTCGGCCCGGGACAGTGCTGCGGCCATACGATTGAAGGAGGAGGCAAGCTCACCTACCTCACCCGGGTAATCCTCCGGCACCCGGATGTCGAGTTTTCCCCTGGCAATGGCACGCGTCGCAGCCGTCAGTTCATCCAACGGACTGGCTATCCGCCGTGAAAGGAACACCCCCATCGCGAGGCTCAAGCCGATCAACAGCACCTCAGCCAACAGAAAACGCCCAAGTACCCGCTCGATGAAGTCGACACGCCTACGCATGAGAGGAGCCGCAAAGTCGCCTTCTTCCAACGGTAACGCGTTGAACGGCAGCCAGAGATACCCCACCGTCTCGCCGCCATAGACAATAGGCTGAACCAGAGCACGCTCTGCAGGCTGGAGTGTCTCGCCAACATGATCGGGAGCTGGCGCCACCAGAATCGTGCCATCACGATCCGTAATCACCACGGGCTGACGCCAATCCTCATCCCAGGGGGCCCAATCCTCACCCACGGGGTAGCTCTCAACCATCGCCGTGAGCTCGTCCCAACCCCCATTCTTTCCGTAGTAGCGACTCAGCCTATCCAACCACAGCCTGGTCTGGGGAGGCGGGATGTGCTGAAGTTTGGTCTGAACATCCTGGAACGCCAGACGACTGGCGATATAGATCCCCACCGCCATCAGGGCCGTGGTAGCCAGAATGGCCAAGAGCAACTGCCAGAAGAACTTCAACCCTCTTAACCGCGCGAACCACTTCTGCATAGGCTAATCCTATCCTTGAGCCAGCCGATAGCCCACCCCGTAAACCGTGAGGATGTAGCGAGGATTGCGGGGGTCGGGCTCAATCTTCTGGCGCAGATTCTTGATATGAGAGTCAATCGCGCGGTCGTAGCCCGCGTAGGCTATATCGTAGACTGCCTCCACCAACTGGGCACGCGTAAACACGCGGCCAGGCTCTCGCATCAGTACCTGCAGTAGATCAAACTCCGTCGGCGTCAGCGACACCTCGCTGCCTCCCACACTCACACGCCGACTCCGCAGATCCATGACCAGATCTGCCACCCGCAGCACCTCCGCCGCCTGAGCGCCGTATGCCTGCACGCGTCTCAGCACTGCCTTCACCCGTGCGACGACCTCCCGCGGGCTGAAAGGCTTGGTGATGTAGTCGTCAGCTCCCAGCTCTAGCCCTACCAGACGGTCAGAGAGATCCACCCGCGCCGTCAACATGATGATGGGAGTGGTGCGAAGTGTAGCGTCAGTACGCACCTCGCGACATACGTCGAAGCCATCAAGGCCACCAGGAAGCATAAGATCAAGCACGATGAGCGCCGGACGCTCATGGCGCGCCATAGCCAACGCTGTGCGCCCATCTTGCGCGTGAATCACCCTGTATCCCGCCTGCTCGAGATAGTCGCGCACAACCTCTGCGATGTGAGGCTCGTCCTCCACCACCAGGATTGTCAAACGTCCAGCTTGACGACTATTCATCACAAAACATGATACCCTGCGCCAGTCATTCTGCCAGAACGCTCGTCACCCTGACTATCGGACCTCTCCCTCCGCACTGACATTGACATACGCATAGGGGACTGAGGGCACCAACATCTGGAAACCCATACTCTGTTCGCCCTCCAGGGGGCCAGGCAGGATGCGCGATCCGACAGATATCAGACAGCCGCGCGAATCCACAAGCTGCGCATAGACGCGCACACCGTGTACCACAGCCGTCGTCGGGTTATGAATAGTCCCCACTATTCGAACCATGCCAGCACCATAAGCGGAGGCTGCGACACT
>CAYLRT010000008.1:5127-23362 GCA_964385885.1 uncultured Anaerolineales bacterium | reverse complement strand
GAATAGTCCCCACTATTCGAACCATGCCAGCACCATAAGCGGAGGCTGCGACACTATCCACCAAGAGGTCTACCGGCCGCACCCAGGAAGCCGAAACCGGTACGCCCTCTGGGTGGAGATGATAGGCCACGTAGTTGCGCGCATAGGTCTCAAGCGTGAAGGCACAGCGCTCTCCGGGGCTCAGGGTATAGCAGGCACAGGTGGCCTGCACCGGCCCAAAGCGATAGTCCCGCCCGTCGTAGAAGGTGCCTAGTACACCCACGCCACGATAGGCCTGATCCCCATCATTGCGGACCCAGCCCAATACTGTGTATCGATCACCATCTCTATTGATCACGACACGGTCAACCACGATCGTCAGTGGTGGTGCAGGATCACGATCAGGGATTCGCTCCAGGCCCACCTCACGCACGTCGTTCGCCTCGCCAACTGCAGCGGCCTCCATCTCAGAGTCGAGTACCGCCCACACAAACTGAGCCTCCGATTGCCCCACTGGTCCCGGTGCGGCCTCCTGTGTCAATCGAGGTGTAAGTGTAGGGGACGCAGCAGACAATGGCGTGGACGTGACGACGTCGTCCGCGGTGGTTTCGACCCTGGCAGTCAGTTCCTGAGTTGGCGGCGGGGTATACGTGGGATAGAGAGTATAGGTCGGATAAGGTGTTGGTGTAACCGCCCAGCCACGCCGTTCCTGTGATGGCTGAGTCGCCAAAGGCCCAGATGTCGACTCTACTTCCATCCCGATGGGAGCACCACAGGCAGAAAGCAACAACGCCACAACCGAAACAAGATGCACCACAGGCCTTCGATATCTCACCGCATCCCTCCCTGCCCTCAGCCCATTCGCTATTCATACCTCAGCGCCTCGATGGGATTCAATTTCGAGGCTTGGTTTGCCGGATAGATCCCAAAGAAGAGCCCGATCACAAACGAGAACCCTACAGCTAACAAGACCGACTCTGGTGTCACTACCGATGTGAACAGCCCCGTCATATTGACGATCTGCCCAGCACCTATGCCTACCAAGACGCCTAATCCCCCACCAAGCAAACTTAGAATGACCGACTCCAGCAGAAACTGAGCAAGGATGTCGGAGCGACGCGCCCCAATGGCCTTCCGCAGTCCAATCTCGCGGGTGCGTTCGGTGACCGAGACTAGCATGATATTCATGATACCGATGCCCCCGACAATCAGAGCAATACCAGCAATGGCTCCCAGGAAAACAGTCAGGGTGTCGGTCACGGTTGTCGCCGCCTCAAGCATGTCGGCCTGACTGATGATTCGATAGTCCGGATCATCCAGTGGGGTGAGTCCATGGTTTGTCTGCAGCACCTCCTCAATCTCAGCATAGGCTGCATCAACACGCGAGTCCGAGATAGCACGCACGTTGATACGACTGAGTATGAGATCACCATACGAGTTCCTGGCATTCGCCAGTTTCGTCTGTGCAGTTGAGAGCGGCACAAAGATACTGTTATCGATATCAGCGAACATCGATCCTCCCTGCTCTTGGAGGACGCCGATCACCGTCAGAGATGTCCTGCGAGTGCCCCCGCCACTGGCGAACTTGATCTTTTGCCCCACTGGCTCGAAGTCGCCGAAGAGATCCTGCGCCACCTGATAGCCAAGCACAACTACCTTCGCGCGACGATCCAACTCACGTTCACTTAGGAAGACACCACTGGCAAGGCTCACATCATGGAGTTGTCGATAATCGGGTGTTGTACCCAGCGCGTTCACGCTGAAGTTTGTATCGCCAAAGATAATCTGGCCCGCCACATTATACTCGGGCACGACGAGCTCAGCATCGGGTACGCGTAATGGGTCAGCCAGTGCCTCATAATCCTCCATGGTGATATAGCCACCGGCTGAGCGTTCCCCAACCCGCCCGCGGGTCATTGGCACGACGACAAGCATGTTTGTCCCCATGCTGCTTATCTGCTGGGTAATACTGACCTGAGCGCCCTCACCGATCGACATTAGCGCGATCACTGCAGCGACACCGATGATGACACCCAGCATCGTCAACGCTGTGCGCAGCTTGTTTGCCATCATCGCCTCAAGCGCCACGCGCACGTTCTCTAGAAGGTCGACCAGTTGGGTGATCATTGCCCTTGTCCTCCATCCACCGATGTATCGCCTCCCACAGGCCCCTGCGTCGTCTCCTCGCGCACAACCAATCCATCCATCAGATGGATGATCCGCCGGCCGTGAGCGGCAATGGCGGGATCGTGGGTTACCATCACGACTGTGATGCCTCGCTCCTCATGGAGTTGATGGAAGATCTCCATCACCTCCGCACCAGATTTGGAGTCCAGGTTGCCGGTCGGCTCATCGGCCAACAGGATCGAGGGAGCGTTGACCAATGCCCGGGCAATCGCCACCCGCTGCCGCTGTCCACCCGAAAGCTCAGACGGCCGATGATGCATCCGGTCGGAGAGCCCCACCATGGCCAGTGCTTCCTCGGCCCTCTTTCTGCGCTCCGCAAGGGGAACACGAGCCCCGTCCCGCGTGTACTGAAGCGGCAGCATCACCTGGTTCAAAGCTGTGGCTCGCGCCAGTAGATTGAAGGTCTGAAACACAAACCCTATCTTGCGATTGCGAATGGCGGCGAGCTGATTGTCGGTCATCTGACTCACAGATACGCCGTCGAGCACATATTCCCCAGAGGTCGGGGTATCCAGGCAGCCGATGATGTGCATCAATGTTGACTTACCCGAGCCGGATGGGCCCATGATCGCCACCCATTCCCCATGCTCGATGGAAAGCGTGACGCCTCGCAACGCGCGCACCTCCACCTCGCCCATGGGATAGACCTTAGTGACCTCACGGATCTCAATCAGGCTCATCTATCTCCTCCCACCCAGAGCCCCACTCCCTATACCCGGTATGCCAAGGCCCCGCGGCGCGGGCTGCTCTTGGGCTCCCACATCGTCAGTCAGTACTGAGACCAAGACCACGTCACCCTCTTCCAGACCTTGCACCACTTCGGCATAGGCATCAGTGGTCACGCCTAACTCAATCGGTGTCATGACGAACCCCTCCACCTGTTGAAATTGCGCCTGCATTTGCGCACGGAGTTCCGCACGTTCTTCCGGCGACAAGGCCTGAAAGTCACCCCCGCCCGACATCCGACCTGGCACCATTCCGCCGCCCTGCTGCCCTCCACTTCCTTGCCTGAACAGCGTCTGAGGCTCTTCGCCTTCCCGCAGTTGCCGCAGCACAAAGTGACGACCACCAATGCTGCGTACCGCCTTCAACGGGATCACCAACACATCTTCTGCACTGTCCGTCACCACTTCCGCATCGGCTGTCATGCCGGCACGCACCGGCACTTCCGTGGCATCGAGAGCAATGGTGACCTCATACAGTACCACACCTGACTGTACGCTGGCCGTCGGCGACACGTGGATCACGCGCCCACTGAACTCAGCATCGTCAAATGCATCCACCACCACTACAGCCGGTTGGCCAACCTCAACCCCGACAATATCCGTTTCGTCCAGGCCGATCTCAACTATGAACGAAGCAAGATCTGCAATCGACACAGCAACCTGGGATGTCCCAACAGCCTGCCCCAGCTCAATATTCACCGCCGTCACCGTGCCATCCACCGGCGCCACAAGTTCCGTGTCCGCCAGCGCGCGCTGCGCCGCCTCCAGTTTCAGTCGCGCCTGCTCCAGCGAGATCTCTCCCTGTTCAACCTGCAGGCGGGCCGACCTGATTTCATCCTCGTCAGGACCGGTCTGTTCCTTCTCCAGCGCAATACGTGCACTGATCACTTTGCTCCAGGCACTCTTAACAGCACTGTCGCTCAAAGCAGCTACCTCCAGGTTGTAAGACGCTTCCGCCAGACGAAGGTTCTCCTGTGCTGTCACGAGTCTATCCTCAGCAGTCTCTCGCTCGGCTTCAAGCCGCGGACCCAGACGCTTATCCTGTAACTCCCAGTCACGAGCAGGGTCAAACGCTGTGTTATAGGCCTCCTGGGCATCCTCTAGCGCCCTTTGCGCCTGGGCCAGCCTCACCTCAGCCGAAGCAAGCTGATCATCGACATGGGCATTACTCGCCAACGCCTTGTGGTAGTCTGCCTGGGCCGCTGCCAGATTGGCCTGCGCCTGTTCGATCGCGTCCTGGTCTGGCTCCCAGTTCAGAAGCTCGTCCAGCTTCATCTGCGCTGACTGCAGGCTCACCTCAGCCTGTCGTACCTGGAGCTCTGCCTCAGCCACTGAGCGGCGTGCGTCCACGTCATCCAGGCGCGCCAGGGGCATCCCCGCTGTCACACGATCTCCGGCTTCGACAAGCACCGCCGCAACTTTGCCAGCCGTGTCGAAGCTCAGACCCAACTCATCCCGCGGAGCCAGGCTACCGCTGCCCTCGACGGTCACCCGCAAGGTGCCACGCTCCACAACTGCGGTCTCCAAAGCTGTGTCGGAGACGCCAGCCTCCGAGGGACGTAGCAGCACCCGATAAGTGACGAAAGCCCCTCCAACCAGAACGAGGACAACAGCAATCCACCACCACTTCCTCATGAGACAACCTCCACCTCGTGTTTGACATCTAGATGCAATAGCACGCGACACTTGAGACCGATTCCGGTCCGGCCAATCGTGATTCTAGCAGACAAATATGGAGGAAGTGTGGAGAACTCGTCAGAGAACTGTAAAGATTGCGCCTAACTACTGGTCGAGGAAAGCAAAAAAACCGGCGGGGGAAGGCCCACCGGGCAAGCACCAAGACATTGTCGGGTTAAATGTACTCTACTTTTTGCCGGATCCGAGTTCCAGATAGGCCCGCCACACGGTGGGAACCTCACCAGAGGCAACCAGATAGCGGACCCGGGGTGTTTTGGGTTCCCACAAGAGCTTCATGTTCGCCTCATGAGGCAGACGGTTAGCCTTCCGCTGATTGCACACAGCGCAGGCACATACTGTGTTGCCCCAACTGTTCTTCCCCCCTCGGCTCACTGGCAGGATATGATCCACGGAAAAGTCTGAACGATTCAACACCTTCCCATGCCGGACATCGCCAAGCCTGATTCCACAATATGCACAAGTATAGCGGTCACGCCGCAGCACAGCCTCTCGGCTCCAACTCACACCGCGCCGTGGCACGTTCACATAGTAGCGCAACCGGATGACGACAGGGATACGCCAGGTGCTGGAAGCAGCATGGATCTCCACCGCCTCCTCGCTCGCCGGCTCCACTCGTCCCCGCACCATCAGGGAAATCGCCCGCCTGAGCGAGATGATATCAAGCGGCTCATAGCTCGCGTTGAGCAAAAGCACATTGGCTACCACGACAATGGATCCCTTTTCTCACCCCATACCGCATTATGCCAAACCTTGCAGTACCCCAGCCTAACTATCGGGCTCCGTCGTCTACCCTAAACCTATTGTAGCAAGTGACAGAGGGAGGGCAATCCCAACGGCCATGCATCGGCGGGATGGAAAGCGGGGAAACGCGTCAACTACATCCACTCGTATGTCCGTTCTTGCCAGATCAGCACCGCACCTCAGCGTATGCTACAGGCCACATTTGCCTCAAGAGAGGCCAACCGAGCCTAACTCCTCCCCTCTCCGGAAAACGCAGGCAACATGATCGCGAATGTGCTACCCTCTCCCACACGACTCTTGACCGTAATCTGACCGGCGTGGGCCTCTACTATCTCCTTGGCCAATGCCAGACCCAGCCCGGTGCCGCCATAACGCCGCGCCGCGCTACCATCGACCTGATAGAAACGCTCAAAGATGCGGTTCTGCTCCTCCTCAGGGATCCCGATGCCTTCATCACGCACGTAGAACACGACTGACTGCCTATCGGGGGACGCCTCTGCCCAGGCATAGACCATAGAACCTGGATCAGAGAACTTACAGGCATTGTCCAAAAGCTGATGAAGAGCCTCTGTCAGCCGCACAAAGTCCCCCTGAATCATAGGCAGGTCCTCGCAGGAAGTACAGGTGAGGGTGATTCCCTGTGCTCGCGCCCGTTGCTGAACCCTGCGGCATGCGGTCTGAAGTAGATGTTGGGGGGCAAGCGGTGCTTTTTCCAAAGGCTCTGCTTTGAGATCCTGTAACGTTGTGATGGCCTCAACGAGCTTCGTAAGCGCCACAATGCGCTCCCGTGCAACCGTGATAGCGTGCTTGCGCTGTTCCTCGTCCAAAACACCCTGGGCCAACAGTTCGATATACCCCCTGACCAACGCCAAAGGCGTCCGGAGCTCATGGGCCACATTCTGAATGAACTGCTCACGCATGATGTCCAAATGCCGCAACTCGGCATTGGCGGCCTCGAGCTGCACATTGGCCTGACGTAGATCCGCCGCATACTGAGCTCGAGTTACTGCGACCCCCAGTTGATTGCCAATTGTGCTCAAGAGTGCCAGATCTTCGGGAGTGCAGGGCTCGTCACGATGCGAGAAAATGCCGAGGGCCCCCACAACTGCCAACTTCGTACCCCGTTCTCGGTCACTGTCCCACGTGATCCCCTCAGTGACACACAGCGGCACCAACACGTAGTTCTTTACCTCAGCACATATCTCCGGGTCTAGGTATGGCTCTGCTGGCACTCCGTGACCGACCTCCATGCGTCCCTCAATCACTACCCGGCCGGCTATGCTGTCATGGAGAGGGAACGGCTGATGAAACCGCACCCGCTCCTTGGGTACCCCACGAGCTGTTGCCACGTAGAGATGCGAGGTAGTGGGGTTCAGAAGCAAAACCACCGCGACCTCCCGCTCGATCACATCGAGAAGTACAGCCGTGCTGTGTTCAAGAATCGTGTTTAATTCAAAGGCATGGCCAATGGCATGACTCACACGGTTCAAAGCCCGCAGCCTATGCACCTGCTTCCTTAACTCCTCTTGCTCACGCACGGAGTGCTCTAACTCGGTTTGCGCCCGCACCCATCTGTACGCTCGGCTGATGACGAGCCGTGCCAGGTCTGGATCGAGAGGGCGCAGGAGATAGCCCCAGGCACCTCGTTCCAATGCGGCTGCAGCCTCACCGACTGTTTCCAGGAGCACAACCACCGGTCGGGGAGGAGCCAGGGTCACGGCCTCCTCCAGTAACGCTTCCCCATCCCTCACCTTGAGATCCAGAACGGCCACAGTCCAATCTTCAGTGGACAACGTATCCAGGACCCCGTCACCATCAGGAAGGGTCACAACCTCATAGTCGCTCTTCCGCAGAACATCACAGAGGCGTTGTGCTTCCAGAGGATCGCCATCGACCAGGAGAATTCGCCCTTGGGACATAGGTCTCCTCACGTTTCACACACAAACGGAAGCCAGGGCCCTCAGTCTCACAAAGCTCCAACGCATTCCATTGTATTACTGTCTGGGATTCGTGACCAGCTCGCCGACATCCCTCGAACCAGATATCCCAGCCGGAACAGCCGCCGCAGGTCCCTGATGGGATGTCGACCCCCATAAGCCACAACCAACGAGCCATGCTGCGAGCACAGGCAGAGACACACACGGCTCACCCCTAATCCCCTTCAAGATCCTTGGTGCTCCACGGGGTCAGTGGCCTTCGGGGCCGGAGACCCTCTGGTGCGAGATCTCATCTCTACTGCGTAGTGCGCCACCTGAACGTGGAAGGGCTCCACCCTACCCGGCAGGTCACTCAGGGCTACAAACTCCGCCGCTGAGACCTCAGCGCTCGGATGAAATTCCCCATCGACCAACTCACACAGAAAGATGAGATCCAGCCGCCGGAGGTCCCGGTCACCGCCGATCACCAGGGGATAGCGCGCCCGGACCCGGTATCCCGACTCCTCAAACACCTCGCGCTCGACAGCGTCGGTGGGGTCCTCACCTGCCTTGAGCCAGCCTCCGGGGAACCCCCACGGGTACTCCATCCGGTAGGTATGATGGAAGAGCAGCACGCGGTCCAAATGGTCGAAGACCACTGCCACAGCGCCAACCATGAACTTCGGCTGCAATAGCCACTCAATGCGCCCCTGCAGCCAGAAAGGCAACCGTTTCCAGAGAGCCAGCAACCGCGGCTCCAATTTGAGTCTCAGGATACGCAAGTTCAACATCGCCAGCAAGCGTCCAGTATACGCCAGCCTCCGAGAAACATCCCACAGTCCATACAGCTCAGGCTAACGCCGGAGCCAGACGGAAGAGATAACATCAGGCTGTTCATGCCCTTCAATACCGTGCGACCACTGATGTCTCGACCTCCAACACCGCTCCCAACTTCTGTAAAGTCTCCGCTCGGTGGCCTACGCCCAGGGCAAAATGGTGAGTGGGCCCTTCACCCAACCAGCGTCGCAGGAAGGTCACCGTATCTGGTTTGAAATGACCTCGGGTGTTCGTATTACCTGTGGCGGGGATCGGGCCAGCCATGGACTCACCTTCAGCGATCACAAACTTGAAACGCCCATCAAAGGTCGAGGTCACGCCCAATACCGTGATGGGTCCTTCTTTGATCTTGAACTCCACCGAGGCCCCTGCTCCCGGCTTACCGTGGTAGCGGGTCAGGCTACGCAACACCGGGCGACCCTCTGCGATGGCAATATGATGTGGTCCGTCATGTCCCACCAGGACAAAATCCTCCTCAAAGTCAATGGGATGAAACTCCGCGAAACTTCCACCCATCTCAAGGCGGTCCATGATCAACATCGCAATAGCCGTCTTCAGATCCGACTCTCCACACATCGGGAAGCCCGCAGCACACAACAGAGAATTACCGATGATGAGATTGGAAGCTACAAGCTCCCGTTCACTGCCTGGCTCACCCCGATAGTAATATGCCAGCCCGTCGAGCCGATAGAGATCAATGAACTTCTCCAGGGCCACCGCCACACGCGCCCCAAACCGGAGATCCTCATCCGTCAAGCGGCGCGTGATCGGATCAGCACCGGGATCTGGAACATCAAAGAACGACAAGATGACCTGGATCTTCTGCGTCAGCTCCTGCTCAGTCACCTCCCGCACCAGTCGCACCAGGTCATCGAGCTCAGTCTGCACGACGTGCAGTCCAAACGCAGCGGTCAATGCGGTCTGATCAGTGTGCATATCGAGCATAGCCTCTATGGGGTGTCCAAAATGCCCGATCCGAGCTCGACGGAGATCGTGCAACACCTGTGCGATCTGACACCATTCCCTCACCTCCCTCCAGGCCCGCTCATCATCCTCCAACCGACCGATGATGATGGGCGGGACCCGCCGCCCCATGCGCACTGCAACTCCCGCAAACTCAGGCAGCGAGCAGATGTTGTCATTACGCAACTGCATCTCCGTCGTAGCACGCACATAGTCAAGACGAGCCAACGGCTGTAGCGCCACTAACACGATGGGCACGTCCAAACCCCGGATGATGACGCCGAAAGTGGATGACGTGGCATAGGTCAACATGTCCACGAACACCAGATCAAGGTCCGCAGCCCTGAGTCGCGGAAGGAGATTGTAGGCAGCCTCAGCATTGTCGACCAAGCCAAAGTCTATGACATCCACTCCCGGCCGCCGCACGCCAGACACAAAGCGGTCCAGGTATCCGAGCAGATCAGCCCTCAAGGTGGGGAACTGCGACCAGTAGGTGTCCAGCCCCACTCCGAAGATGCCCACGCGCGCTGACAGAGGTTTACGTCGCTCAATGACCGAAGTCATTTATATCCCTCCTCGATCTGACATCCGCCAGCGCCGACCCTACAGATCAAAGGGCACGACGCCACACGGAGATATCGGCGCTGAACGCAGCTTCGTCAAACGCATCTCCCCTGAAACTCCCGAGGTGAGCTTCCAAGTCGAACCCCAACTCACCATGCACACGGCAGAGGTCTGCCCAGCGCCAGGGATAGAGAGGGGTCTCCGCCTCGAAGACGGTGTCTCCATCCCGTTCGAGTCGAGTCGTGAAGGTAACTCGCGCGGATGAGACCTCACGGTAGATACGATGAAAGACCAGACCATCATGGCTGCGCAGCTCAGGGAAGGTGACAGATTCCTGCGCCAACACGTAGTCCCAGTTCATGATCTGCAACAGCCAAACCCCACCGGGATTGAGTAGGGCGTAGACATGACGGAGAAACCCCACAAACTCATCATGCGGCAGGTGTGCCGCCGTGTTCCCAATGCAATAGATCGCCTGAAAGCTGCCCTCCAATGCATCGATCTCACGCATGTCGAGCACACGAAGGCTGACCCCAGGATACCTGCTCTCCGCCTCCCTGATCATGGCAATGTCCAAATCGATAGCCTCAACTTCAAACCCCCGCCTGGCAAGGTAAGCAGCATAGGCTCCAGTCCCACACCCCACATCCAGCACACGCGCAGGCGGATCCGGCAGGTGTGTCTCCAGGCACCTCGCCACATCGTGGTTGAACGGGAAAATGCGGTCATAATAGCGCGCAAACTCAGAGTAAAATGCCATCACCCCTCCTCGCTCCGTGCACCTGCCGCGAGGCTCGACGTACAACAATCAGCCCGGACAGAAGTAAGCTATTCCTACAGCGCAAGCCTTGGGCAGTTTCACGGCCCATTCTATAATGCTCTGCATGCGGCTATCACGCCAGAGATTATTGTAAGGGGGACCGACATCCTGACAAAGAGTAATTCCCCTCGCGATAGCGCGTTGGAACTATGCCCATGTGAGGAGAGAAAGACCATGTTCTACAAGCGAGACCAGGGGACTTCCCCACGGACTGCAGCACCTGGCATTGAAATGGAGACGCTGTGTTACGGTGAGAGGACGCTGATGGCACGCTTTACCTTGAAGCGGGGAAGCGTCTTGCCGCTCCATACCCATCCCCATGAACAGACAGGCATGCTATTGAGCGGGAAAGTGCGATTTGAGATCGAGGGTACCCGGGTCGAAGCGACGCCTGGCGATGCCTGGTGTATCCCCGGTGACACAGTGCACGGCGTCGAGGTTCTGGAAGACAGCGTCATCGTTGAAGTCTTCTCGCCTGTAAGGGAAGAGTACCTGCCCACTCACCTGGAAGGGTCAACGCATAACTCCGGTGAAGATTAGAACAACAGGAGAGAGCCCATGCAGATATCCATGCGCGAGCGTATACGCTCGGTGGCTACAAGCTGGAGCCGTCACATCTGGATCCTTGCGACCTCCGTCTTCCTGATTCGCCTGGGGCAGGGGTTGATGGGAGGCATCAGCACCAACTTCTACGTAGATGTCCTGGGACTGAGTGGGCGACAAGTACTGTGGCTGGCGGGGATTCGCGAGATCCCCGGTCTGAGCCTGATGTTCATCGCCGCCCTGATGATGCATCTCCCTCTTTCACGTCGCGCCGCACTGTCAGTCTTCCTGATGGGGATAGGTTACAGCCTCTACGCCACGGTTCACAGCTATGCAGCGCTCATCGCCGTCGCGTTGATCGGCAGCCTGGGCTTCCACAACTGGATGCCCCTTCAGAGTGCCCTCGGGCTCGCTCTCACGGAACGCAGCCAGTCCGGCCGAACGCTGGGGTTTCTTTCCGCCATGGGCTCCCTGGCTTCCATCGTCGGTATGGGCGTCACGGCGATCATGGCCACCACCATACCGTTGCGCGCGTTCTACGCCGTGGCAGGAGGTTTCATGGTCCTGGCCTCGGTAGCTCTGCTCGCCATCCCCGCGAACGTCGGCTCCTACGACGTCACGCAGCCGCGGATCATCCTACGCAAGAGGTATTGGTTGTACTACATTCTGACGTTCTTCGAGGGATCCCGCATGCAGGTGTTCGGTACCTTTGGCACGTTGATCCTTGTCCAAAACTACGGATTAGATGCCCGGGCCATCAGCCTCATCATGGTTGCCAGCGGTATTGTCAATATCACGCTGGCACCGCTTCTGGGTCGCCTGCTGGATGATCTGGGTGAGCGCACGGTCCTCTCCGCCAGTTACATAGCCTTGGCTCTCTGCTTCGTAGGCTATGCCACCTTGCACAACGTCTGGCTGCTGGCTTCGCTCCTGATCGCCATTAACCTGCTGGTGACGTTGCGCATCGGTCTCTCCACCTATGTCAACCGTATAGCGCCCTCGGAGGAGGTGACTCCCACACTGGCAGCCGGAGTGAGCATCAACCACATCACATCGGTATCGATGTCGCTGCTTGCCGGCACCTTGTTGGAGCTTGTGGGCTACGAAGGGCTCTGTTGGGGAGCGGCGGCCATCATCATGTTATCTGTGCCCTTTGCGCTGGCGATGCGGGTAACGCCTGGTTCTCCTCAGCCTGTACCCCGTGTCCAGGGCAGCCCTTAAACAGTTCACAGCCGGTAACGAAAATCGTGACGGGACGTTGACAGCATCGCTTTTTACATGTCCATTGGTCAAGTTAGGTTCACTGCCAGCGCTCGTGAGTTGCTCTACGCTTGTGAGACAATGATCCGCGTGGAAGATGAACGAGGGCATGTCGACTAGACATACCCTCCACTGAGAGAGCTGCTGGCCGTCGGCTCGTTTCGGAGGATCTCATGGCACGGAGAGATTGGTATTGCGAGGATGTCCTATCGGGAAAGCTGAAAGTCGATCGGCTCTGGGAGGATGAGCGCGTCCTGGCATTCCATCATCCCAGACCCAAAGCGCCGATCCACGTCGTAGTCATCCCCAAGCAACACATCCAGTCTATCCTGGATCCCAAGACACTGGACGGGGCGCTGTTGCTCTCTATGGTACAGGCGGTGCAAGCGGTAGCACACAAGCTGGGACTGGACCGCCGTGGTTTCTTCGTTCGGACGAACGCCGCAGCACCAGGCGTCACGCCACACATGCACTGGCATATCATGGGACCGGGCATCCTATGACCTGAGGAAGAGACCTGCGGCCTCGATTGTCCCGCGCCAGCGGAGGAGAAGATCCGTGTGTCGTAGATAGGGCAACCCGCTTGCCCCCTCTATGGTCAGCGGGTCGCCATCCACTCGCACAGGGGCTACGACAGAACCAATGACTCAACCACTGCGCGTCGAACTTGAGTCATCGTGCGCAAGCCCTTTGCCTGCAACATCTCCAAAAGCTCCCGGCAGATGCGCTGAGCATCCCGACTGATCAACGCACTCTCCGCCCCGCGCCTGAATTTCCCCGGCGCATGCCCTGTCCAGATCAGTCGGTCCTCGCCTTCTACTGCCTCAAAGACATGGCTCACCCATCGCTGTGGACGAAAGTCATGGCCTCGGGCTACGCGCAAGAACACTTTCAGCGTCACAGCCGATAGGTCCTGCGGATCCACACGGTTCTGTTCACAAAGCTGAGCCCGCAGCTCTGAAAGCGTATCGGCATGCAAATTGGACGCGATGGTATGCCCCCGTCCAGCCAGTGACACGAATTGCCTCGCCTGCTCCCCCCAGACATAGGCGTAGTAGGCCCCACGACCAATCTCATGGGCCAGGTAGCAGGTTTTCCCGAACTCGGCGTCATGAAGAGCACGAAGAAGGCTGATCCGACCGTCGATCGGTCTGATGACCATGTCGTCGGGAAGGAAGTTAAGCAACGCCACCATCACCGTCGTCTTGCCAGCACCTCCCGGCCGAGCGCCCACCAAGAGAGAGCCTCTGCTGCGCATCACAGCCGCCAGATAGGCAGCCAGCGGAAGGTCCACGGTCCCCGCTTCAATCAGATCAACCAACGTGAGCATACGACCACCGCGCTGGTTGCATTCCTCCAGGATGCTGACATGAGACTCTATCGCATGACTGGTACTCAGCATGGGTTCGGCTCCTATCTCAGACTCACACTAACTGGACACATAGCCTGGTTGAGACTTCACCGTCTCAATCATGGTGACCATGTTCTCGACAGGCACATCCCCCTCGACCGCATGCGCTGGCGCGAAAATGTATCCGCCCGCTGCTCCGGCCCTGAGCAAGCGTTCTGTCTCCTGTCGCACATCCTCTATCGTACCATACGGCAGTGTCCGTTGCGTAGAGAGCCCTCCATGGAAAACCAACCGTCCCCTATACCGTCGCATGAGCGCATAAACGTCCATCACCTCAGGCTGAAAGGGGTTAAAACAGTCCAGGCCGATCGCGATCAGATCATCGAACAGCTCATCCACGTCCCCGCAGGAGTGGATGAAGACGTACTTACCCGCCTCTTTCACCACGCCGTACATACGTTTCAGTTGCGGGTAGATAAACTCACGCCACAGCCGGGGTCCCATCTGTAAGCCTCGTTGCTGCCCCCAGTCATCGCCGAAGTACAACGCATCAATGTCGTACTTCAGTGCCTCCTGAATCTGCATGATGTTGTAGTCAGCGATGGCAGCAAGAAGCTCGTGGACGAAGTCTGGGTGATCATAGAAGTCCATCATCAGGTTCATCATTCCGCGCAAGGTCCAGGCTCTCTCATACAGGCTAAACCCGATCTGAAAGACCCTGAAACGGTCACCATAACGTGCGATCTTGGCCGGGATATCCTCAAAGAAGCGTCGATCGAGTGGATCGGGGAACTCATAGCCCTTGAGCGTAGGCTCCGGAAGCACCTGTCCCACCACGACCCCGATATCCTTGTCGACGCTCCGGTCCCAGACCACGCCAAAGACATCCTGAACGAGATCATCGCCCAGGTCGGTGAAAAAACCCACACCGCTCCCCAAGGAGAGCAGATGGTTGTCCAGGACCTCCTCCAGGTCCTCACAGCCGTAGTACTGACGGAGCTTGCTCGCTGCCTCGATTGTGAACCCCATGGACCACGGCACATACGGAGGACGCCGGTGCTCCAGAATCAAGCGGATGATCTCACGTTTCGTCATCATACTCGCGCCCCTGCATCAACTGAAAGATCACCTCAGATCACTTCTCAATACCAACGACACCCAACGGGTTGAATTAGGCCTCGACCGCTATGCCCGTCCTCGGACCGCAATCCAGGCGCTCAATGCCAACAGCGAGCTTGCTACAAAGAAGTGCCATGACGGGAACTCGCCAAAGATGAAAAAGGCCATAATCCCGGCGAAGATGAACTGCCCCATATTGATGATACTGACAATCTGACCCCGGAAGTGCTTCATGGCATAGTTGAGGAGTGAGTGACCGATCACTGTGGGCACAATCCCCAGCCCCAGGACCAGCAGGATCTCCCGCAGTGGATATGGCTGAAAGGGATTGACAAGGAACAGCGCAACTATGAAGCTCAGCAGGGCGGCCGTCGCGTAGAGCGGCACCAGATAAAGCCACACGGTGGGAAAAGTGCGATTGCGTCGCCCCAGGGACAGGTAAAGTGCATAGAAAAGCATGGAACCGAAGCAAATCAGATCCCCAACGAAGTACCTCGGGCTCAGATTCAAGTCCGACGCGGTCAAGAACGCCACCCCCGCTAGTGCGACCCCGGTGGCTACAGCCTCATCTCGCGTCAAGGCTTCACGTGCCAGCCACGACAGGAAAAACGGCATCGCCAATGGCACTAGGTTGACAATGAGGCTGGCATTCGCCGTCGGCGTCATCCGCGCACCAATGATCCATGAGATGAAGTGTGCGGCGAGGAGCGCTCCCGGTAGAATAGAAGCTCGCAGATGAGCCCAAGTATAGACATGACGATAGCGCCTCAAATCACGAAAGAAAAGCGGCAACAAAGCTACCGTGGCCACAAACAGCCGCCCAGAGGCCAATAACACGGGATGCAGAGTGCTAGCCTTGATCATGATAACGGCAGTAGATGCCGCCAAGACGCTGAGCAGCAAAAGCAAGATATTGAGGATCAATGCCTTTTCCCCCTCCCACCATCTTTATGACGCCGGTTCGCCGATTATAAAGAGATCCGGCGAAGGGGCGAATCCTAACTAGCCTTGGACCCAACCCGCTGCCACCGTGGATCTCATGTGTTGGAACATGAAATAAATGGGAAACGCGGAAGGAGATCGGATATCTCCACGTGGAATCTCCCTCTTCTTGACCATCTGGGTATCTCCTGCTATACCTAGAAGCGTCCCGTCCCAAGCCAGCACAGATTGCCAACCACAACACGACGTCTAACCTAACTAAGGGCCTCACCAAGAATAAGGGGAGGAACCGCGTGATGAGTACGATCAGGGCACACACGCTGGATATCGCGCTCCTTCTGTTGTTGTTGGTCGCCATGACCGTTGTCTTGGTGCTGTCCGCGCTGCCAGAGCCCTCCACGCCCTTTTCCATTTCGCCTTCACCGTCGGCCGCGATGGTGTCCCCCTCTCCTCATCCAACCACTGCTTCGGCCACGCCAACGCCCCTCCCCACTCGCCAACCGACCGCTACACCAACCCCATTCCCCACATCCTCGCCACGTCCAACCCATACACCCCCACAGGCGACGCCTACCCCACAACCCACCCCGCCCCCGGGATCTTCTCCAACTCCCCTGCCGCTGGTGGAACAGGGTGCCCTCCTGCCACACAGCGCCCTCTTCATCCGCCGCCACAATGACTTCAGTACCCCCTCCGCCAAAGGAATCGAGACCCTCCTGACCCAAGGTCTGGTGCTTGGCGACAGCCAGATCACTCTACATATCGTGGACCCTCTGAGCGGGATACGCATTCCAACGCCAGAGCCGGGCGCCGCGTTGAGTGCCCGCTACGGACTGGTCGAAATCCCTCTGACTGAGAAACGGGATAAGCGCGCCACACACTATCTGGAGATCGCCCTCCGTGCCGCCACGGATGTCGACGTCTCTGTAGAACAGGCCCCTACCGCAAACTACGTTTTGGTCATCGATACCAGCGGATCGATGGATGGTCCCAAGCTAGAGGGAGCGAAGGCCGCCGTCCGCGCCCTCTTCGCCAGCATGCGCCCCACTGACACGCTGGCGCTGGTCGATTTCGACGCCCGCGCCCAGGTAGTGCTCCCGGCCACCCTCGTCTCGGAGATCACTCCCCAGACCCTCAATCGGGCACTGGCACGGCTCGTGGCTGGCGGGGGGACCGACCTAAACCAAGGACTTCTAGCCGGCATCGATGAGGCGTCCAAAGGTGTGGGGCGTGCCACCACAAGTCACATCTTCCTCTTCTCAGACGGCAATCCAACTGATGGCGTGACCGATTGGCTTCAGATTCGGGCCGAGATCGCCCGTCGCGCTCAGAACACACCGTTCCGCGTCTCCACGTTTGCGCTGGGTCGAGATGCCAACCGACGTGAGCTGGATGCGTTGGCTGGCATCAGTGGGGGCACTTACACCGAGGTCACCGACCCAGCCACAGTGGGAGACAACCTACAGCTTGAACTGCAGCGCCGTGACCACTTGAGGGCACAGAGTATTCGTCTGCGCATCCAGATCGATCCCCGCCTGCCCATCCGCTACTTCTACGGGCATGATCAGGTGGAGGAACCCGTCGCCCGGGCGGCCTTGACCCTGGGGGCTGTGGAGGAGGTCTCCCCGACGCCTTCAGCGCCCTCCGTTGTGGAGCTGGAGGGCGAGGGAATTCAGGTCTTCGTGCCGGACTTGGCCGCGGGCGAGACCTATTGGATCGTCATGGAGCTTACGATCCCCTCGGATTACGATGGAGAGGAGATCGGCACAGCCACCGCAAGCTATATCGATACGCGGATGCACGCGCCGCGCCAGATCGCACTACCGCTGATGCGCAGTGCCTCGAGGCTCAAACTCCCCGCCGATCTGGTCGTGCATCACGCCCTGGCAGCCTGGACCAGCGAGATAGCCTTCTACACGCTGGACGACATCGCCGTGGACGACCTCTCCACCGCTACCGATCGTCTTGAGGGACACCTTGCTCTCCTCCAAACGGCTTACGGTGACCTGCGCACGGTCTGGCTCAAGGAGAACATCGAGGCTGTGGGGCAACTTCTCCACCTCACCACGATGATTCGAGACGGTAGCCTCTCCCGCAGGACACAAAGCGATGCTCAAAACCTCCTCACCTACGGCCTCACTGCCTTGGGGCGCGCAGGAGCGGGGTTCTCCCGTTAGGACTGCTCCACGACGACCAACCGCAGAAGGTGAAAAGGCCTCGAGGGAGTCCAACTGCTCCCGCCCGACTGAGCTCACGATGCCACAGCGTTGACCTACCTGACATCCATTGTGCAGGCCCTGGTGGTCCCCCATCCACGTCGGGAGAAAGCAACTTGCGGCACTGGAAGCACCTGTGTCCGAGGACAACAGGACTATCGCTGCGGAGAGAGCCGCGGGAGAGAGCTCGGTTGCTCGTACTTGACACTGCATCGGAAGCGAATAGAACGTATGTACTAGACTGGTTGTGCAGGAACTGGAAAGGGCTACACATATGTCTGGTTGGGTTCCGCTCCATGTGCATTCCCACTACAGTCTATTGCAGGCCACACCATCGCCCGAGGCGCTCGCCCGCCAGGCTGCCGCGGAGGGGC
>CAYLRT010000008.1:3015-5027 GCA_964385885.1 uncultured Anaerolineales bacterium | reverse complement strand
TTGCAGGCCACACCATCGCCCGAGGCGCTCGCCCGCCAGGCTGCCGCGGAGGGGCTGACCCACCTGGCGTTGACTGACACCCACGCTCTCTACGGGGTGGTGGCCTTCGCCCAGGCCTGCCGGCGACATCATGTGCAACCCGTGATCGGCATGACCATCCATATCCTCAACGATGGGCCCTATGCACCAACACCTTCCATGGGTGCATCGCCACCTGGCACACTGGTGCTATTGGCCCAGGGAGTGGAGGGATATCGCAATCTCTGTCGCCTCTCCGCCCAGCTCCACCGTGACCCACAACACCACCCGCAGGTCACCTCGTTCGAGAGCCTAGCGCAACATGCAGCCGGTTTGCTGTGCATCACCGGAGGGCATGAGGGATGGTTCCATCACCATATAGCTGCCGGTAACTTCCGTGCAGCCCGTCTGCACCTTGCCCAGCTCCGGGAGATCTTTGGCTCAGAGGACCTCTACGTGGGAGTGGAGATTCAGGCACCCTCCGACCTCGAGGCCGCACAGATAGCGACCTCCCTTGCCCGCACTCAGGGCCTCCACACAGTTGCGGTTCACCCCATCTACACCATGGTGCCTGAGGATGTGCGGCGCCTGCGGCTTCTGGCGGCTATAAGACTCCACTGCGCCATTGACCGTGTGTCCCCCACAGCCCTCCCACACATTACGACGCGGGGAGCTCCCCGTGACGTCCATTGGATAGCACCCGAGGCCATGGCTGAGCGCTTCCATGCGGCCCCGGACATCCTGGCCCGGACACTAGAGGTCGCTCAGCGCTGCGGCACGGCGCTGCCTGACGAAACTCTGAAGTGGCCCGTCGTCGATCTCCCCCAGGGCGAGACATCCAACGCGATGTTGCGCACTCAGGCCTGGGCTGGAGCCGAGGCGCGGTATGGGCACCCCCTGCCCCCACAGGTAAGAGGCCGTCTGGACCGAGAATACACAGCCATTGCGGAGCATGGGTATGCCCCCCTGTTCCTGGCAGTGGCCGATATCGTCCGCCATGCGCGCCGCCAACAGATTCCTGTCAGCACAAGGGGGAGCGTGGCCAATTCCCTCGTCGCCTACAGCCTGGGCATCACCACCGTGGACCCCATCGCCCACGACCTGCTCTTCGAACGCTTCCTCAACCCCGGGCGCTCTGACCCACCCGACATCGACCTCGATCTTTGCAGTCGTCGCCGCGACGAGATCCTGGACTACATTCGCCAACGTTACGGAGAGGACCAGGTAGCGCTGGTTGGCGCCATGGCGACCCTACGGGGCCGAGGAGCGGTACGCGAGACAGCGAAAGCCTATAGGCTGGAAGAGCGCCAGCTCCAGGCCATACTCCGCGTCGTACCCAGCCATCATCCCCACGCCGATGGCCCTTCCTGGGATGACCTCATCGCGGCGCTCCCCGATGAGCAGACCCGTCGGGTCGTGCGAGCCGCCCGTAGCATCGCAGGCATACCTCACCACCTGACCGTCCACGCAGGAGGTGTGATCATCACGCCGGGCCCTCTTACGGATTTTGTACCGGTACAAATGACACCCAAGGGGTTCCTGACGACACAGCTCGACCATGAAAGCTGTCAGGCTATTGGCCTCCCAAAACTGGACTTGCTGGGGATCCGAGCGTTGACGGTGCTGGCCGATGCCGCCGAGCAGGTACGCAAGGCCAAGCCAGATTTCACCCTGGATGCGATTCCGCCGGACGACGCACAGACCGCCGACCTTCTGGCACGGGGCGACACCACTGGCGTCTTCCAATGCGACTCCATTGGAGCACGGCGCACCCTGCACAAGCTGCGTGCACGTACGGTCCAGGACCTGGCGATCGCCAACGCTTTTTTCAAGCCGGGCCCTGCCATGGGTGGTCAGGCTGAGAGTTTCGTACGACGTTACCGTGGTGAGGAACCGCCAACTTACCTCCATCCCGCCCTGGCACCCATCCTCGCACGCACCAAAGGGGTCTTAATCTTCCAGGAACAGGTGCTCCGCGTGGTGACGGAGATCGC
>CAYLRT010000008.1:0-2915 GCA_964385885.1 uncultured Anaerolineales bacterium | reverse complement strand
TCGAGATACGCCCTCCCCACATCAACACCAGCACATGGCAGGTAAGCCTGACTCAAGAAGCGACTGTGACGGCCCCTCAGGGATCCGCACGTCCCGTGATCTGGCTGGGTCTCAATTTGGTGCGTGACCTGCGACGACAGGCAGTGCAGGCCATACTGAAGGCGCGCGAGGCCGGCCCGTTTCTGGATGTGCGTGATCTGTTGTTGCGGGTTGATCTGCAGTCGAAGGAAATCACCCACCTGATCCAGTGCGGCGCACTGGACAGCCTGGGCATCAATCGGCAGGCCATGATTCGGGAAGCGCTAGGGGTTACTCGTGCTGGGTCAGCACGGCAATTCGCCTTTGATTTCGCAGCCCCAGAGGTCGAGCCTCCCACCTACGCTCAACGTCTCCAATGGGAGCGTCACATCTTGGGCTACCCCATCGGCGTACTGCGGGAGTGGCTGCCGCAATTGCAGCGCGAGTCAAAGGACCATCGGCCCTTGAGTGCCTATCCCTCCGCCAGCGGCTATCTCAAGACCGTCGCGGTCCGCCTGCCGGGCAGACACCGTAGGGGCTTCGCCGTGTGGGATGGCGAGACCTGGCTGTGGGCTGTACCCGCAGAGGGCTTCAGGGTACCGCCTGCCTGGGACCCCGTGCTTTTCGAGGCAACCTGGCGCACCGACCGATGGGGAACTGGCTGGCTGCAGCCTCGAGGATGGCGTCCACTACTGCGCTGACACCACCCTTTGACAATCAACGCCTCCCACGGCTGAATCTACGCGGGAGGCGTTGCCCTCAACACCCCAGAAGCCGAGCTGGTCACAACTACGTCAGGATCAACTCATCGAGCGACCGTTTGGGTACATGATGGACACCTTGTTCATCACGCCAATACTTGATGTCCCCATCTTCCCCGATCGGATCGATAACGACCTTCTCCGCGGGCTTGCCGAGAGCCAGAACCAGCAGGATCTTGAACCGCTCTGGAATCTCGAGCAGTTCGCGCAATCGAACGCGATCGATGGAACCAATCATGCAGCCGCCGAAGCCCTTCTCGGTTGCGCCCAACATCATGGTCTGTGCTGCAATGCCTTCATCCACCGCAGGGTTTTCAGCGATCTCGGTATCGCTAAGGATGATAACGTAAGCGGTCGGGCGTTCATCCTCCGCGGGGCCAGGCCAGTCCTGCAGATATCCGGCCCATCTCAAGCATGTGAAGATCTTGGCGTTGTTCTCGGCATCGTTGAAGAGCATATACCTGAGAGGCTGCCGATTGGAGGCCGAGGGACAGAGCCGAGCCAGCTCCACCAGCTCGCGCAATGTCTCCATAGGCACCGGTACATCCTTCTGAAAGCGACGATAGCTACGGCTCTTGGCGACCAAATCCTTCAACATGTTCACCTCCTATATTCGAATATCACTCCCCAAGTTTCCCAAACAACTCTGGCTGCCTCAGCGCCGTGGCCTGCCCTTCGACAGGAAACGCTTCTCTATGCCTCAAAGTGCTTGAACTGCGGCAGGTATTCCTGATTTTGCTTTAACATCTCGTTGACCATCTGACGGATCTCGCGCAGCGAGAGCACAGAGGCCGTCAATGGATCATAAGCAACAGCCTGAAACACCAGGTGCGGATCTCCGGTCAACGCCGCTTCCACCGCCATCTCCTCCGAGGCCACGGTAATCTGGTTCAGCGGTGCGACCGAGGGCGGCAGCGGTCCGACGTGGATGGAGTGCAGGCCATCCTTGTCCGCATAGACCGGAACCTCGACACAGACATCCTCCGGCAGATTATCGATGAGATGCTTGTTAGGCACGTTCCCATTGAATTTGAAAGGCCTTCCTCCCTGCAGCGCGTTGATGATATAGGCCGCGTATTCGTGCCCTCGCTCCAGGTTGACGGCATTGGGGTCCTCCAGCCACTTGCGTATCTCATCCTTCCAGGTGGTTTCCCGCTTGCGATATTCGTTGAGGATATAGGCATGGTGCCCCGGGTTCCAACCCGTGCCGTGAGTCGCATAGCGCTCAATCAGGTCGGGCCGCTTCCTGAACCACCAATTGTACTCCGAGTTGTGACCGCTGGACTCCGTCACGTAATAATCGAGGTGCAGGAACATCTCATTGCGCACCTGTTCCTCGTTGTAGATCTCCTCATTCTCCAGGATAGCCTTGCGGATCAATGGATAGGCATCCTTCCCGTTCCACTTGAACTCCAGATACCATGCCATGTGATTGATCCCGGCACAGGTGTAGCTGATCTCTTCCATAGGCGCGCCAATCCAACGCGCCAGCATTGCAGCCGTCCCCTGAACGCTGTGGCACAAACCCGTGAGCTGGATAAAGGATTCCCGTTGCATGGCACGGCAGAGCATCGCCATGGGGTTCGTGTAGTTGAGCAACGTCGCGTCTGGGCAGTAGCGCTCCATGTCCTTCACGATATCCAACATCACCGGAATCGTGCGCAGCGCCCGGAAGATACCCGCCGGCCCGCGAGTGTCGCCCACGTTGATATCTACCCCATACTTCTCAGGGATGAGAATGTCATACTGCCAGATATCGACACCTCCGGCCAGAATCGTACACAGCACCGCATCCGCCCCCTTCAGGGCCTCCGCCCGGTCCATGGTCGTCTCGACCCTGGCAGGGTATCCGCCCTGATCCACTATGCGCTGCACTGCACGCCTGGAGAATTCCAGACGCTCAGCGTCGATGTCCATCAAGGCCAGGGTGGCATCCTGCAACAGAGGGAAGGTCAGAATATCCCGTACCAGGTTACGCGTAAAGCCAAAACTTCCTGCACCGATGAATGCGATCTTGGTCATGATCTCCTCCTGTCAAGAGTGTGCCCGATGGCACATAAGTTTAGCGCAGAACCGGCAGCACCAAAAGCCAACGGCGACAGCAATCATCCCCCAACCTGCTGGTGCAAAGACAGC
>CAYLRT010000007.1:39572-62171 GCA_964385885.1 uncultured Anaerolineales bacterium | reverse complement strand
TGGGAACCCGGGTGCGCCTCAGACACGGGCGTCACCAAGGGAGGGTCGTCATCTATTATTACTCGGATGAGGAGTTCCGGGCGCTCTATCAGCGCCTGACCGGAGAAGACCTGTAAGGTCTGTGTTTTCCTTTTGTGAACTCTGGGAAGCAGCGACGTCGGTGCAGAGGATTGCCGCAAGCTGCGATCCTATCCCCGGGAAAGCTTGCCACGAGTCAAACTGAGGGGGAATTTCCGGCGCAGAAAGCACAATTAGCCCTCAACCTGGGCTATTGGTTTGGCAGAGAGGGGGCAGGGCATGCAAGCATGAACATAGCCTGTCCACGAAGTCCTTTATGAGGAAGCACTGTTCAGACTGACCAAGGCAGTTCGGCATTATTTGTGAGACTAGCTGGCTTTACTCAAGGTCGTTGTGCGGCCAACATATTCTTGATTGGAATTGCCTGGGGCTGTGGAAGTGTCAGAAGTTAATGTGTGCCTCAGTGATTCGCCTCTGCCAATGCCCCTTTATTATCCTCTGAGTAGTCCAGGATGTACGTGCAGAGCTTTCCGTCCTTGGCTTTCGTCTCTACCCGCGTGACTACTGCGCTCTCGCCTGCCAGGATCTCGATCAGGTGTTGATCAATATAACAGGGTGCTGAGTGCGTCTCGCTGACGTGTTGGTAGGGACAACTACTGATGTGGATGAGATAGCGCCCCGGGTGCTTGGGGTCCTTGACCCAACGAGAGACGTAACCCTGTTGGTTCAAGAAGCGCACGATGCTCTCGACGCGTTCCTGAGGGTCCTGAGGCAGGGGGCCAGCGCGTTCTGCGATGTGCTTCGCAGTAAGTTCGAGGAGCGCCTGGCAGGCACTTGGCGGGACGCAATCCTCCACCGCCTCTAGCAGAGCGGATGCCAATCCGCTGTAGTTGTTGGGGAAGAGATCCGCGGCGGTAGAAGTAAGGCGATAAACGAAACGAGGGCGTCCCGGCTTGTTGGTGCGCGAGATCTCAGGATCGGCGATGTAACCCTGGGATCGCAGGATCTCCAGGTGGTGCCGCACGGTGACCGAGGTCAGGCCAAGCTCCTGACTAAGCTCCCGAACGGTTGCCTCACCGTGGCGTTTGATAATCTCAAGAATCTGCTGGCGCGTATCCTGCATGATCCTCCATCCCCGTATGTTTTCGGGCCATCTTACTCGCTTTCCCCTTTGGCTGACAAATAGGGAAGGTTAATCTAAAACACTTCCATTCTAACACTGTCAGAGGGTTTTGTCAAATAGTAATTTCTTTATTGTCTGTACCAGCATGTCAGTTGGCTACCACGCAGGGGAAGAGCTTCCATGTCTGATTGTCTGACTATTCCATCAGGTTGGTTCCATGATAGATCGCGATATATCGCAGCATCGACCGACACGGGATCCTACCCCGAGCGAGACTCAGTCCCCGGCGGTCTCGGGGCAGCCGGTAAGGATGATGTGGTACACGATAGGCAAGGCCTATTCCACCAGGAGGATTGTAAGCAATCTCCTGCCTTTCTCCACTGGCATTGGAGAGGGGGTATGCTATAATCGACATGAATTGCGATCGGAGGTATACGTAAGTGTTCGAAATAAAGAAAGAATTGCTGCCCACGCATGAGGCATTGTTGGAGGTCACCTTCGATGAGGAGACAGTCGCGCAGGCGATGCGAGAGGCTGCGCGCGTGATATCTCGGCAGGTGAATATCCCCGGTTTCCGCAGAGGACGGGCCCCCTACACGAAGGTCGTCCAGTATGTCGGTGAAGCAGCGGTGCTCGAGGAGGCCGCTGACCGGTTGATGGAACAGACCTACAGCGAGGTTTTGAAGGAGGCGGAGATTACGCCTTATGCCTCTGGGGAGTTGATCGACATGCAGGTCTCCCCGTTGCGCTTCAAGATTCGGGTTCCCTTGATGCCCACGGTTGATCTCAAGGACTACAAGACGATCCGTGAGGAATGGGAGGAACCAACGGTCTCTGAGGAGGAGATCGAAAGTGTCTTGGAGCAATTGCGCGAGGAGCATGTTCTCCTGGAACAGGTGGATCGACCAGCAGAGATGGGCGACCAGTTGATGGTGGACGTCAAAGCCACTGTGGATGGTGAGGAGATCCTGGATGAGGATGACATCGAGGTCCCTCTCCTGGAGGATCGCCCCTTCCTATCTAAGGAGTTCGTCCAGGCTCTGCTCGGGGCCGTTGCAGGTGAGACGCGGGTCTTTTCAGTGACGTTGCCGGAGACGATGGAGGAGCCATCGTTGCGCGGCGCGGAGGCGGAGTTCACCGTCACGGTGAAGCAAGTCTTCTCACGCACCTTGCCCCAGGTCGATGATGCCCTGGCCAGCACCATTGGCCCCTTCGAGACATTGGAGGAACTGAAAGAGGATATCCGTCAGCAGCTCTTGGAGAGGAAGCGGGCACAGGCCGAGGACGAGTATCGCAGCCGAATGGTTAGCAGGCTGGTGGAGACGGCAGAGTTTCACTATCCTCCGGTGATGGTGGAAGAGCGCCTGAACGAACTGGTGGAGCGAACGGGTGAAAGGATCCAACAAGAGCAAGGGATGTCGCTGGAGGATTTCTTGCGCCTCTCTGGGATGACGGAGGAGGAGTATCGGGAGCGTCTGCGACCGGAGGCAGAGCAACGGGTCAAGATTGGCCTGGCTCTCAATAAATTCATGGAGTTGGAGGGGATTGAGGTCTCCGACGACGAGATGGTGCTCGAATTCCAAAAGCTGTTCGAGCGTTTTAACCTCCCTGTGCCGGATGGGGAACACGTGCCTTCATTGGACTCGGAACTGGGCCATCGGGTATTCAACGATGTGCTGGGGCGCAAGGTTGCGGAGCGATTGGTGGCCCTTGGCCGCGGTTTGGAGACGGAAGGGCCCGCCGAGGAATCATCGGCCGAAGAGGAGGGTGTTGCAGAGGCTCCTGAATCCGAAGCGGCGGTTGAGGATGAGTCCGAAGGTGAGACGGCGGAGGAGAAGGATTCCGAGCTGGCGCCGGAGGGGCTCGATGCGCCCACTGAGGAGGATTCTGCTTTGTCAGCGGAGGATTCGGCTGATGCGTAAGTGTGGCCCGAGCTGGAGCCAGCCTGGGCAAAGAAGCAAAGGAGGACGGTCATGACTATCCCTTACGTCATAGAGAGCACCGGGCGTGGGGATCGCATGTATGACATCTACTCCCTGCTGTTGCGGGAGCGGATCGTCTTCCTGGGGACCCCCATCAATGGTCAGGTGGCCAACGTGATCGTGGCACAGCTTTTGTTCCTCGATCGCGAGGACTCTGAGCGGGATATCTCTCTGTATATCAACTCGCCCGGCGGTGAGATCGCCGCCGGGCTGGCGATCTACGATACGATGCAGTTGATCAAGGCCCCGGTCTCTACCATCGCGGTGGGCATGACGGCCAGCATGGCGACCGTTCTGCTGACAGCGGGGACCAAGGGGCGACGGTACGCGCTACCTCACGCCACCATCCATGTCCACCAGCCTCTGGGCGGGGTCCAAGGGCAAGCGGCGGATATCGAAATTGCCGCCAGGGAGATCCTGCGTAAGCGCGATCTATTGAACGAGATCCTGCAACGCCATACGGGGATGGGGCCGGAGCAGATCGAACGTATTACTGATCGGGATTTCTACATGACGGCCCAGGAAGCAGTCGAATATGGCATTGTGGACAAGGTGCTAGAGCCTGTTCAGCGTTCGGAGTAAGAGTTCGAGGGGACCGATAGATCAAGTCCCCTCGATTGCATCAGTGCATACGACGTGAGCTAATGGGCCCTCGGGGCGGCTGTAGGCTGTTTGACCCTCTGCCTGAGGCTGCCAGGAGGCGCCCCTAATTGTGTCAAAGATGAAATCCGACTTGGATAGCACTCTGTACTATAGGAGGTTTACGAAGTGGATCTTGAAGTGCTGAATGGATTGCTGCGTCCCAAATCCGTGGCCGTCATCGGAGCTTCGCATACGCCCGGAAAGATCGGCTACACAGTGGTGAAGAATCTGCTCGAGAGCAAATACGAAGGGGCCATCTATCCAGTCAACCCCAAGGGTGGCGAGATCCTGGGGCTGAAGGTTTATCCCTCGGTGCTGGATGTGCCGGGCGAGATCGACGCGGCAGCTATCGTGGTCCCCGCCAGGTTGGCGCTCCAGGTGACGCGCGAGTGTGGGGAAAAGGGGGTCAAGGGCCTCATCGTGATCGCTTCGGGTTTCAGTGAGGTGGGACGTGAGGACCTGGAGCACGATATGGTCGCCCTGGCGCACCAGTACGGCATGCGCGTGCTGGGCCCCAACATTGTGGGAATCCTTTCGAACTCCGATAAGTGCAATGCTTCCTTTGCGCCCTTCCTGCCTCTCCGTGGCAGTGCTTCGTTGGTCTCGCAAAGCGGTGCGTTGCTTATCGCGATGGATGCGTCCACGTATATCCGCCGTGTGGGCTTCGAGCGGCTGATCTCCATCGGGAATATGGCCGATGTCAATTTCGCCGATCTGGTGGAGTGGCTGGATCAGGACGAGGCCACAAGCTGCATCTCGCTCTATATTGAGGGACTGAAGGATGGTCGGCGCTTTATGAAGAACGCGCGAGCGGCCAAGAAACCAATCATCGCGCTGAAGTCAGGCACCTCGGCCCATGGCGCCGCCGCTGCTGCGTCCCATACAGGTTCGTTGGCTGGCTCTGGTCAGGTTTACGAGGCGGCCTTCGCCCAGGCCGGTGTTGTGCGGGCCTCCGATCTGAGTAATCTCTTTGATCGCACCCTGGTGCTCTCGCTGCAGCCTCCGATGAAGGGCGATAACCTGCTTATTATCACTAACGGTGGTGGTGTAGGGGTGTTGGCTACAGACTCGGCGGAACGCTATGGGATTCCGCTTCGTTTTGCCCCTGAGGATGTGCAGACGGAGCTCAAGAAACACATGCCTGAGTTCGGGTCCGCCAAGAATCCAGTGGATCTGACCGGAATGGCTGGCCGAGAGTGGTATCAGGATTCAGTGCAATATGCTGTGGGACACCCTTGGGTGGATGGCCTGGTCGTCCTATATTGTGAGACGGCCATGACCGATCCGATGGATATCGCGCAGGGTATTAAAGCGGCGGTAGATGCGGCCGATGTCGATCATAAGCCGGTTGCCGTCTCTTTCGTTGGCGGTGAACGGTCTGAGGCGGCGATGCGGTGGTTGGTTGAACAGGGAATCCCAGCCTATGGCGAGCCTGATGCAGCCATCAATGCCATGGCAGCGTTGCGGGAATACGCGCGCAACCAGTCCCTGGCCGCGGAGGACATGGTGCGTTTCGAGGATGTGGATGAGGCTGCGGCCCGTGAGGTCATCGCCAAGGTGCGCGCGAATTGCTGTCGTGCCATGACTGAGGTGGAGGCCAAGGCGATCTTTGAGGCCTATGGGTTGCCGGTGGCCCATACCCGGCTGGCGACTACAGAGGATGAGGCTGTCTCCCTGGCCGAGACTATAGGCTATCCTGTGGTCATGAAGATCGTTTCACCGGATATCCTGCACAAGTCGGACGCAGGGGGCGTCAAAGTTAACATCACCGATGCCGCTGGTGTACGCGAGGCGTTCCGCACCATCCTGGACAATGCGAGAGCCTATAATGCCGATGCAGTCATCCATGGCGTTGCTATTCAGCGTATGGCGCCTTGGGGCACCGAGGTCATCATGGGATCCGTCAACGATTTGACCTTCGGCCCCACAGTGATGTTCGGGCTGGGCGGAATCTTTGTCGAGATCCTCAAGGATGTCACATTCCGGGTGGCTCCCATCTCCACTGATCAGGCGTTCACGATGCTCTCCGAGATCAACGGCGCCCCGGTCCTGGAGGGAGCGCGCGGGGAGGCACCTAAGGATCGACGCGCTTTGGCCGAGGTGTTGAGCCGCTACTCTCAGATGATCAGCGACCTGTCCGATGAGATTCAGGAGACGGATGCTAACCCGGTGATCGTCTACGACGAGGGTGAGGGCGTGACGATCGTGGACGCTCGTATCATCCTGAAGGAGAAGGCCGACGCCTAGTTGCAACCACAGGTTGTCTTTTCCATACATCACGACCGCCCGGGTGTAAAGGCTCGGGCGGTCGCTTTGAAGTGGTGGGTGGCTGTGTCTAGTCAAGAGACGATCGTACAGAGCGAGCTGCTTTGATGACACTCACCTCGTGCATCCCCTCAATATCAACCATCGCCGTTGTCGATTGCGACTCTGCCTACCTGATGGACGCACCTTCGTGACTGTCGCCCCGTGTCAACCCTGTGGTGGCAGTTGTCCGTCTGGCGCGGGCGCTTGCAGGGGGGCGCTATTTCACTATACTCGAGGATGGTTGGCGTAGACCATCCTTGGGAGGTGCCCGTGGTAGCAGGCAATGACACACTTCCTCTGCGCATTCGGGATTTGGCGTTTCGCTATCGGATCCGCGACACCAATGCGATTGCGGGCCTCTCTTTGGACCTCCACGAGGGTGAGTTATTGCTGGTGGCCGGCGTCAGTGGCTGTGGTAAGACGACGCTTATGCGCTGCATCAATGGCCTGATTCCTCGTAGTTATCACGGTGAACTGTCCGGCTCTGTCCACATCTTCGGTCGCGATGCGCGAGGGATGAAAATGGCGGAGCTTTCGCAGCAGGTAGGAACCCTGCTTCAGGACCCTGAACGCCAGATCGTGGGGAGCTATGTGCTCAACGAGGTCGCCTTTGGTCTGGAAAATCTGGGCCTGCCGCGAGAAGAGATCCTCCGGCGGGTCGATGAAACCCTGGATTATTTGGGGATCCTCCATCTGCGGGACCGTGAGACGTTTAACCTGTCAGGTGGTGAGAAGCAGAAAGTAGCTTTGGCAGGCGTATTAGCCATGCGACCGCGGATCCTGCTCCTCGATGAGCCTTTGGCGAGCCTGGACAGTGCGTCAGCTCAGGAGGCGCTGCACCTGTTTCGACGTTTGGCCGATGAGGGGGTAGCGATCATGTTGGTGGAGCATCGGGTGGAGGACGTGCTGCAAATTGGCCCTGATGCTGTGCTCTACCTGCGTGAGGGACGCCCGGTGTACTACGGGGCCGCAGAGGGCTTGATGGCTGAAGTGGACTATCACGAGGTCAAGCTGCCAGCACCCGTGGTTGTTGAGCGTGCCAGGCGCGATCCCCCCATACAGTTTGATCTGGCCGTCAAACCCAACGGCGCAGATCCTCTGATCCAGTTCGAGGACGTTTCTTTCCGCTATGCCGAGGCCCTGCCTGATGTGCTGCATGATGTCTCGCTGACCATCCACAAAGGGGATGTGGTGGCGATCCTGGGCGCCAATGGCGCTGGCAAGACCACCCTGGTGAAACATGCGCTGGGTCTGCTCAAGCCAACAAGAGGATCGGTGGTACTGGAGGGCCGCGATACCCGTGAGCTTTCGGTGGCTCAAGCGGCCCGTACGGTGGGTTATGTTTTCCAAAGCCCCTCCCAGATGCTCTTCGCGCCCACTGTATGTGAGGAGCTGGCCTTCGGGCCACGCAACCTGGGCGCCAGTCAGGAGGAGATCGCTGAGGCTGTAGTTTGGGCCTTGGAGGTGGTCCATATGTCAGAGTATGCCGATTCACCTCCACTGGCGCTCTCCTTTGGTCAGCAGAAGCGCATCAGCATCGCGGCGGTGCTGGCGATGCGTTCCCGTATCCTGGTGATGGACGAGCCCACGGCTGGACAGGACTATTGGAACTACATGGCGTTCATGGACGCCATTCTGCAGATGCCGGGATTCGACGCCATTGTTTTCATCACGCACGATCTCGACCTGGCGATCAGCTATGCCAACCGTATTGTGCTGGTTAAGGATGGCAGAGTGGCGGCGGAAGGTCCACCCGAGGAGGTGCTGTTGGACGAAGAGCAACTCCTGGATTGTCGGGTGGTCCCGACCTCACTACTGCGGCTCAATCGTGAAATGTTGCCGTTAACTGGGCGTTTCATGCGTGCCGAGCTTTTGGCGCACGCAGTGCATTGAGGAGTATCGGTTTGAGAGCATGAGTGTTTGGTCTTTAAATGCTGTGCCGGGATCGGGTTGGCTGTGTGACAGGGTCTCGTTTTGAGTGTGGTCAGGTCTTTATGGCGTAAGGAGGTGCAGGTATGGAAGAGAAACGGTCACTTTGGGGGTTTGGTACGCGCGAAGTGGTCTATGCAGCGATTGGCGCCGCGCTCTACGGTGTGTTCTCCTGGGTCACGAACTTCGTGGGGCTGCCGGCTGCCGGCAACATCGCCCTGCGACCAGCCGTGGCGATTCCCATGTTCTTTGGTGTTGCCTTTGGCCCCCTGGTCGGATTCATCTCTGGCTTCCTGGGTAATGTGCTTGGTGACTTCCTTTCGGGCTGGGGGTTCTGGTGGTACTGGGACCTGGGTAATGGCATCATGGGGCTCATCCCCGGGTTGATGGCACTGGGCATCACGTCCTACAAAGATACCGCAACGATCATCAAGGCAGAGATCCTGGTGGTCATCGGGGCTGCTGTGGGCATGCTTGTCCCCTCCCTGCTGGAGATCCCCTTCAGCGGGATCGACGTCAACACCGCCATCGTGGGGTATTGGCTGCCCGCGGCGTTGAGCGACATCGTCAACGGTCTGGTCCTGGTCCCCATCTTGATGGTGGCCTACGACGCAGTCGTCTCCAGATCTGGACGTTAGTTGAGGCAGTGATAACCGGCCCTGCCTCGGGCATCAACCCGATCCGACGGCACGCATGAGGCGAATGGAGATCGGGGCAGGGCCGGATTTTCAGCCAGGAGTGTGAGCATGCTCGTCACATGGCGTTATCGTCCCCGTGGCAGCGTTATCGAGAAGCTAGATCCACGTGCACGCTGGATCTTCTCGTTCCTGGTGATGCTGTCACTGACCCAGTTCTGGGATATTCGGATCCTGCTTGGGCTCTTTGCCCTGGTGCTGGCCCAGTATGTCCTGGCGCGCGTGACCTGGGCCGAAACACGACGGGCCTGGACCTTTGTCTTCATTTTGGTCTTTGGTATCGTGGCCCTGAACACGCTCTTCACCGGTCGGGGCGGTACGGCGGAGGTACTCCATGGAGGGCATGTGCTGTGGCGCGTGGAGTTCCAGGTACTGGGCCTCAGGATCCATCCGACCATCACTGTGGAGCGCGTCTGGTTCGCGGCCTCGCAGGTGGTGCGCATGCTCGCCATTTCGGGCCTTTTCCTGATCGTGCCCTACACCATGGACCCCCGCCAGTACGGCGCGACCTTCAGGCATATGGGGATACCAGATCGTTTCGCCTTCTCCATGGATCTGGCCTTCCGCTTCGTGCCCACGCTGGCAAGGGACTTCAGTGTGACACTGGATGCACAACGTGCCCGGGGCTACGAGGTGGAGAAACTGGAGGGGGGGCTGATCGCACAGATCCGCAAGATGGCTCCACTGGTGGTGCCGGTGACGATGAACGCTATCCTGAGCGGTGAGGATATCACCAACGCCATGGACCTGCGTTGTTTTGGCGTTGGTGAACGCACCTGGATCTATGAGCTTCACTACCGACCTCGTGACTATGCCCTGATCGGCCTGAGCGTGGTGATCTTCGTTGGCGCCCTGGTGTTGCGCTATGGACTGCACCTGGGGGGCTTCTGGCTGCCTGCCTGGGCTTTGCGCTGGGCCGCGGGCTAGTGCGATCCCCTGGATGGGAGTGTGGGAATGACGTCTATGTCGATGCCTATAGGTCAGATTGCGAAGAATCTTCGCGCAGTGCGCGAGCGAATCGCCGAGGCGTGCCTGCGGGTAGCGCGGGATCCGCGCGAGGTGACGTTGGTCGCGGTGACCAAGACCTTTCCTCTATGCTACATTCAGGAGGCCTGGGAGGCCGGACAGCGCGACTTCGGTGAGAATCGTCCTGAGGAGGGAGCTCCTAAGATTGAGGCCATGACGCGCTGGCTGGCTGAGCAAGAGGGAGGGGGAGCAACGGGGTGCTGCCGGCCCACCTGGCACATGATCGGGCATGTGCAACGTCGAAAGGCTGGTTTGGTCGTGGCTCACTTTGACTTGGTCCATTCGGTGGACCGTCTCAAGCTGGCCCAGAAGCTGAGCCGATTGGCGCTCGAGGCAGACCGTCAGCTTCCTGTGCTGATTGAGTGCAACGTCTCAGGGGAGGTCACGAAGTATGGCTATCAGCTTGCCGGCTGGCAGGAACGACCAGAGCTCCTCCAGAGCTTTGTGGAGGAGATGGCAGGCTTAGTCGCGCTGTCAGGCCTTGAAGTAATGGGCTTGATGACCGTGGCTCCCTGGCTGGATGACCCGGAGATGGTGCGGCCTGTCTTCGCCTCGTTGCGCGCGTTGCGAGACGTGTTGCAGGAGCGGTTCCCCGAGGTCTCCTGGCAGCATCTCTCCATGGGTATGAGCGATGACTTTGAGGTGGCGGTTGAGGAAGGGGCGACCATGGTGCGCCTTGGACGTGCGATTTTTGGCCCACGGCCGGTTTCCCCTGGGGCATAGCGGATAGCAGGGCGGCTGTCGGGCACAATGTGACGGAGCAGGAGTGGTGATGGGACTGAGCATAGGGTTCACTGCAGTGATGGATGGGATAGACTTGATCCTGGGCCTGATCGGCCTGTTGTTGATCCTGCGTTTTGTTGTAGTGCTCTTCCGTTTGCGCCGCAGCCACCCGCTGTGGCGTGCTGTGGTGAAACTGACCGATCCGTTCCTGGCCCTTACTTATCGAATCCTGGGCCTTCCGATGGCCCGCGCTCCTTACGGCGGTGCCCTGGGGCCATCATCCTCGGAGTTGGTGGGGGTGCTGGCTGCATTACTGTTGCTCTGGGTGTTTCGCACACTGATCGTGGCGTTGTTCCGCCTGGTGCTGGTGATCCCAGGTATGTTCGCCCATCCGCTCAGCGGGCTGGGTAGTCTGTTGCAGTATCTGGTGATCCTGGCCTTCGATCTCTACGGCCTGGCGTTATTGGTCCGGGTGCTCTTTTCCTGGCTCCGCGTGCCCTATACCTCGCGCCTGATGCGTGTGCTCTGGGACGTCACCGAGCCGGTGTTGGCACCCTTGCGCAGGGTGTTGCCGCCTTGGGGCGGGATCGATTTCTCCCCGTTGATCGCGTTTTTCCTGCTGCGCTTGTTGGAGCAGTTCGTGTTGAGTATCCTCTCCTGGATCTTCTAGGCCTGAGCTATAGAGAGCTGACGAAGCGGCGGATGCGTCGCAGCCCCTCCTTCAGGGTTTCGGTGTCGGTGGCGTAAGAGATCCGGATGTTGGTGTCCGAGCCAAAGGCGCGACCAGGAACCGTGGCGACGTGCATTGTCTCCAGCAGGCGCTCACAGAAGCTCATAGAATCGAGCCCCGTGGCGCGGATGTTAGGGAACACATAGAAGGCCCCGTGGGGAGTGGTGCAGGAGATGCCGGGGATCGCGCGTAGCTCGGCCAGCACCAGGTTGCGCCGCGCTTGGAAGGTGGCGCGCATGGTTTCGATGGTTCCCTCCAGCCCCTCAAAGGCCGCCAACGCTCCATGTTGGGCAAAGGTATTGGCACCTGAGGTGCTGTGCGATTGGATGGCCGCTGCTGCCTGGATGACCTCGCGGGGGCCTGCTACATAGCCCAGCCGCCAGCCAGTGGCTGCATAGGCCTTACTGAAGCCGTTGCAGGTGATGGTGTGCCTGAAGATCGACGACCCCAGGCTACCCAGGCTCACGTGCTGATAGCCGTCGTAGGTGAGCTTCTCATAGATCTCGTCGGCGATGACCACAAGATCATGGGCCACGATGACCTCGGCCAGGGCTGCGAGCTCTTCACGGGTGTAAATCGTGCCTGTGGGGTTGGCAGGTGTGTTGAGAATGAGCGCGCGGGTGCGGGGCGTGATAGCGGCGCTTAGCTGCCTGGGTGTGATCTTGAAGTCATTAGACTCATCGGTGGGTAGGAAGCGCGGCGTGGCACCCGACAGTTTGACCATCTCGGGGTAGGAGACCCAGGCTGGGGTAGGGATAAGGCACTCGTCCCCCGCATCCAGCAGGGCGAGCAGGACGTTGAAAAGCGCCTGCTTACCGCCGGTGGTCACCAACACCTGGTCGGAGGTGTAGGGGAGATCGTTCTCCCTCTGAAGCTTCTCGGCGATCCTGGCGCGGAGCTCTGGCAAACCAGCGGTCGGCGTGTATTTGGTCTTCCCGGCATCCAGGGCGTCTTTGGCGGCCTGGCGCATGGGTGCCGGGGTGATGAAGTCGGGTTCTCCTGTGCTGAAGTCGCACACATTGACCCCCGCGGCCTTCAGCGCTTTGGCGCGGCTGGAGATGGCGAGGGTCATGGAGGGGGAGATTCGGTCGACGCGATCAGCAAGCTTGATCACTTTGGTCTCCTCGGATAAGATGTTGCGATTGTGTGATATGCACTATTCTACCCGGCAGCATGGTGGATGCAATGGATCATTGGTGGGAGTCTAGGTATGAATCAACCGGCTTCGCCTGATCTGGCAACGTGGGTCGCCGCCGTGCCCTTGATGCGGGTGGGCTATCATCTGGACCTGTTGGAACAGGTGGCCTCTTTACGTCAGAGCCACACTATCTATCCTCCACAGGAGCAGGTCTTCCGGGCGCTGGAACTGACGCCGTTCGAATCGGTTGCCGTCGTCATCGTGGGACAGGATCCCTATCATGGACCAGGGCAGGCTCATGGGCTGGCCTTCTCCGTGCCGCACGGCGTGAGACCACCGCCCTCGCTGCGCAACATCCTGCGCGAGGTGGCTGAGGACTGCTATGATGGGGAGGCGCCCGACGTCGATCCCGACCTCACCCGTTGGGCAGTGCAGGGTGTGCTGTTGCTCAACGCACTTCTCACAGTGGAGGCCGGGAGGCCAGGTTCGCATCGCGCGCTGGGATGGGAGAGGCTGACCGATGCGATCATTGCCCAGCTCAGTGCCCAGCGCGAGCATCTGGTTTTCATGCTCTGGGGGCGTTACGCTCAGGCCAAGGCTGCCCTGGTGGATCCTACCCGGCACCTTGTCCTGCAGGCATCTCACCCTTCACCGCTCTCGGCCCATCGGGGATTCCTGGGATGTCGTCACTTCACTCGCGCCAATGCCTATCTTCAGGTGCACGGAAGGCCGCCTGTGATCTGGTGACTGGTGATGGTCCGTGCAACCCGCGGCGGGCCGCTTCGTAGTGGACACAGCGGCGGATCTCGGTTAGGTGCTGCCAGATCCCGGTTGCTGAAAGGCGGAGGACTTCGTATAATAGGAACAGGGAGGGGGATTCCAATATGATTGAGGGGCTCCTGGATCTGGCATCGGCTTTTGGCCTTTCGACGTCGGCGGGCCTCAATGCCTACATCCCCATGCTGACCCTGGCCCTGCTGGCACGTTTTACCCCTTTGGTGGAACTCGAAGCACCCTGGGATGCCCTGACGAGTTGGTGGGTTATCGGGCTCCTGACCGTGCTGCTGGCCGTCGAGGAGCTGGCCGATAAGATCCCCGCCGTGGACACGGCTAATGATGTGGTCCAGACCTTAGCCCGTCCCACCGCTGGTGCTATTCTCTTCGCCGCGACTACGCAGCGCACCATCCACCTGCATCCTGTACTAGCCTTTGCCTGTGGGGTGCTTCTGGCGGGAGGTGTGCACGTCGTGAAGGCGGGCGCGCGCCCTGCGCTGACGGCGATCTCGGCAGGCACGGCCAATCCAGTCGTCAGTACGATTGAGGATGCGGTGTCTGCACTCACCGCTCTGGTATCCCTGCTCTTTCCCTATCTTGTCGTTGCGTGGCTGGCGTTGCTGATCCTGCTGGTGGTTCTAATTCTGCGTTGGCGACGACAACGGTTGGTCGCCCGTGGCCGCTAATCACGGATCGAGTCTGCCTGATGGTGGTCCATGACGGTGAGCTTGCTGGTGCAAGGAGGATGCAATGGAATCCGGAGGCAATCGCAAGACGTGGCTGATCGTAGTTATTGTGCTCGCTGTGTTGCTCTTATGTTGTTGTGCGGTGTTGGTGGCAGGTTGGTTCTTGGGCGATCCAATTCTCGAGATGCTACGGGAGATGGGTTTCAACATCGACCTGCATTTGCTGGGCTAAACAACGGCTCAGATAGCACTCTGAGGCCAAGACCTGACTGACAAGAAAGGAGAGGCATGTTGGAGGAATCATCCGCAAACCAAGAGGAATGGTCGGAATCCGAAGCGTCCGCCGAGGCGGAAGCCCCCGAGTCGGGAGCAGAGATCCTCACGCCCCCACCCTTGCCCGAGTCGCAGGCAGAGGAAGGGACAGTGGTGATTTCCCCTGCTGCATCGGAGGGGGAACCGACGGAGGGACCTGAGGGTGGTACCGTGGTCATCACTCCGGCTGCTTCCGAGGAAGAGGAGGCACCGGAACCGGAGGTGCCCAGCCCGTTTGAGGAGGTGGAGGCCGAGGGTGTCGCGGAGCCGGCTGCCGAAGTCGTGGTAACTACGTCGGCGGAGGTGGTCTCCGGAGGATCAGCCCCGGCTTCCGAGGTCCCCAAGGCTCCTGGGCCGCCCGAGGGGAAGAAGGACAATACGCTTTTGATCGTCATCATCGCGATCGCGGTGCTTCTTCTTTTGTGTTGCTGTTGCATCGTAGGCGGTGTGATTGTGGCGAGTCTATTGGAAGAGACCGGGCAGAGCATGGGGGCGCTGCTCTCGGCGGTCAACGGACTGATCTAAACCCGAGTCGACTGTACGGAGCAAAAACACCCCGCGGGCGGTGGCCCGTGGGGTGTTTGTTCGTTATAATGCAGCTTACCATGGCAGCGAACGAGGCAATCGAGGACAGACTCAAGGCGTTGCCCAGAAGCCCAGGCGTCTACCTGATGCGTGATGCCCGAGGGCAGGTCATCTACGTGGGTAAGGCGATCAATCTGGCCCACCGGGTGCGCTCCTACTTCCATGCCTCAGCCCGGGAGAATCCTAAGGTGCGGCGGCTAGCGGTGGAGGTCGCGGACCTTGAGTGGATCGTGACGCAGTCCGAGGTCGAGGCGCTGATCTTGGAGGCCAACCTGATCAAGCGCTACCGGCCGCGCTTCAACGTCCGTCTGAAAGACGATAAGCGCTATCCGTACCTTAAGGTCACGGCTGAGGATTTCCCCAAGGTCCTCATCACGCGGCGGATGACGCAGGACGGGGGTCGTTATTTCGGCCCCTACACCTCGAGCAGTGCACTGAGGGAGACGTTGGATCTGCTGCGGCGTCTCTTCCCCTTCCGCACCTGTGACCGTGAGATCACCGGGCAAGACCGCCGGGCTTGTCTCTATGCCGACCTTAAACTGTGTACTGCCCCCTGCATCGGCGCCGTGGACAAGGTGCAATACCAGGCGGTGATCGAGCAGTTGATCCGCTTTATGGGTGGGGAGACCGAAGAGGTCATGGCCGAGTTACGGCGGCAGATCGATGAGGCCGCCGGTGCGCTACAGTTTGAGCGGGCAGCGCAGCTTCGGGATCGCTATCAGGCGCTCCAGTTGGTGATGGAGCGCCAGCGCGTGATCACCACCGCGGCTGTCAACCAGGACGTCATCGCACTGGCCCGCGATGATGGCAACGCCTGTGTGGAGGTCTTCTTCGTCCGCAATGGCAAGCTGCTGGGGCGGGAGTACTTCGTCATGGAAGGGAGCGGCGGGGAGGAGACCGAGGAGATCGTAACAGCCTTTCTGAAGCAGTTTTACACCGAGGCTGCCTCGGTGCCGCAGGAGATCCTTCTGCCGGCCCAGATCGCCGAGGCTGCTGTGCTGGAGCAGTGGTTGCGTACCAAGCGCGGCGATGTGGTCTACCTCACGGTTCCGCATGAGGGTACAGGCCGTGACCTCCTGGAGCTTGCTTCGACCAATGCAGCCGAGACTTTGCGTGTGCTCAAGGCCCAGTGGGAGATGGATAAACACCGCAGTGAGGTGGCTCTACAGGAGCTGGCGGAGCACCTGGCGCTTCCGCGTCCACCGGTGCGCATCGAATGCTACGACATCTCCACGACGCAGGGTGTGGAGGTGGTGGGGAGCATGATCGTCTTTGAGCATGGCTCCCCCAAGAAGAGTCATTACCGGAGATTCAAGATCCGAGACGTGCGTGGACAGGATGACTTCGCCAGCATGCGTGAGGTGCTTGAGCGCCGCTTTGAGCGTTGGCGGCAGCTCCAGAGCGGTGCGCTGAAGGGGGTGCGGGGTAGCCAGGCCTGGGCCAAGTTGCCTGACCTGTTGGTGGTGGATGGCGGCAAAGGTCAGTTGGGCGTGGCGGTCGAGGTCCTGCAGCGCTTTGAGCTGCAGGACCGGGTGCCGGTGATTGGTCTGGCCAAGCGCTATGAGGAGGTATTCCTGCCGGGGCAGCGTGAACCAGTGCGCCTGCCGGAGACGGCGCCGGGGCTCCTGCTGCTTCAGCGGGTGCGGGATGAGGCACACCGCTTCGCCATCACCTATCATCGCCAGCGGCGCCGTAAGGTAGGGCTGGCCTCTCAGATCGACGAGATCCCCGGGATCGGGCCGGTGCGACGCAAGGCCCTGTTGAAACGCTTTGGGTCACTCCATGGGATCAGAGAGGCCAGCGTCTCTGAGCTGATGGAGGTGCCTGGCATCTCGCGTGTGCTGGCGGAGCAGATCCGGGCGCACTTTGACCAGCAGACCCGCGCTGAGAACGAGGAGACCGCGGAGGCATTGGAGACGGAGGGTATGTCCTGACCCCTATCCTGGCACTATCTGGCCAGTGTTTCAGTCCGTGGCATGAAAAGCCCGCAGCCACCAGGGCTGCGGGCCTCTCAGTGATCGTGACCGATCCGATGCAGACTACTCCAATGCGTGGGTGGCAATAGCTTCCTGCGCCCGGTCGATAAAGGCCTGGATCTCCATCGCACCCAGGTTCTTGCCACTGCGCAGCCGCACCGCGACTGTGTGGTTCTCCACCTCGCGGTCCCCGACGACCAACATGTAGGGGATCTTCATCAACTGCGCATCGCGGATCTTGGCGTTCATGCGGGAGGAGGAGGCATCGGTGGTAACCCGCAGACCGGCCTGTCGCAGCGTGGCCTCGACCTGTCGGGCGTACTCGATGTGCCGATCAGCGATGGGGATGAGTCGCACCTGTTCGGGGCAGAGCCAGACCGGGAAAGCGCCGGCATAGTGCTCCACCAGGATGCCGAAGAAGCGCTCGAGGGACCCTAGCAGCGCGCGGTGGACCATGTAGGGGCGGTGTTCTGCTCCGTCCTCCCCCACATAGGTCATGTCGAAGCGCTCGGGGAGATTGAAGTCGAACTGGATGGTCGTGAGCTGCCACGAGCGGCCCAGCGCGTCTTTGACGTGCAGGTCGATCTTGGGGCCGTAGAAAGCGCCACCACCCTCATCCACCTCGTAGTTCAATTTCTCGGCCTCCAGGGCCCGTCGGAGCGAGGCCTGGGCCTGCTCCCAACGGGCCGGATCGCCGACGGCCTTCTCGGGCCGCGTTGAGAGATAGGCCTGGAAATCCTCAAAGCCAAAGGCACGCAGCATGGCGAGCGAGAAACGCAGGACGCGCAGGACCTCGTCCTCAATCTGTTCCGGGGTGCAGATGATGTGGGCGTCGTCCTGGGTAAATCCCCGCACTCGCATCAGGCCATGGAGCACGCCGCTCTTCTCGTACCGATAGACCGTGCCCAACTCAGCCCAGCGCAGCGGCAGCTCGCGATAAGAACGCAGGGCCGTCTTGTAGATCAAGATGTGGAACGGGCAGTTCATGGGCTTCAGGTAGTAGTCCTGCCCGTCGATGTCCATCGGCGCGTACATGCTGTCCTTGTAGAACTCCAGATGTCCAGAGGTCTCCCACAGCCATGCCTTGCCGATGTGGGGTGTGTAGACGAAGTCGTATCCGCCCTCCAGGTGACGATCGCGCCAGAAGTCCTCGATGGTCTTGCGGATCAGAGCACCACGGGGATGCCAGTAGGCCAGGCCGGGGCCGGCCTCTTCATGGAAGGACATCAGGTCAAGATCGCGGATCAGGCGGCGATGATCGCGCTTCCGCGCCTCCTCCAGCCACGCCAGGTACTGTCGCAATTCCTTGGGCGTGCGCCAGGCCGTCCCGTAGATGCGCTGCAGCATCGGGCGCTTGGCATCGCCGCGCCAGTAGGCCCCAGCGACGTTGAGCAGCTTGACGGCTTCGGGATTAATCTCACGTGAGTTGGCGACGTGGGGCCCACGACAGAGATCGACGAAGTTGCCGGAACGGTAGATCGAGAGCCTGGGCGGCCCGGCGGACTTCTCCCCATATTCATCCGTCCCCCGCTGCAGGATGTCGTCGATCAGCTCCAGCTTATAGGGCTGATCGGCGAACAGCTCGCGGCCCTGCTCTGGCGTGATTTCCTGGTATTCGAAGTCCACATGTTGCCGGATGAGCTCCTTCATGCGCGCCTCGATCTCCTCCAGGTCCTCCTGGGTGAGCGGGCGGGGCAGGTCGAAGTCGTAGTAGAATCCGTGCTCAATCGGTGGCCCGATGGCGATCTTCGCTTCCGGGAACTTCTCCAGCACGGCAGCCGCCATGAGGTGGGCGGCGGAGTGACGGATCTTGTACAGCTCACTCTTGTGATAACTTTCAGGGTCCATTGATTCCATCGTTCTCGTCCTCTCTCTATGGATAATCCCTTGAACGCCAAAGCGCCCTGCTCCTCTTGGGACGCAGGGCGCGCGGTTCCACCCAAGTTCCTGGGCCTGGCCCAGGCACTCTCCTCGCGTTAACGGGCGAACCCGGGATGCCATACTGGGTCCCGTTGACCGTTCCGACATCCGCTCCCGGGGGGTCTTCGCCGGGTTCACGTGTGGAGGCTCTCAGTCTGTGGCCATCCTTCCCTGTCACGCTCCGCCGGTTACTCGTCCCGGTCCACGCTTTAACCTATCCTATGCCGTCATTATAGGGATAAATACCGGGATTGTCAAGGATTTCGTTGTTCCCGTGGTCACCGCAGAGACCGCAGGGAACGCGCGTGTTCTCGGGGGAGCCATCTGTTTTCTCTTCAGCAAACCCACACACAAGATTCTGTCGTGATTATGCTGGCTTTGTGGTATCATAGGTGCGTTTGGGATAGTGTGGGAGCGTCAATGTCAGAAGATCTTTTCACGTTTGAACTGCAAGCTCAAGATGGCCGTGCACGGGCCGGGGTCTTTCAGACCGCGCATGGCCCGTTGCCCACGCCGATCTATGCACCGGTGGGTACGCAGGCCACGGTCAAGGCCGTCACGCCACGCCAACTCCAGGAGGTGGGAGCGGTGCTGGTGCTGGCCAACACCTACCATCTCTATCTGCGCCCAGGTGATGAACTGATCGCATCCCTGGGCGGTCTGCATCGCTTCATGGGCTGGGAGGGCCCGATCCTCACCGACTCGGGGGGCTTCCAGGTCTTCAGCCTGGCGGGTGCGCGGGGACGGGAGTCACTACGCCAGGTGGATGAGGAGGGAGTCACCTTTCGTTCCCACATCGATGGCCGGCGCCATCGCTTCACCCCAGAGAAAGTGGTTCAGATTCAGGAAAACCTGGGCTCTGATATCGCGATGGTCCTGGATGAGTGTGCGGTCCCCGACGATTACGAGTACCTGAAGCGTTATGCCCTGCCCAGGACCCACCGTTGGGCGGAGCGCTGCCGGGCAGCCCACCGACGTAGGGACCAGGCTCTGTTTGGTATCGTCCAGGGGGGCATTTTCCCGGACCTCCGCGAGGCCAGTGCGCGTTTCCTCACCGGATTGGACTTCCCCGGCTATGCCATTGGTGGGCTATCGGTTGGTGAATCAAAGGAGGCCATGTACGCTACCCTCGATCTGACGTTGCCCATGCTGCCGGCGGATAAACCGCGCTACCTGATGGGGGTGGGGACGCCCGAGGACCTGGTGGAGGGCGTGGCGCGGGGTGTCGATATCTTTGACTGTGTGTTGCCCACACGGGTGGCCCGCAACGGACAGGCACTGTTGCGCGCCGGGAAGCTCAACATGCGGAACGCTCGCTTTGCCGCTGATCCAGCGCCGATTGATGCAACCTGTACCTGCTATACGTGTCAGCATTTCAGTCGCGCTTACATTCGCCACCTGATGATAGCCCGTGAGATGTTGGGCGCGACCCTTCTCACCATTCATAACCTCCATACCATGCTGCAGTTGATCAGGGAGATCCGTGACGCTATCCTGAACGGGACTTTCGAGGTGTTCCGCGCCGACTTCTGGGCACAGAGGGAACGTGTTGCCCTGGAAGCTTGAGCGCCCTTGGCGGTAGAAGGGAGGCAAAGAGAGTGAAGAGAGCTTCACGCACTGAGAAGTACGGAGATGGTCATCGGAAGCAGGACATAGCCCGCACACGGCTCGGGCGACAACTGAACATCCGCGGCCGCCGTCATATCATCATCAAGACCGAGCAGCAGATCGCAGGTATCCGCAAGGCTTGTCGTCTGACCCGGGATATCCTGGACGCATTGGAGGAGCGCATTCGGCCTGGGATCACCACCGAACAGATCAACCAGTGGGTGCACGAGATGACCCTGGCAGGTGGGGGTATTCCTGCCCCTCTGAACTATCGGGGCTATCCCAAGAGTGTGTGTACCTCCATCAACGAGGTTGTCTGCCATGGGATCCCGTCACCAGAGCGAGTTTTGCAGGAAGGAGATATCCTCAATGTGGATGTCACCTCCATTGTGGACGGCTATTACGGAGATGCCAGCCGCATGTTCCTCATCGGCGAGGTCTCGGAAGAGGCCAGGCGCCTGGTTGAGGTGACCCGCGAGTGCCTTTACCTGGGGATCGAGCAGGTGCGGCCAGGAGCGCACGTGGGCGACATCGGCCACGCCATCCAGGTGCACGCTGAATCGCACGGCTACTCAGTGGTGCGAGCCTTCGTGGGCCATGGGACGGGGGTCCAGTTTCATGAGCCACCGGATATCCCGCACTATGGCGAGCCTGGCACAGGCCCCAGGTTGATGCCCAATATGGTCTTTACCATCGAACCGATGATCAACATCGGCGACTACCGTGTGGTAGTCCTGGAGGACGGCTGGACGGCGGTTACAGCCGATGGTTCGCTCTCCGCGCAGTGGGAACACACCCTGCGAGTGACTGAAGATGGGGTGGAGGTCCTGACGGAATAACGAAAATTTGTTAGATGAGTACCAAGTTTATAGCCGTTTACTGTGATCATGTTAGAATGGGACCAGTCATATCCAGGGAGGTAGGACCTTATGCAAGGAGAGGCTGAGAGGATTCGTGAGGGACTGCGGGATGTGATCGATTTCGAGATCGGTCTGGACGTAGTCTCTCTGGGGTTGATCCGTGACATCGAGGTGACCGATGATCGGGTGGTCATCACGATGATTCTGACGTCGCCCATGTGTCCCATGGCGGCGTTTATAATGAACCAGGTGCGCGACAAGGCCGTCGAATTCACGGATAAGCCCGTGGAGGTGTTGATGGGCCAGGAGCACTGGAGCCCCGAGATGATGGAGCAGGAGGCGCGGGACGCCCTGGGCATCTGAGGGGGACAGGAACGCGGGGCGATCCTATCCATCGCCAGAGAAGGCCCACTCAACCGTGAGATATGTCCGACGGACGCGCGGAGTCGGGCATCAGGAGGCAGGTCTTAATTTGTGCTGATCATGGATGATCCTGATGCCGTCCAGGTGGTTGGCTTCGTCTGGGACCACTGGCTGCTGTTCAACGTGCCTGCGGATGTCCTTGCTTTGTCAGAGGGGATACCGCAGGATGCGGGACTGCCTGATGGGAGCCGACAGGGTCAGAGCAGTTTTCATCGGCTGGGATACAATGGGCCGTGTCCACCCAGCGGTCAGACACACAGCTATGTGTTTACGCTCTATGCGGTGGACACACTCTTAGAGCTCCCAGCGGGAGCGGGTAAAGATGAGATCCTGCAGGCCTTGGATGGCCACATACTGGCACAAACGGAGTTGGTCGGTTCGTATACCTCGCCGTAGGCCGTTGACCCCAACAGCTAGCTTCACCTGGCCGGGCCACCGGCGCAATTCTGGGGGTACTTGGGCTTGTTGCTGCTGGGGTGAGGGTGTCCGAGTAGGGTTGCCCGGACGCGAACTGGCCGTGGATTGCGCAAGACAAGATACGGCAGCAGGAGGTGTGCCATGCGACGACGTTTTTGGTTTTGGCCAGTCCTTCTAGCTATCGTGGCGATGGCTTGCAGTCTGGTGCGCGATCTGCCCCTATCCCTGGGTGGTGAGGCTACTGTACCCCCTACGGAGACCGTTGGTCTGGATCAGTCTCAGATGGCCACCGAGAGATCGTCCCCCACGCCAGCCTCGACGCTGGTGGCGGTTACACCTCAGCCAACCGAACAACCATCCCAAAGGGCGGCAACCCCATCCCCCAGCCCAGGGTGCGAACAGGCTTCTGAAGGTGGGGGAGGGGGCCCGGTTGTCGTCCCACCGGATCTTTCGGCCACCGAGAGGCTGCTCCCACCCCTGGAAGAGTGGGAGGAGTGGATCAAGCCCGGGTCCCGTGTGGAGGGTGATAACCATGCGGCGTGGATCGAGGTGCCTGGCTTGGGTCAGGTGGCCGAATTTTCGCGGACCCAGGGCGACAACGACGGCGGTGGGGCTGGGCTGATTACACGCCCCCAGGTGGATGTGAACGATTATGAACACCTCTACCTGAGCTTGAGGGCTCGTATCCTCGAGGAGCGCGGCGGCAACATCGCCAACGTCAACCC
>CAYLRT010000007.1:35960-39472 GCA_964385885.1 uncultured Anaerolineales bacterium | reverse complement strand
GCTTGAGGGCTCGTATCCTCGAGGAGCGCGGCGGCAACATCGCCAACGTCAACCCACGGTGGTTCCCTGAAGGCGCGGTGCAGGTGCGTATCACATACATCGCCCGGGACGGCTCACAGGCCGAGTGGTATCACGGCTTCTACCATGCGACCCGGGGGCAACCCGACAGTGTGCACTTCACCCCCGAGTCAGTGGGCGAGTGGTTTGTGTGGAGCTCGGAGGACCTGATGACGTTGCCCAACCCGCCAGCGCGGATCGAGACTGTGCTGGTGTACGGCTTCGGTTGGGAGTTCCGAGGCCAGGTCGCCGGCATCAACCTCTTCGCCACTCCCAAAGGTGGTGGTCAGACAGAGGGTGGCACCAGCGAGGGAGAGGCATGCCGTCTGGTGGCTGTGGCCGATGTGCCGGTGTTCGCCTACCCCTCGGACGAGGCCGAGCCGTGGGGTACCTTTTCTGGTGGCACAGAGGTGGAGATCCTTGCTTTCACCCCTGACCGCACGTGGATGGGCTTTGAACCCGGCGTGGCTCAGGCGTGCAACGTCGGGCCGTTCCGCTTGCGCTGGGTGCCGGTCACACAGTCCTCATGGTCGGAGGGCGACTGTGAGGGGGTGCCGGTGATTCAGCCACCCCCACCAGATCTCTGTTTCGTCGGAGGTGCCCGGGCTACGGTGTATACTGGACCTTCGACTGAGGCTCAGGTAGTGGGTGTCATGCAGTGGCAGGAGTATGCAGCGGTCATCGGACGAGGGCCGGGCGATTGGCTCAAGGTTAATCTGGACATGGGCTCATGTGCCCTTCAGGGTGAGGGCTGGGTCTCCCTCAGCGAGATCTGTTTCATCGGCTATGGCCCCTGTGACTCATTGCCCATCATTCAGTGAGCGCCGGGGGAAATTGGGTGAGTCTGGCTCACCCAGGGTGCGATGGTGGTGGCTCCTTGCGTCAGGGTCCTGGCCTATGGCGGCGCCATAGCATAGGCCTTGTGGCCCTCTGTGCCGGGAGATTCCACCCATCGTGTGCCCTATCGGACACAAAAACATATAAACCAGGAAGATAGGCCAGATTCTAAGGAGCATGATGACATCGGAGATGACACCATTCGCATTGAGTGTATCGTTTCACACGTTGGATCGCGAACAGCACGTCGAGACTATAGGGCTCCTCGCGGGATCCAGGGTGAAGGCAGTGGAACTGTGGGAGCCAACATTTGGAAGGGACAAAGAGAAGATCCAGAGCGCTCGCCGCGCTTTTGAGGCGGTGGGTGTTCAGCCCCGAACAGTCCATGCGGGCTTCGGTGGGGCCATGGATATCTCCTCACTCGACAGCGCCATACGGTCAGCCGGGATGCAGGCTGTTGGGGCAGCGCTTGACCTGGCTGAGCAGATGGGGGCGCGCATCGTCGTTGTGCATCCCAGTTCTGAACCGATCGACGAGGCTACCCGTGCTGAGCGTATGCAGCAGGCCAGACGCAGTATCGCGACCATCGCGGACATGGCCAGGCAGGTTGGGTGTCAGATCGCCCTTGAGCTGTTGCCACGGACCTGCCTGGGAAACTCAGCAGAAGAACTGCTGGACCTGCTGAAGGACGAAGACGCAAACACCGTAGGGGTCTGCCTTGACACCAACCACCTGATGGAGCGCTTCGCCTCCCTTCCAGACGTGGTCCGTATGTTAGGATCGCGATTGCTCGCGCTGCACTGTTCTGACTACGACGGCGTTGATGAGAAACACTGGCCACCGCTCCGTGGCGTCATCGACTGGGCTGCGTTTCTCTCGGCCCTGAGGGCCATTGGTTTCTCATACCCGCTCCACTATGAGGCGAACCTCGACGGGGAGACGCCGGCAGAGAGACTTAGGTTTCTGGAGGCGAATTATCTGCGTCTTATGTCCATTGCCGGCCCGATCGGCGACACGAAAGACCCGTAGGGGCGGGGCTTTCGTGCCGCACCCTTACTTGACGCCGCCCGCGGCATGCTATACTGTGCCCATATGCGCATAGGGCCCTGGTGGATCCCGGTCTTCACCCTGCGGGTAGCGTTTGGCTGTGGGCTGGCCCTGCTATGGCTGCTGGGGAGGGTCAGGGAGCCCCGTCCGTCCACCAGGCTGGGAGGATGGCTGCTGGGGCTGGCGGTGACAAGCCTGGTCATGGGACGTCTGGGCTATCTGCTGGAGCACCCGGCCTACTTTCGTCAGAATCCGCAGGACGCTCTGCGGGTGACACAGGTGGGCGGGATTCACGGAATGATGGCCCTGAGTGGAGGCCTAATCTATAGTGCCTTGTGGGCCTGGCGAGACGGCCGGCGGTTGTGGCCTCACCTCGGACGGCTGACCCCCGCCGCTTTGATGGTGATCGCCAGCGGATGGTGGGCCTGCATGGCGGTTGGCTGTGCCTGGGGTGCTCCGGCGCGGCTTACAGGGGGCCTTCTGGATGTCTTGCTCTGGCAGGCCCCGGACCTTTACCATGAGGTGACCTTGCGTTACCCGGTGCAGGCGTTGGGGATGACCTGGGCTCTGTTGTGGCTGGGTGCGGGGATCGCCTTAGGGCGCGATGCCGGGATCGCCCTGGCGGCCTATGCTTTCGGGCATGGCGCCCTTACCTGGCTACGCGGTGATCCTGCCCCACAGTTTGGGGGCATTCATATGGATGCCTGGATCAGTGGCGTATGGGCGTTGATACTGACCCTGATAGGAATACACGACCGGGTCACGGGGGCGTCACGGCGCGCTCGCACCTGAGCTGGACCTTATGAAAGAGGCGGTGGGATATGATGCCGATGGATGAGCAGATGACCATGAACGTCGACATTGTCGCGCATCTGCGCGAAGCTCTGACCGGGCTGATGAGGGTGGAGCAGATCACGGTGCACGACACCCACGTCCGCCCGCTGGTGACCTTCGGCGGGCATCTGGCTCCCGGGGATCAGGATGAGATCTTTGATGAGATCCTGGCCCGTTTCAACCGCCTGGGGTACACGCCCATGCTGCGGGGCGAGGACGGGCTTCACCTCTTGCAAGCAGCCCCCATTGTGATCAAGAGTAAGACCGGGAGACCCGTCGTGAACTTGGTGCTCTTCGTGTTCACGGTGCTCTCGGTGCTCCTTATAGGGGCGCAGCGCGAGAACGTGGACGTGCTGAGCCACCCAGCGCAGATCTGGCGAGGCTGGCCGTTTGCCGTGACTATTCTGGGTATCCTGACGGCCCACGAGTTGAGCCATTACTTTGTGGGCCGCCGGTACGGCTCGCCCGTCAGCCTTCCCTATTTCATCCCCATGCCACTCAGCATCCTGGGGACCATGGGGGCCGTGATCGTGCAGAAGGGGCCGATGCGCAGCCGCAAGGCGCTTTTCGACATTGGCATTGCCGGTCCCATTGGAGGGCTTGTCCTCGCTGTGCCCCTGCTCTTCATCGGCCTGGCCTTTTCCTACGTCGGCAGCCCCCGTGAGTTCATGGATCTGCCACCTGGCGCGCCGGTGCCGGTGATGCAAGAGGGGAACTCGCTGCTCTATCTGGCGGCC
>CAYLRT010000007.1:27019-35860 GCA_964385885.1 uncultured Anaerolineales bacterium | reverse complement strand
TGGCGCGCCGGTGCCGGTGATGCAAGAGGGGAACTCGCTGCTCTATCTGGCGGCCAAGTACGTGATCCACGGGCGACTATTGCCCGACCCGAAGACCGGGGAGGACGTCTGGCTATCCCCACCCAGTCCCGGGGGGTCGATTGCCTTCGCAGCCTGGGCCGGGCTTCTGGTAACTGCTTTGAACCTTTTCCCCATTGGGCAGTTCGATGGGGGTCACGTCGCTTACGCTTTGTGGGGGCGCAAGGCCTGGCGACTGGCGGGGGGCTTTCTGGTCCTCATCTTCGCCTGGAGCTTGGTGTTGATGTTGCTGGGTAACCAGGCTAGCTCTACGTGGTTTACCTGGGGGCTGCTGGGCTTGTTGATCAGGCCACGTCACCCGCCGCCCCTGAATGATCTCACACCGGTCGATCGCAAACGGCGCATCTTAGGTTGGGTGATGGTAGGTGTCTTCCTGCTCATCCTCACCCCAGTGCCGCTGGTCGAGACTGTGATCCGATGAGCACGGAGCCTTGAGCATTATTGGCATTGATGCCAGCCGGGCGCTGAGTACCGCCCCCACTGGCACTGAGGCCTATTCCTGGCACTTGATCCAGGCCCTGGTACCCCTGCTATGTGCTAAGGGGTACCAGGTGCGACTCTACCTGCGCGGGGATGGGAGCGAGCTCTGGCAGGAGTCCCAGGGCCGGTGGTCCCAGAGCCAGGTGACCCTACGCACACTGTACTTCCCAAGGCTGTGGACCCACGTGCGTCTCTCCTGGGAGATGGTACAGGCCCCCCCTGATCTCCTCTTCGTGCCAGCCCATGTGTTGCCACTGCTTCGTCCACGACGGACGTTGGTCACTGTGCACGATCTGGGTTATCGTGTCTTTCCTCAAGCCCACCCCCGGTTGCAGCGCTGGTACCTGGAGTTGAGCACGCGCTGGAACGTCTCCGTTGCCAGTCATGTGTTGGTTGATTCCCGGGCCACGCGCGACGCCGTGATGGCTGCCTACGGTATCTCATCGGAGAAGATCACCATCGTTTATCCTGGCTATGCCTCGGACCTGGCTCCAATCCGCGACTCGCAGCAACGGGCTCGGGTGCGTCAACGCTACGGCATCCCTGGCCCTTATATCCTCTTCCTGGGGCGCATCCAGCCGCGCAAGAATCTGGTGCGTCTGATCGATGCTTTTGCGCAGATCGCGCCGACCTATCCACAACTGGTACTGGTGCTGGCAGGGCCGCAGGGATGGCTCACCAGACCCATCGTGGATCGCGTGCAGGCCCACGGGCTGACCCGACGGGTTCTCTTCCCGGGCTATGTGGCAACAGAGGACAAGGCCGCACTGATCTCCGGTGCTGAGGTCTTCGCCTATCCCTCACTCTATGAGGGATTCGGATTCCCGGTGCTGGAGGCACAGGCCTGTGGTGTGCCGTTGCTCACCAGCGCCACTTCCAGCTTGCCGGAGGTGGCAGGGGATGGCGCCCTGCTGGTCGATCCCACCGACACGGAGGCTATCGCGGCCGGGTTACAGCGGCTGTTGGAGGACCGCACCCTGCGCGAGGCCCTGGTGGCCCGGGGTTTCGCCAATCTGCGGCGCTTCTCTTGGGAGAGAGCAGCACGTCAGGTGCAGGAGATCATTGCCTGCCTGGCGGGCGTTGGCGACGCTCTCTAGCGTCGGCTCAGCGCCTCATAGACCTGGTTGTAGTAGAGTACGCTCTCCACAGGCGTGTTGGCGGGGATGTGGTTACCTACCGCCATGAAGAAACCCGGACAGTCTTTGCCGATTGCCATACAGCGCTCTACCTCCGCGCGGATCTCCTCCTTACGGCCACGCAGCAACACACGTGTGTCGGCGTTCCCAATGAAGACGTGGGTCTGTCCGTAGCGTTCGGCGATGTAAGCCATGTCGGTCCAGGGCTCCAGCACAAAGCCATGGACCCCGCAGGCGACCAGATCATCCACAAAGCAGGTGTAGTCGCCATCTGAGGTGTAGAGCACCTTCTTGCCACTATCGAGCAGTGGTGCGAAGAGCCTCCTGTAGTTGGGGAAGACATGCTCGCGGTACCAGCGGGGGGAGATGAAGGGGCCCGCGCTCCACACAATATCATCGTGGACCATGACCACCGGCACATCGGCCTTGCCCAGTGCGTTGTAGTACTGCTGAATCCATGAGGCGTAACGGTCCGTCAGCTCATCGAAACGCCGGGGATCCACCCCAGCCGCCAGGAGCAGCATCTCCCAGCCGAAGATATCGATCAGGCCCGACACCAGGGTGATGTAAACCCCCGTCATGGTCACCATCTCGGGTGTCTCCTCATGCTGACGCCGGTAGTGTTCTTCGAAGCGGCGGGTCAGCGCTTCCTCATCCTGAGGGCCGTAGGTCTCCCAGGGGTCGAAGGCCAGCACCTCCTCGGGGCCCTTGAAGGGGCAATAGATAGTGTCGCGGCGGTCTACGCCGCCGGCAGCGTACTCCGCATGACCCATGTCGGTATGGCATGCCGCCAGTTCGTCACCACCGATGAGTGTGGACCAGCGGAAATCGAAATGCCAGGCGCGCATCAGTGCCAGGGCTCCCCGGCGCTTCAACTCTGGTGGGCTATCGGGTCGGATCTGCAAACCGGTCACGGCCTCGATCACCCCCCAGTGCTCGGTAACCGAGTACTCGGTCCGCGGCACGCGGGGCGGCATTTCCAGGTTGAGCGCGGCCCATCCGTCAGAGCATGTCATACGATCTCCTCATCTGAGTCGAGTGCATCTCTATTATGCTATCATGCAGGTTTGACTACAATGCCAAGATGACGGAAATCCACGGGCTGCACGGCCTCCGCGCCACACTTCGACACCGGATCGCCCGCTACCAGGCTGGCAGGGTCCGCGGCGACGGGAGGGAAACAGTGCGTGATCTGATTGTCCGCCAGCCAGATGGTGGTGGCTGTCGGCGCAACGAAAACGCCGGTGGTCTCCCTGTTCTCTGAGCCGACAATCAGATTCCCCTCAAGCGTCACAGCATGTGCATCGCCCAGCACGGTCACCTCTCCCACGCCACCATGTTGGACGTTGCGGCGGATCTCGCAACCGCGTATGGCCACCTGAGTCATTGCCACGGGCCGCCGTGTCTCCCGGAAGAGAATCCCTGGGCCTCCGTTGTCCGTCACGCGACACGCCTCGATGAGGTTGTGGCTGTCGCGGGTACCGATGGAGATGCCGGGCCCTGCGTTGTCGACGAAATCGCAGCCCGACACCGTGATATGGTTGGCGCGCACACAGAAGAAGAAGCCCGCGGCCCCGTTTCCTTCGGCACGGCAGCCCTCGAAACGGACCGCCGTACTGCCTGCGCCGGGGTGAAAGCCGTTGCCGCTGTTACGCACGGCCTGGCAGCGCGTGAACGTCAGGTGGCTGCACATCTGGAACCCGATCCCCTCACCGGCAAAGTCCGCGATAACCACGTCATCCACCGTCACATGGTGGCTGCGCAGGAAGTAGAGCGCCGCGCCACGACAAGCACCGATGCCCGCTGGCTGGGCAGGCAGGTTGCCGTCCAGGGTCAGCCCCCGAACGGCCACGTGCGCCACATCGAGACCATAGATCAGCGGAAACGCCGTGACCAGAACCGGATTCTGGTCGGCGTGGTAGTCCGACTCCAACCCCCGGTCGAGCCCAACCCAGGGGCTGTCCACCCAGGTGATACGGGCGAACGTCTCGCCGAAACAGCCCGCGACATCATCGCGGATGGCGACGGTCATACCAGGCTCCAGGCCGTCGGTGAAGATCAGCGGGACATCGCGCATGCCATAGTTATGATAACCAGCGAGCGGGTAGATGCGCCCAGGGGCCTTGCGCAGGACCGTCGACCGCCCCTGCCCTACGAGCTCCACGTTGGGACCCAGCGCGATCCCGCGGTCCATCTCCAGCTCCATCGCGGGCAACACAATGCGCCCGCCGGCTTCGCCCAGGCTATCCACCATCTGCTGCAAAGCCGCGGCCGAGGTCACCTCTGACGTATCAGGTCGCAGTTCCCGCATCTCTTTCTACACCATCCTACAGATAGTTGATCGTGCGTCCTTTGAGCGACAGGGACGGATGGATCTTGCCATCGGCGTTCACCTGACAGCGATACCGCTCTACCGATTGCCGGCTCTCGAACGTCGCGTGGCTGTTCACACCCAGGACGGTCTTGGGGCGGGTGGTCGTAACCAGCCAGTTGAGAAGCTCTATCTGCATCTCCTGCACCACGTCCTGGTAGGCAGGGTCAAAGTAGAGGTTGTGCATCTCCCATGGGTCATCCTCAAGATTGTAGAGCTCTCCGAAACCGTCTGGGTAGGTATCGGCGAACATCTCGGGCGGATAGTAAACGTATCGATACGGCCCCTTTCGTACACTCTTGGACCAGGCGAACTCGGTGACCCCCACGCGATGGACAGGGCCCTGTTCGCCACGTAACAGGTGGGCGATCGAGACCCCATCCGACGTCTCAAGCGCAGGCAGGCCGGCCAGCGCGCAGAGCGTCGCCGGAAGATCCACTGACTCCACGATCTCCGTGACGACATGCCCTACCCTGATCCGGCCGGGCGCCCACCAGATCTGAGGGACACGGGTGATGGCGTCACTGCAGATGCCGGGCGCCTTCTCCATAATACCATGCTCCGCCGCGTAATCCCCGTGATCGGACGTGTAGACCACGATGGTCTGCTCTGCCAGCCCCGCGTGGCGCAGGAAGTCCAGCATCCGCCCGACGGCGGCATCGACCTGACTGATGGCGCCTAAGTAGCCATGCAGTTTTCTCAGGCGCCCAGCCTCAAAGGTACGTGGCTCAAACAGGGTCCAGTCGCCCTGCCGCCAGCGCTCCGCAGTGCGCCGGAGGTGGGGTGCCTTGCCCACCATCTCGTAATTGGCGTTTGGGGGCAGGGTCAGGGCGCTTTCATCGTAGAGGTCCCAGAACTCCTGACAGGGTGATGTGCACTGGTGGGGGCGGGGGAAACTGGCGTGTACGAAGAACGGTCGATCCTCTTCTATCGCTCTCTGCATCGCTGCGATTGCCTGGTTGGCGATCCAGCCCTCCTGGGCCTCGTCGAAGGTCAATGGGGAGGGCCGACCCTCCATGCTCTGCCGGCCCTGCTCGCCGAACTCAGGCAGGCTCCCATGATCCTCGAGATGTTCCTTGCCCCGCTCGCGCAGGAAAGCGGTATAGGCCGCGGAGCGGCCACCAATGCTGGTGCCACAGGTATCATGGAAAATGTCACATACATCCTCCACCCAGTAGGCCGGGCAGTGGATCTTGCCCAGGGCCGCCGTCAGGTATCCAGCGCCTCGGAAGTGGCCCAAGACGTTGGGCAGCCCGCCGGGGTTGGGACCGTTGAGGCCATAGTAGCCATGATTGTGACAATACTGCCCCGACAGGAAAGAGACGCGGCTGGGGGTACAGATAGGGTTCTGGGTGATGGCACAATCGCAGCGCACGCCCTCAGCCGCCATCCGATCCAGATTCGGCGTCTTGACATCTGGGTGGCCCTTGTGGCCCAGAACCTTGGCGTTGTGCTGGTCTGACACGATGAAGAGAACATTGGGATGTCCAGTCATGGTCTGGCACACCTCCTCCCAGAGTAGTTGATCGTAGGCTATCGACGGTTCATGATGCGTCCGCTTCTGCATCGTGCACGGGCGGAGGTTCAGGGGCCCGCAGATCCACCAGCTCATCCCAGGCGTCGTCATCACGCCATCGCTCTGATTGCTCTTTGAGTTTCGTCAGCACCAGCCGCTTGGTATCTGGAGTATCGGTGATTCCCGCATCGTGCACGTAGTGCATCAGGTCCTTCACATTTGCCAGACAGCGCTTGCGAGCGATGTGCGAAAGTTGCGTGATCTGACGATCCGTGGCGCCGGCCGCGATCAGTTTGGTGGCGCGTTTGCGATAGGACCGCAGCCAAGCTGTCGGTACCTGCTCGTGGTTGACGATCTGCTCTATGGCTTGCAGACGTTCTGTGATCATCCGCTGGATGTACTTACCTACCCAGCGCCACGTCACGTAGGTCATCAACGTAAAAGCGGCGACGGCTACCAGAAAACCGAGGATCCAAATCCACATGACTTCACTCTCCAGGGAAAAAGGTCAACTGTGCTTGCCAGTATCGGTCGCAGCCAATGACGCAGCATCGGCCCGCCACTGGGCCACCAGAGCCTGTGTGGCACGCACCAGAAACAGTGTGTCCAATCCCACCGCCAAGAAACGGAAGCCTTCGGCGATGCGCGCGGCGATCTCGCCTGGTTTGGGCTCGGCAAGCAGTAGACCGGGCGCCACCCCCGTGGCCTGGGCCGCAGCCAGCACATGTGCCACAGCCTCCTCTACCGCTGGGTGGGTCATCTGGCCCATCAGACCCATGGAACCTGCCAGATCATAGGGGCCCACAAACACCGCGTCGATCCCCGGGACCTCGCAGATATCCTCGATGGCGTTCACAGCGTCGATGTGCTCGATCTGCAGGACCACCAGGGTATCCTCATTGGCGCGATCCACATAGGCCTGGAAATGCGCGCCGTAGCCATGCGCCCGGCATATGCCGACGCCCCGAACCCCAACCGGTGGGTATTTGGCATACGCTACTGCCTGACGCGCCTCGTCTGGTGTGCGGATGAAAGGCACCATTACCCCCTCCACCCCCAGGTCCAAGGCCCACTTGAAATACTCCGGCGCCAGTGCCGGCACACGGCAGATTGCCGCGCACCCCTCGCCTTGGACCGCTTGTACCTGGGGTAGAACGCGTGGCCAGTCCATGATGCCATGTTCTACATCCAGCACCACCCAGTCAAATCCAGCCTGGGCAAGGATCTCTGCCACCGCTGGATGGCCGATCATCGTCCAGGTGCCGACCGTTGCCTCGCCTCGGGCAAGTTTCTCCTTGATGATGTTGCTCACGGAATATACCTCCGGCGCAGATCATACACCAGATGGCCTGATGACCAAGCGGCAGGGTCTACCCAGATTGAGGGTAGACCGTGTTCAACCGCGGAGGTCACGGAAGCTTCATCGATTTTGACGCGTCCACGTTCTCGGCGTGCAGTGAGTCCGGACCGCAGAGGAGACGCAAAGCGGCCTCCCTGGGTCGCAGTCCAGTGAGGGGCCTCGAGAGACTGTCTTCGACGTGGACAGAGACACAGGCAGGGGTAGGATATAGCATGTAGCGGGCACATACATCTCAGGGAGAGACCATGACCATCAAAATCGAGGGCATAATACCGGCGATGGTGACCCCCATGAGGGCCGACGAGGACCTGAACCTGGAGGTTCTGTCGAAGTTGACGGATCATCTGATCGCCGCAGGTGTGCACGGGCTCTTCGCCACGGGCAGTCAGGGTGAGGCCTATGCTCTGACACGCGATGAGAGACAGCGCGTGTGGGAGACGGCCGTCGCGGCTACTCGGGGGCGTGTGCCAGTGTATGCTGGCACCGGCGCCATCACCACCCGTGAGGCCGTCATCCTGACCAAACTGGCAGAGCGGGTCGGTGTTGATGCTGTCTCGCTCATCACGCCGTATTTCATCCATCCGAGTCAGGATGAGCTCATCCGTCACTATCTCACTGTCGCCGACGCCACCTCGCTGCCCGTCTTGCTCTACAACAACCCGGGTCGCACAGGGGGTGTGAACCTGGCCCCTGAGACCGTTGCACACCTGGCCGAGCACCCCAATATTGTGGGGGTCAAGGACTCGAGCGGAGATCTGAGCTTGACGCTGGAATACATCCGGCGCACCGACGAGGACTTCGCCGTGCTGATGGGTCGTGACACACTCATCCTGGCAGGATTGATGATGGGGGCACGCGGCGCAATCGCCGCCACGGCGAATGTGGTGCCGGAATTGATTGTCCGCATCTATGAAGCATGGCGGTGCGGCGACTGGACAGAGGCGCGGCTGGCCCAGGCACAGTTGGCGCCGCTCCGCCATGCGTTCGGCCTGGGGACATTTCCTGGCGTGGTCAAAGAGGCCATGATAATGCTCGGGCTGCCGGTGGGTCCGGCCCGTGCCCCGGTAGCTCCGCTCTCTCCGGAGCGACGGCAACAGCTTCGGCAGGTCGTGCACAACATTACGCTGACACAGGCATCGGCATCGAAAGCGACCATCCAGACTGGCGGTTCTGTCCTCACTGAGTGAACAGGGCACCCTCAGGAACCGGGCGGGGGTAACGTCTGGGGTGTCCGGCCCCGGACACCCCATTGGATTGCGCCGTGGGGCAAGGCCTACGTGCCCAGCAGCTCCACAAGCCAGCCCAGGCCGAGCTCATAGAGCTTGGCCGTCGTGGGGCGACCAGCCTCATCCCATCCTCTCATCTGGTAGTAAAGCGCGCGGGCTGCCTCGAACTCCTCGCGGGTCACCGCGTAGCCGTCGGTAGGTCCCCCCTTGAGGGGAATTGTGAGCTTAGGTGGCAGCGAATCTACGTCAGCGCCCGCACCCTCCCGAGCGTTGAAGGCTTGCAACATGTTGAGACGGCGCTCGCCCACCTTCATCAGCTCCCACCAAGTGATATTCCATCCGGTGACTGCCCGCAGTGCCTGAAGCCACTGGTCGAGGTTGTAGAGTTGCCAGGCAGGCCCGAAGACGAACTTGCACAGGCACACCGAATCCAACGCGCTGATCATGGTCTGGGAATACACCGCATAGCGCACCATTTCGGGGTTGAGAACCGTGGAGGGCTGCGGGTTCAGCAGGCCCAGTGCCGCGATTCCTTCAGAGAAGTTTCTATAGGAGGTATCATGTTCGCAGACTGTGTGGTCGGCTCCTCCCGGGTTCACGGCGTAGAGCAGGGCCATGGTTCGTTTGACCTGCGGCATGTGGGCGGGTAGTTCCCGCCCCTTGACCGCCACCAC
>CAYLRT010000007.1:13471-26919 GCA_964385885.1 uncultured Anaerolineales bacterium | reverse complement strand
TTGCAGAGTTGGTTGGCCCGCGCGATCGCTGCCAGGTCACCCACCCCGCAGTAGGATCCCAGGCTGGCCAACGTCTCATATTCTGGGCCGCCATAGCGCGGATCCACCTGGTAGGGTCCCGAGGCGATCTCTACCACTCGCTTGCAGCGCACCACGCACCCATAGCAGGTGTCCACGTCCTTGAGGATCGTCTCGGCCATCCGTTCACCACTGATTGCCTCAGCCTCCTCGAAGGTGCCGCTGGCCCAGTTGCGGGTGGGGAGACCACCCGTTTTCGATTGTGAGAGCACCAGGGCCGCGGTGCCTAGCCGCTTATATCCCGCGACGCCTGATTCGCTCACATGCTCCGCTCCCCAACGCGCCAGATCACGTATTGTCTTCGAGTCGGCTAGCTTGGGTCGCATCCGCCCCCGCACGGCTACCGCTTTGAGGTTCTTGGCGGCCATCACTGTGCCCATGCCGCCACGGCCGTTTACCCGGTTCGCGTTGTTGACCAGGGCCCCAAAGCGCACCCCGCGCTCGGCCGCCGGCCCACATTGCAGCACCTGGAGCCGATGATCACCCAGTTCCTCGCGCAGTATGTCCTCCACGTCGGCGGTGAAACGCCCCATCAGGTGTGTGGCGTCCCGCAGTTCGGCCTCTCCGTCATGGACCCACAGGTAGAGGGGGACGTCGGCTTTGCCATGGATCACGATTCCGTCGAAGCCCGCGAACTTGAGCTCCGCCGGCCAGAAGCCTCCGGCAGCCGATTCGTCGGCCAGACCGCTAACGGGTGACTTGGCCACGGCGGCCACCCGTGACTGTCCGGAGATCGGGGCACCGGTCATCACACCGACCATCAGGCTCAGGGTGTTCTCTGGCCCCAGGGGATCGGCATGCGGCGGCGTGTGCCGAAGCAGATAGTAGGCGCCCATCGCGCTACCGCCCATATAGGTCCTGTAGAACGTTTCATCGGGTGTCTCGATCGAAAGCGTCCTTGCTGTAAGATCCACGTGCAGGATCTTCCCGTGATACCCGTATGCCACTGCTTCACCTCCCCATGTACATGTAAAGGATGGTTTCTCTCTCCTTGTGCCGACGCCCGGCCCTGGCTGGGTAGGCCAGCGATTCGCTAGTCAATTATAAGCCAGCCATCCGCGCTTGCCCAGCCGACGCACATCTACGGCAGGAGTGACGACAGACCGGTGGTTTGTCTCCGCCGTCGGCCTTGGGAACCAGGATGCCCCATTATGTAAATGTTATGGGGTCGTAACGCACATGCAACGTAACTTATGTCATTATGAAGGTAGTGGTTCGACAGACCTCTGCATGAGGGGAACTTTGCGTGTGCCTCCAACGTTTCTCTTGTATAGAGGTGACATAGTGTTCATTGAGAAGACCATCCAGGTCACAGGAATCGCAGGAGGAAAGAGTATGAGAGGCAGAGTGACAGCCATATTGGCCCTGCTGACGCTCCTACTGATGCTGGCTCTACCGGTCAGCGCCCAGGGGATCGTCACACCGCAGCATTCAGACCCCAACTGGCAGGCTGCGTATTGGAACAACACCAGTCTGTCGGGCCTGCCAGTTCTGACACGCGCCGAGCCTGATCTCAACTATGACTGGGGCTCTGGCTCCCCAGACGCCGCTGTGCAGGCCGATCACTTTTCTGCTCGCTGGATGCGCTACATCGAGGTTACCCCTGGCACCTATGAGTTCAAGGTCACCAGCGACGATGGTATCCGCGTCTGGGTCGACGGCACGCTGATCATTGACCAGTGGACCGTTCACCCAGCCCAGACCTACTACGCCGATCACTATCTGGGCTCCGGGCACCACCTGCTCAAGGTCGAGTATTTCGAGGAGACGGGACAGGCCGTGGCCCAGGTGCAGTGGTATCCCAAGGGATCCCCGCCCGCCCCGGCTAACTGGCAGGCCGTTTATTACAACAACGTGACTCTGAGCGGGACGCCTGTGTTGACCCGGAATGAAGTGGCCATCGACTACGATTGGGGCGACGGTTCACCACAGCCAGGCGTGGTCAACACTGATGACTTCTCAGTCCGTTGGACCCAGAGCCCAGATCTGTCTGCTGGGACCTACACTTTCTCCTTGACTGTGGATGACGGTGCCCGGCTGTGGGTCAACGGCCACCTGTTGATCGATGCGTGGTATGATCAACCAGCCACCACCTATACCGGGCAGATCTACCTGCCCGGCGGGCCTGTACCCATTGAGCTACAGTACTATGAGAGGGGAGGGCTGGCCGTTGTTAAGCTGTCCTGGACCCAGAATGGGACCACACCTCCAGAGGCCGGCGTCGTGATCGTGGATGATACCGACCCCGGTTTTGTCACTGGTGGCGCAACGGCGGGGTGGCGCTATGTAACCACCGACGGCTACAACGGACGCATGGTGTGGACCTACAATAACTACTCTGTGCAGCCTTACTACAACTGGGCGCGCTGGTATCCTTCGTTGCAGGCGGGTTGGTATGAGGTCTTCGTCTACGTCCCTTATTGGTACACCACCACCTCTCACGCTCGCTATTGGATACGGCATGCCGGTGGGTACACGCTGAGGATTGTGAATCAGTCCACCACAGGTGGGCAATGGGTCTCTCTGGGTACATACAGCTTTACAGGTACCAGCACCGATTATGTCTCGCTATCCGATGTGACGTATGAGCCCTATCGCACACGCCTGATCGGCTTCGACGCCGTCAAGTTCGTGCGACAGTGATGGGAGAGCTAATCTTCTATCCTGCCTCAGCCTGTGTCTCCCTCCCCATGTGCATGGGGAGGGAGATTGCATACAGGGATGTCTTCATAGGGATGACGTAAATGAAATCGCCGCCAACATCAGATGACGCACCGGAAGGGTGATGAAACAGGCACCTTTGACCGCATAAGGCCAGCCCGTGGCCCACGGGATGGCCTCTCTATGTTGTGATTCCTTGTTTAGGGATCTATCTCAGCCGTAGCGGTCGGGGTAGGTGTCCATGTGGGTGTGGGAGTCCAGGTTGCTGTCGGGGGAGGCGTCACGGCCGGCGGCGTGGCAGTGGGTGTGGGTGTCCAGGTAGGCGTAGGCTGACCGGTCGACGTCGGCGAAGGCGTCGGTCTGGGAGCCTCGGTGGGGATCGGCCACGGTACAGGTGTCCAGGTCGGGATGAGCACTGGGGTCTCGGTGGGCGTGGGGGTAGGAGACGGAATGGGAGTGTTAGTCGGCGTAGCGGTGGGTGTCGGGGTCAGGGTAGGCGTGGGGGTGTTGGTGGGTGTTGATGTAGCAGTGGCTGTCGCAGTGGCTATGGCTGTGGGCGGCACTACGATGTAGGGCGGAAGATAGAGGGCCTGACCGGCATACAGCAGGTCGCCTGTCAGGCAATTGGCCTGTTGGATGGCAGCCACGGTCGTCCCGTAGCGCACCGCCAGGGTGTAAAGCGTCTCGCCAGGCTGCACTACCACCGGACGCCAGCTTGCTGGCGGGCCACAGACGTAGACCACCCGTGTGGGGGTGGTCAGGGCAACCGCCGGCAGGTAAAACGTCTCCCCGACGACCAAGGGACGCGCGCTAGGCAGGCAATTGGCATCGAGCAGGGCCTGCACATTGGTCCGTCCCAGCCCCGCCAGTGTGAAGAGCGTGTCTCCCTCCTGCACCTGGTAGGGGACCCACCCATCTGGAGGGACACAGGGAGTCGTCTCCGGAGTTGGGGTTGTCCTCACGGGCACCGCCGTGGGCGTGCTGGTATCCGGGCTCCCCAGCACAGGTGTAGCTGTTGGCGTGCCTGTGGCCGGGGGCTGGGCGGTTACCGCCTCCGAGATGCGGGTGGGAAAGAGCGTCGGCGTGGGCAGGAGGTATGTGGCACGCGGCGGACGGGCCTGGAGCAGCTCATCGACCCGGGTCAACAGGATGCTCCCCACTACCATCGCCAGGCAGAACAACCCGATGAGCACCACCCCCAGGAGCTTCAGAAGCCCCGGCCCGTTACTCTTCATGTTCGGTCACCTCAGGTTCCACTGGAAGCAGGAAACTGAAGGTACTTCCCACGCCCTCCTCGCTCTCTACCCATACGCGCCCGCCGTTGACCTCCACCAGGGTCTTGACCATCGCCATCCCTATGCCTGTTTCGCCCATCCCCTGGATCAAGGGCTGATTGGCACGGTAGTGACGGCGAAAGACGCGGGGAAAGTCATCTGGCGAGATTCCCCCGCCGGTATCTGTCACCGAGATCTTGAGGTGATGGTTGTTCTCAGCAAAGGACTCCTCGCGCGCACTGATGACGACCTGGGTGCCTTCCTTTGAACACAGCACTGCGTTGGACAGAAGGTGGAGCATGATCTGGTAGAGGCTGTCACGGTCCGCACGTACCCGGGGTAACTCGAAGGGTAGATCAAGCTGCACCGCTACTTTGCGCTCGCGGAAGCGTGCCTCCAACCTCATGATGGCTTCCTCAATGATCTCGGCCAGATTGACCGGCTCCGGCGCAAGGACCATCGGCCGTGCATCTGGCGAGAAGGTCGCCTGGACCAGGTCGTTCAGAAGATAGTTGAGTTGCTCCACGTTGGCTTTGATACGTTCCACAAACTTCCGCTGCATCTCGGTGAGAATACCTCCCTGCTCCCCCAGAAGCAGATCGGTGTAACCAGTGATCGCGGTCATGGGCGTGCGGAACTCGTTGACTAACCCTATGATTGCCTCATGGTGCTCAACCATCCTCTCCGACGAGCACAACGTCACGACGACTCCATCTACCTGGCCGTCACGGTTCCGCAGGGTTGTAAGCTCCGCCTCAAGGATGTGCTCATTCAGCGAGAGGGTAAGATGAGCCCGCGGCGGCGCCTCCTCCTCTGAGGAGAGCAACGCTTCCACTGTCTGGCCCCACTCGGGCTCAGGATAGACCTCACGAAGTGATGTGCCCACCGCGTGCTCCTGAGGTAGTTGCAGCATTTGACACGCCAGGGCATCGGCCGACAGGATCTGACCATCCTGATCGGCGACGACTAATCCCACCGGTCCTACAACGGCCTTCTCTGCGTGGTCGGCCTCAGGCGCATCGTCTGAGGCCCCGGAGCGCAATCGCTGAAGCTCTTGCTCCAACTGGGTCCGATGTTCATCGATCTGCGCCCATTCGCGCTTCACCTCAGCCAATGCCTCGTTCAGACGGCCTCGCTCCTCCAGCAGGGCATCGCGCTCGGAGGTCAGGTCCTCAATTTGCTGCACCAGTGCCTGACGCTCGTCGGCCAGGTTGCGTACTTCGTTCTGCCAAACCGCCAGCTCGGCATCCGAGACTGTGGGCTTCCGCGACTCCAGCTCAGTGTTCAGCGCCAGGATTTCCTCATCCCGGGTCTTGATCTCCTGGACCAGGACGCGGATACGCTGGTTAAGGGTGACGATCTGTTTTTTGGCCCTCTCCAGGGCCAGGAGGAACTTCGCGCGCTCCTGCTGCCAGTGCGGCTCGGCCTCCGCTGCTGCTCCCTCAGCGAACTCAGTCTCAAGGGAGGTCGGGGTCTCGTGGCACCGTGCGATGGATATGGCCATCACTTCAGCCACCTGCGCGACTTCCGCTTGAGTCTCTGTGTTCCACTCGAGGGTCCCAAGGCCATTGCCCAGCCACAGGACTCCCACCTTGCGGGTAGGCTCGCTCAACGGCACCAGCCACAGTGCCTCCGGCGGCTCGTCCAGCCCCAAGGCCTGAGCCCACGTCCGCGTTGCTTCCTCATCCAGCTCGTGTAGCGCCAGGGGCTGCCCCTGCGACAGGGCCTGGCCTAGGGAGGGGAAGGCCTCGATCTCGAAGGTTGGCGACGCACTCTGTGCCGACGTTGGAGGTTGAACTGCCACCAGGCGGATCTGGGTGCAGGCTTCATCCTGGCAGAGCCCAATCGCACAGACTTTTACTCCAAAGAGCTGTGCCAGCTTGGATGAGGCCAGGATCAACGTGGCATCCAAATCGCGAGCCAGTTGAATGTCACGGATCATCTCCGCCAGCAGGGCAGCCCGAGGAGGGCGTGCAGCGTATTGGATGTCCGCCTCCGGTGGAAAAGCTGAGAGCGTGGTCAACTGCTGTTGGGCCAGCAAGGCTACAGCCGGCCAGCCCACCAACGATGCCAGCCGCATCCACCCATCCACCGGGGATTGTGGCTCCCCTAACACCCACTGGGCCAGGACCCCCAGCCCGAAGAAGACCATCGCTCCGGCGAGCCATTCCCAGGCCGAGGGGCGTTTCACGGCAGCCAGGATCAACGCCAACGCCACGGCCAATGCTATCGTCAGGTACTCCATCCAGGCCGCCCAGGGGGGGGCCATCAAGGCCAGGTAGCCGTACCCCAGCAGACTGAGGCATGTCAGTCCGATCAGCCCCCATGTCTGAGCCCGATGTGGATGTGCGCCGAGTGCCGCTGCCCAGATGACCCACAAGATCCCAGTCATAAGGAGCCATCGTTCGAGATGGGTGATCCAGTGGAGCGATGAGAGCAGCCCAGCGATCGCCAACAGCCCCAGCAGGATCAACAGGATCCGACCACCCAGGAGGATGATGGAGGTGGTCATCCATCGGCGCACCAGTGGATGTGACCGAGATGTCGAGGTGATGCCCAATGCTGCTGTCAGCGTCTGTTGTAATGCGAAGAGGACGACCAGGAAGTAAACCAGGTCGCCACGGGACTGCGATACTAGCCGGACTGCATCACGAATGATATCCACGCCGCATCACTCTCTGTTCTGTTCCCATTATAGTATAGGAGACAAGATATTTGATGACAAGCTTGTTACATTCTGATTGCTGTAGTAGAATAACATGAAGTGCTTTAAGCATACGCGTCGCCTGTGCCCCACCCGGCATCAGGCTCGATCCAAAACCTCTGATAGTGTGGGAGCAGGCAATGCATAATCGTGTGGGACATTTGAGTGTGACCAGGGCAGGGCCCGGCAAGGCATTTCATCGAGGACATCTGTATGTGTCCAGACAGCGGCAGTTCCGCATCGCGCTGGTCGCGTTTTTCCTTCTCCTGTGGTTGGGTTTTTCCCCTGAGCCGCTCCTGGCCGCCTCAGGGATCATCCGCCCACAAGAGATAGAACGGGTGCTGTTCGCCGAACACGTGGGCGACTTGTATCTCTGCCCAAGGAGCGTGATGCTGCGCCACCCTGAGCGATGTCCACCCTATGGGCCTGGTGCCCGACAGGTACGTATTGAGTTCCTGCGGGCAGCACTGCCCAACCCACTGCCCGAGTTGGCAGTGGAGGAGATGGAAGTCCCTGAGGACGCCATTACACCCTACACCTACGCCTATGTACGCAAGCTTCCTGCCCCGACTTACCGCCACCCGGCTGAGGCCACCGCTGGTTTGCCTCCATTGCGCCAGTTCCTGGCAGGTGATAACTGGGTGAGCGTGATGGGCTCGGTGGAGTTTGAAGGGCAGCTTTGGTATGAGATCAACACCGACGAGTACATTCGCGCTGAGCACCTGGCCTTTGCTCGCCCCTCACGGTTTCATGGCGTCATCCTGACGGAGCAGCCGCGTTATCCCTTTGGATGGATCATTCGTGATGTGCGACCCTCGAGCCTGCCTGGTGGACCGGAGCGCGCCGATGTGGCGTTTCGTCGTTACGATCGTATCACCATCTTCGGCCAGGAGCCATTGGGGGGGCAGCTCTGGTATATGGTTGGCCCTGACCAATGGGTCGAACAGTCGTACATCGCCCGCGTGGATGTGGATCCGCCACCCGAAGGTGTAGAACCCGGTGAGAAATGGCTGGAGATCAATACCTTCGAGCAGACCCTGGCAGCTTATCAGGGGGAGCGGATGGTCTTCGCCACGTTGGTCTCCTCTGGGCGCCCTGGGACCTGGACACCCGATGTGCTGTCGCGTATCTGGGGCAAGCTCCCCACTACACCCATGCGTAACCAGGATGCGTCTCCCTCCAGTCCTTTATGGTACTATCTCGAGGACGTCCAGTGGACGCAGTATTTCTTTGAGGCCTATGCCTTGCACGCAGCCTACTGGCACGACAGCTTCGGTTTCACCCGCAGCCATGGCTGCGTCAACCTGTCCATCCTGGATGCCAAGTGGCTTTTCGCCTGGACGCGACCCTATGCGTCGCCCGACGAGAAGATCACCTACAGCACCCGCGCCGACCCTGGCACGTGGGTATGGGTGCACCGCACCCCACCCAGCCCCAACGTGAAGCCGTGAGCCGGACATCACGGACATCTGGCTCTATGAAGCTGCAGGAGAACCTGCAAGCCTACCTCCTTCAGCACCAGGAAGAAGCACCCCAACGCCTGCTGGCGTGGTTCGCACGCCATGCCCGCGATCTACCCTGGCGGCGCGATCGCACACCCTACCGGGTTTGGATAGCCGAGGTGATGCTACAGCAGACGCAGGTCAAGACGGTGGAGGTATATTATCGGCGCTTCATGGCCCGTTTCCCCTCCGTTGAGGCATTGGCACAGGCCAGTCAGGAGGATGTGTTGCGCGTGTGGGAAGGGCTCGGTTACTACCGTCGGGCGCGTATGCTCCATCAGGCTGCCCGAGAACTGGTGCGGCGTCATCAAGGCCGGCTGCCCTCCGATGTGAAAGCCCTCCGTGCTTTGCCGGGCATTGGCGCCTATACCGCAGGGGCTATTGCCAGTATCGCCTTTGGCCTACCGGTCCCCGCGGTTGACGGCAATGTCCGTCGCGTGATGAGCCGGGTGCTTGCCATCTCCGAACCCAGCACCCGCACACTGGAGGAGGCCGTGTGTCTGTGGATCCCTGCCGAAACCCCAGGATCTTTCACTGAAGCTCTGATGGAACTGGGCGCCACACTCTGCCTGCCGCGTGCACCCCTCTGCGCTTCTTGTCCTTGGCAGGACCTGTGTCGAGCCTACCAGGGGGGAGAGCCCGAAGCCTATCCCCAGCGCCGGTCGCGGAAGGCCCTGCCGCACTACGATGTGGCAGCGGCAGTGATCTTGCGCCCCACCATTGCAACTCCCCAGCAGGTCCTGGTTGCCCGCCGCCTTGCGGGGGCAATGCTGGGAGGACTGTGGGAGTTTCCAGGAGGCAAACGGGAGCCGGGGGAGACCTTGCCCGAGACGTTACAGCGCGAGCTACAGGAGGAGCTGGCAATCACAGTGGAGGCCCGACAACTGCTGACGGTGATCCAGCACGCTTACACCCACTTTCGTATCACGCTCCACGCTTTCATCGCTGAGTTGATAGCCGGGGAGCCGCGCTGCCTGGAATGTCAGGACTTCCGCTGGGTTGTCCCCTCGGAGCTTGCTGACCTGCCGATGGCCGTCACCGACCGTAGGATCACCCATGCCCTCGAGCAATGGCTGGCGGACCGCACTGCGCACCCGGTCCATCACTGCGGTGGGGAAGGTCCTTAGTCGTTCCGCAGGAGAGGAAAATCGGGATGGGGAGCTGCCGGGCCCTCCCTTAGCACCTGTAACATCTCATGGTGGATGTGCCCGTTGCTGGCGACTACCTCCTCACCTGAGAAGAGCCGGGTGCAGGTGCCCTCGAAGTCGGAGATACGTCCGCCAGCTTCCTCGACCAGCAAGGCGCCGGCTGCCACATCCCATGGGCTGAGACGGGGCTCCCAGAAGCCGTCGAACCGTCCGCAGGCGACATAGGCCAGGTCGAGGGCAGCAGAACCGACCCGACGTACGCCCTGTGAACGGCGCAGGAAGTGGTCCAGAGTCTGCACGTTGTTCGAGGCCGCGACGCGTCGGTCGTAGGGGAACCCCGTGGCCAGGAAAGCATCCTGCAACCTCGAGGTGGCAGAGACATGGATCGGTTTCCCGTTGCACGTTGCCCCAGTACCGCGGCGTGCTGTGAACATCTCGTCGCGCATGGGATCATAGATCACGCCTATGACCATCGTGCCCTCGACCTGTAGCGCCAGGGAGATGGCGAAGTGTGGGAACCCATGGGCGAAGTTGTTCGTGCCATCGAGGGGGTCAATGAACCACTTGGGGGACGCTGGATCCGCATCTACATCGCCGCCTTTGGTCTCTCCATACTCTTCGCCCAGGATCCGATGGGTAGGGAAGTGTGCGTGTAACCGCTGGAGGATGAGACGCTCCGCTGCCAGGTCGGTCTCGGTGACGGGATTCACTGTCCCTTTGAAATCCACCTTTCCCAGGGCGCTAAACCCCTCGCGGACCAACGCCCCGGCCTCACGGGCGGTCGCGACGGCAACCGCCAGGGCTGCCTTCAACATCGATGGATCACCAGAGGAGATAGACATCGCAATCAGAATCGGATCAGCGCCCCAGCATCGGCTCACTGACCCAGCAGAGCCTGCCACCAGCGAGCGAACGGTGAGACCGACGGCTCGGGCGTGGGTGTCGCAGGGGGAAGGGACAGCGGTGTGGATGCAGGTGTGGGCGTAGCTCCTACGAAGACGGGGATCACCAGGGTCTCCCCGGGCAGAGTCATCTTCGCTCGGCCCTTGGCCCATGATTCAACGTAGGCATCAGTCTGGACGTAGGCCAGGGTGGCCTCCAGTGCTTTCTGTTGCGCCAGCGCCGTCGTAAGCAACGGTTCCAGCTCCTCCACGTCGCGCCGCAGAGCCTGCTGAATGCGCCATGCTCTCAGGAAGGAGGACACTGTGATCACGGTCAGTACACTCAAGACCAGTAGCATCACCCAGTTGATCCGCTTGGACAGAGTCTTGCGTACGCCCTCTTCTTGCTTATCCATCGCGTCTTTCATCTCCCATCGAGCACCGATGTGAACCATCGCCGATGTGAACCATCGCTGACACTCTCTGCCGGGGGGAAAGAGAGTTACATCTAAGGCTCAGTATAGCACTGGATGAGAGCGCCACAACCAAAACGATTGCAACTGTGTTGACGCTCGCTTGAGGTCTTGTCCGGCACCAGGTGTGGCGGGAGGGCAATCCCCTGTAGGCACGGTGTGGGGATGTCACTCGCGGTTTTCAGAGTCGGGTCGACTTGTGCGGACGGCGGTCCTGGCGTACACTGCTGGGCGTCGCGGCAGGAGAGTCCGTGAGCTGTATTTCCCAATGTCGCTGATGAGGAGAACCATGAAACGGTTTGCAGTCCTTCAGCTTTCTGGGTGTGCAGGGTGTGAGGTGTCGCTCATCAACGCTGATGCCTGGGTCGACCGCTATCACCTGGTCTATATGCCCCTTGTGGTCTCGGCCTATGATATGCCGGAGGTTGATATCCTGCTGGTCAGTGGCGGGGTGCGTACTGACGAGGACCTCCACATGCTGCGCCGCGCTGTGCGACGGGCGGGCCGGGTGGTTGCCGCAGGGACCTGCTCGGTCTCCGGTGGCGTGGCAAACCTGGGGGATCGGGATGAGGTGCGGGAGTTGTTCCTGGCCGAGGCTAACCGTCACCGGGTGCCCCGCCTGCTTCCCAAGTCGCATCCCATCGATCGCTATGTTGATGTGGACCTCTACCTGCCGGGATGCCCACCGACGCCCGAACTGTTCATGGCCGTGCTCCAGGCGGATGGCACCTTCAAGGCCTCGAAGGTTGTGTGTCAGGAGTGCGGGCGTACCAAGCTGCGCGACATGAAACCTCAGCATCTGGTTGGCTTTCAGCAGGGGAAGGTGTTACCAGACATCTGCCTGATCAACCAGGGCTATCTTTGTGTGGGCTCCTCAACGCGGGGGGGATGTCGTGCGCCCTGTCCCAGGGCAGGGCATCCGTGTGTCGGGTGCCGAGGGCCCTCCGATGTGCTCATTGAGCGGGAGTCGGCGGCCTGGTTCACCAGCATCAAGCGTGTCTTCCGCTCGATGACTGAGATTCCTGAGGAGGAGATCGACGCAGCCCTACGCACACCTCAGTTGGCGTTGTTCCTGTTCCAGTTCGCGGATTACGCCGGCGATGAGGGCCGTAAGCGCCCCAAGGAAAAGGTGTTGTGAGATGGCGACGATCATGATCCCACTGAGTCGAGTTGAAGGCCATGCCCGTGTCGTGATTGAGGTCCGACATGGAGAGGTAGTGGACGCCTATTTCCAGGCTACTGAGTTTCGGGGCTTTGAGTACTTCGTCCTTGATGCCCCGGCTGAACAAATGCCGGTTATCGTGCCTCGTATCTGTGGGGTGTGCTCAACGGCCCACCATGTGGCCTCGGTGAAGGCGCTCGAGGATATCTACGGCGTCGAGCCGCCTCCGGTGGCCTTACAGATCCGTGAGCTATTGATGTTGGGGCAATTACTTCAGAATCAGGCCACCTCGCTTTTCATCTTCACCATGCCTGATCGGCTGGGGATCGATAGTATCTTTGAGTTGGATGACAGCCCGGCGTCCGGTGGAGAGATAACGCGGATCAAGACGCGGGCCCTCCAGGTTCGGCAAGTAGGAACGCATCTGATCACCCTGGCGGGTGGCCAGTTCATCCATCCTATCAAGGCGGTCATCGGTGGTGTGACGTCGGGGATCCCTGCCGAGGCCGCCGAGACAATGTATCAGGAACTTCAGTGGGCGCTTCCCATTGCCATGGACCTGGTGGACTATTATTGGGAGAGCTCCCTGGCCATGGGGGAGCGCCTCGGCACCTGGGGCGATGATGCCCCTGCCTGTTATATCGCCTCCGTGGAGGCGGTTCGCCCCAATTACTACGGTGAGGTCATTCGAGTGTTCGGCTGTGAGGAGGGCGATGTCTGTGCGGTCTTTCCTCCTTCGCGTTACCGTGAGTTCCTGACTATGGAGCCCTCGGACTACAGCTACGCTGGGCAGACGAGCTTCCACGGCCAGGTTATGCGGGCTAATAGCCTCGCCCGTGCTAACCTGGTCCGAGATCTGGGTACCCCCCGGGCTAACGAATATCTTCGGAGGTTCCACACCGCCTTTGGCCGACCGGCTCACGCGATTATGCTGTTCGATCTGGCGCGGGGCATCGAACTGGTCTACGCGATTGAGCGAGCCATGCAGTTGCTAGAGATGCCCCTTGATGAGCCGGAGACCAGTGTGCCATACAGACCCCGCGATGGCGAGGGTTTCGGGTTGGTCGAGGCGCCTCGAGGGCCTCTTATCCACCACTACAGGGTTGAGGATGGAAGGATTGCCAGCGCAAAGTTTGTGATCCCCACGGTACACAATCTGCTAGCTATTGAGCGCGCGTTACGGGTGGCGGCGAAGCGCTATGTCAAGCCGGATCGCGTCGAGTTGGAACTTGAGGCGGCAGTGGGGCGGGTGGTGCGGGCTTTTGACCCCTGTATCGCGTGTGCCACCCACTGAGGGTGTGAGGAGCGTTCGCAATGCGTTGGGGTAGGGGAATCTACGTGGCCTTGCTGCTTACCGTCCTGCTGGCGGCTTCGACGCTACCTGGCAGGGCTCAGGGCCTGGTGATCCACACGGTGCGGCCAGGTGAGAACCTGTTTCGCATTGCTCTCTACTATGGTACAACGGTGGATGCGATCCGTGTGGCCAATCATCTGACCACCGTACACATCTACGTGGGCCAACGGCTGGTGATCCCCGGTGCCAAGACGCATGTAGTGCCTTCGGT
>CAYLRT010000007.1:2329-13371 GCA_964385885.1 uncultured Anaerolineales bacterium | reverse complement strand
ACGGGGACCCCCAGTCCACACTCCGTGCCCGCGACCTACACGGTCCATCGCGGGGATACCCTCGCACGGATCGCGGCCCGGTTCGGTACAACGGTCTACGCTCTGGCTCAACTCAATGGGATCGCCAATCCCTCTATGATCTATGTGGGCCAGGTTCTCCGCCTGAGCAACCAGGCGGAGCCGGTGGTGGCTGGGGCCGGGAAACTGATTGTGGTGGATCTCTCCGAGCAACATCTATACGCGTATGAGGGGGATCAACTGGTCTTCTCCTTTGTGGCGTCGACTGGCGCTGCTCCCTATTACACGCGAGTTGGCGAGTACCGTGTTCAGAGCAAGGTCCCCAATGCTTATGGGGCGACATGGAATATCTGGATGCCTCATTGGCTGGGCATCTACTGGGCTGGATCCTTGGAGAATGGGATCCACGCGCTCCCGATCCTCTCCAACGGACAGGTGCTTTGGGAGGGCTACCTGGGTACGCCAGTCTCCTATGGCTGCGTCGTGCTGGGGACTCATGAGGCTGAGCTCCTCTACAACTGGGCTGAGATCGGGACATCTGTCTCGATACGCTACTGAGACATGCTCTGTGAGCGCTCTGTTCATATCATCTGACACCTAAGGGAGGCAGGCGTGGAGAAGTCCAAATTGAACTACGGTCGGACTCTGCTGATTGGCTTCGGCTTCTTTGGCATCAGTGTCCTTTGGACAATCTATAACACCTACGTTCCGATTTTTCTGCAGGCTGGGAACCCCAAGTTCGATGTGCAGGGCGAATTGGGGTTTGGCTTTGAGGCTGGTATCACTGGTGTCCTGATGACGCTGGATAACATCGTGGCTCTTTTTCTATTACCGATCATCGGCGTTTGGTCGGACCGTATCTGGACTCGGGTCGGTCGCCGTATGCCTTTCATCCTGGTTGGCGCACCCATTGCAGTTATTGCCTTTATCTTGATCCCTGTCGCGGTCAACATGATCCCGCCTGAGCTATCGGGTGTGCGGGGTGCCCTGCGCTCACAGTTGCTGCTCTTTCTGGTAGCTGTAGGGGTGTTCCTGACGGCCATGGCGGCGTTCCGCACGCCGGTGATCGCGCTGATGCCAGATCTGACGCCTAGCCCGTTGCGCTCGCAGGCGAACGGTATCATCAACCTGATGGGAGGGTTGGGAACGCTGTTGGCGACCGTGGCTAGTGGCCTGCTCTACGGGCTGGGCAGGAGTGTCCCTTTCCTGTTTGGTGGTCTGCTGATGGTTCTGGCGGTGACGATGTTGTTCTCCTTTGTGAAGGAGCGACGGGAACGACAAGAAGAGGCCCAGGGGGAGGGAGTGGAGGTCCTCGAGGGGGTGCGCGGCGTGCGGACCGTGCCTGCCGAGGCTCGTCGCAGTCTGCTGTTGTTGATGGGGGCGATCTTCAGTTGGTTTGTTGGATATAATGCTGTGGAGACGTTTCTCTCGTCCTATGGAGTGAGTGAGCTGGGCCTTACGGCCGGCCAGGCACCCCTGTTGATGGGAGTGGCCTCGCTCGCCTTCCTGGTGTCCGCTGTGCCGGCGGGGTATGTGGCAGCACGGTTGGGACGCCGCAGGACCATCATCCTGGGCCTGGCGCTCTTTGGTGCATTGTTACTCTTGAACTACTTTCTCCGTAGCGCCGCCCTGATCTGGCCTATTATGGCGATCGGCGGCGCGGGATGGGCGTTGGTTAACATCAACTCGCTGCCGATGGTGGTGGACACAGCACCGTCGGATCGGGTACTGGGCACGTACACGGGTTTCTACTATCTGGCATCGCAACTTGCGGCTATTGCCGGCCCTGCGTTCAATGGGTACGTTGTACAGTGGGGGGGCGGCGATTACAATCTGATATTTGTGGTCACCCCAGCTTTCTTCCTGTTGGCGATTCTGTTGATGCTGGGTGTGACGCGGGGGGAGGCAAGAACCTCTGTGTAGAAAAAGGGATCAACTTCACCATGACGGTGGGCTCCAGGGATCTTTCCGGGGGCAAAAAAGGAGTCGGTGAAATCTGGGCAGGCGGGGGCTTTGAGGCATGATCGATGTTGAGGATGTGCAAGTGTTTCTGAATGTCGCTCAGACGCTAAGCTTCACCGAAGCGGCCCGGCGTCTCCATGTGAGTCAGCCAACAGTAAGCAAGCATGTGCATGATCTGGAGGCAGATCTAGGGCTCCTGCTGTTTGATCGGCGGAAGGGTCGGCTTCGTCTTACGGAAGCCGGTCGAGCGATTCTGCCGTGGGCCCGCAAACTGCTGAGACAGGCGCATTTTCTGGAGGAGATGGCCCGGTCCTTAAATCAGGAGGTCGCTGGGTCGCTCTCCATTGTCTGCACCACGGCTGCGGGTAAGTACATGCTTCCGTTGCTGGCCGCGCGTTTCCGGCAGCGCTATCCGTACATCCAGGTGAATATCATGCGCTGCACTCAGGAGGAACTGGTGCCTCGTCTGCTTGAGCATGAAGCCCATCTTGGCGTGGTCAGCATCGAGGTTTGCACGATAGGGATGGAGTGCCAGGAGTTCTTCGAGGACGTGATTACGTTGATCGTGCCGCCTGATCACCCTTGGGCCAACCGTACGTCGATTGAACCTGCCGAACTCCTGGAAGAACGTCTGATCATGCGTGAGCCGACCTCAGGTACACGGCGTGTCGTACTAGAAGAGCTGGCCCAGTACGACATCACGTTAGAGGATCTGAACATCTTCCTGGAAATCGGCAACACGGAAGCCATTGTCCGCACTGTTGCGGCGGGTTATGGAATTGCGTTTGTTTCGACGCTGGCAGCCAGGTGTGCCCTGACGCAAGGGCGCGTCGCAAGCGTTAAATTGTCTGGTAAGAATCTCCGGCGCAAGACCTATATGGTTCGGTTAAGCCTCGACGTGCCTCATCGGCCTCAGGAGGTGTTTTGGAGTTTCGTGCACGATCCGGCAAACGCTGATCTACTACAAATGCCGACGACGGTGGCGTTATCTCTGGCCTCGGTCCGTAGTCGTCTTCCGTGAGACTATCTCCCTTCTCCCGTATGGCTGGGAGAAGGGAGATGGGAAGTCACCTCCCTGCCATGGTGCAGTTGTCGTTGGAGGATGAGGTGCGGTTATTCGTCAGCCTTGTCTTCTCTACTTCTTTGAGTCCCAGGGGCTTCAGAAGACATAGGTCATGGCCGCGCCATCGGCATCCATGAGGAAGGGTGGCAGCTTTTCGATCACGACGCGTGTGTCGCGAAGATCTTGCGGGTCGATCCCTTTGTTTTCGAGCGCCAGTTCACAAAGTGTGACCTTCTTGGCATAGTCGATGAGGGTGTTGAACATCTCTACTGGATTCGGTAGCCCTTTGGGAGTCCCCAGTTTCTCCAATTCGCCTTTGAGGGCCCATTTGGCTCCGCCAGGGGTAAAGAAGAAGTGCACATCGTAGTCCAGGGCAATACCTGATGTGGCGAAAATCAGGGCGGGCATAATGTTGCTCGCTTCTCCACCATTGCAGACGACCACCATCTTTTCAGACATCGTAGAACCTCCTTGGAATCATATTGCCGACCTGAGACTACGGGCCTGGAGTCAGGGCTCAACAGGCGCGAGAGCGCCACTCTCCTCAACCTCCTCTATGGGCCGAAGATGGTAGAGGAAAAGAGCTATTGTGCGATAGACAATGTGGGCGAATTTACTGACGGGCAACAGCGTCAGCAGCGTCATCGCCAGGCTCACGTGTATCACTAACAGGGCATAACCCCAGGTCGGGGCCAACAGGGCGTACACGGACAGTTCTAGCAGGAAACCCGTGAGGCCCAGGAGCCAAAGCAACGCCAGAAGTATCCAATCTGAGGCGTGACTATGTGTTGTGGCCTTGTCTCGCTTTAACGCGCGTTTGATCAACGCCGCTGTCGTGCCATACATCAAGAGAATACCGGAGACCGTACCCAGCAAGCGCATGGGATAGTAAAGGGGCACGGACGAGCCAACCGGTTTGAACAGAAAATCGAGCGCGGTTGCCCCAAACAGCCCAAGGAATCCGTACAGGGTTGTGGCGTGGACGAACCACTTGCGCACGGGCCACGGTGTGGTCTGTTCCTCCTCGCACTCATCATCGCGGTACCGGGTCTGGCCCAGGACCTCGATGACGATCGTATCCCATAGCGCCTTACGCCAATCCAGAGGTTGCCCCGCGCCCGGGGTAAAGGGCACCTGGCCCCCCTGGAGGATCTGCCGAATCATCCGCACAACCCCAATCACACCTGCAATCAAGATGATGCCGGCAAGTGAGAGGGCGATGGTGCGGATGTAAATCTCTGGGATGAAGGTGAAGAGTGCGATTTGATCACTTGGTGCTGAATGACGGAAGGAGAGGAGGAGCAGACTGGAGAGCACGGTCAGAAACACTGTGAACAGCACATTGAACCAGTCCGACTTGTACAGGAGCCTGGCCAGACCCGTTACGTCGTATTGAGCAATAGCAAAACGACGGGCTGCAGCCATGAACTCGCCGGGTTCCGCTTGACGTGGGCAGGTGGCAGAGCACTCGCCACAGTAATAACACATCCAGAGATCCTTGGATGCTGCCAGGCGCTCTTTCATTCCCAGTTGAGCGTAGCGGATGAGCCGGCGTGGAAATACTGCGTCGTTGTCGGCCAACGGACAGACGGCGGTGCAGTTGCCACAGTTGAAACACGCGGTGACATCGGCCGCGCCGTATTTGACGATCTCTGGCAGCAAAGTGGTGTCAATACGACGGCTCATTTCTCTGTCTCCTCAACAAGCGTATAGCGATAGTATCCGCCATCTTGACCGCTTTCCCTCACAAGGCCATATTTTTTCATCGCCGTGACATGCCACAGTACCTGGTCGGTCGGGAGCTCGATCGCTGCGGCCAACTCAGGCACGGTCAGCGCTTTGCCTTTCAACGCTGTGCGGATCTTCTTGCGGACGGCCTGCTGCGCTCTGAGCCGCGCTTGGGTGGCCTGAACCGTGGCTTGGTGTTGTTCACGTAGGCGTTTGAACAGTTGCGCATGAGCTTTGCGATCAACCATAGTTTACGCTTCCTCCGGGACCGGTATATCCATAACGAGAGCGTCGAGCATGGCCTCGTACTGTTCCAGCGTCCATCCTAGCACGTCTATGGCCCCGTTGGGGCAGGCGCCCACACATATGCCGCAACCTTTGCAGTCGGCCGGTGTGACCACCGCTCGTTGGACCTCTTGGCCATCTTCGACCACGGTCTGGAGTTGTATGGCCCCCTCGTATGGGCAGACTTGCACGCATGCGCCGCTACCTTGACACAGGGCCGGGTCGACGTGCGCGACAAAAGGTTCTAACTGGATTGCTCCTCTGGCCAACAGCGCCAGCGCCTTCCCAGCGGCGGCTGATCCAGCGGCAGAACTCTCCTGGATATTCATGGGACCCTGAGCCGTGCCGGCTAAGATGATACCGAGGACGTTGGTTTCCACTGGCCGCAGCTTGGGATGTGCCTCCAGCAGGAACCGATCCTTGCCAGGAGCGACCTTGAGCAGTTTGATCAAGTCGTCGATGGGGCTGGGCATCATCCCGACTGCCAGGGCCACCATGTCAACCGGTACTTCTATCTCTTCGCCATTGGTCAGGCGATCCTTGACTTTGACGACGATTGGATAGGTGTCATGCTCTGTCTTTGTCACTTCTGGAGGCTCTTCGCCCAGATACCGTAAGAAAAGGACACGGTTCTTGGAGGCTCGCTCGTAGTATTCCTCATGCCCTCGACCGTAGGTGCGGATGTCCTGATAGAAGTCGAAGACTTCAGTGTCTGGGAAGCGCTCACGGATCTCGTTAGCCGTGCGTAGGGTCGCTGTGCAGCATACTCGTGAGCAATAGTCGTTGACCTGGCCATCCTCCTGGGGTTCGTGGATCCCATCGATCTGGCGGCTCCCCACACAGTGGATCATCGCGATGCGCCGCACGGGCTTGCCCAGCCAGGACAGTCTCCCACCGGTGGGGCCATCCGCGGCCAGGAGGCGTTCAAGCTGGGGCAAAGTGAGTACCTGTGGGAGCTCTCGATATCCGAACTCTCCAGGCCGGGGCTCGTAAGGGCGGAACCCGGTTGCGATCACAATGGCCCCCACGGTCACTTCGTGGGTCTCTGGTTGGTTCTGTAGCTGAATGCCAGCATGATTTACAGCTTCGGCGCACGCGCCGCAGAGAGTGCAGTGATCCCAATCTATGGCCGGTAGCTGAGGATACACACCTGGGTAGGGCTCGATGATGGCTGTGCGCTCCGTCAGGCCGTAATTGTGTTCGTCGGGGACCTTGACCGGGCAGGCAGCTACTGCCTGGTTTAGCCCCGCGAAGCCCTCGTCGAACCCCCGACTGTCCTGATGGATAGTCACCTGGAAATTTCCGATGTAGCCTTTCATTCCTGAGACCTGAGCCCGAGTGTAGACTGTGATGTTGGGATGCTGGACGACTTGCCCGATGAGCTGAGCTAAGCGAACGGGAGCCTCATCCTCGGTGGGGAAAATTCGGCTCAGGTGTGCCATGCGACCACCCAGGAAGGGAGATTTCTCCACCAGCGTGACCTGGAGGCCGGCGCGCGCCATATCTAGGGCAGAACGAAGGCCTGCTACACCACCTCCGATCACAAGGACATGTCCCTGAGCTGTGAGCCGGATGGGATCAAGGGGTTCCAGCTTTCGTGCCTTGGCGATCCCGGCGGCCAGCAACTGGATGGCCTTCTTGGTGGCCCCTTTATGGGTCGTGTGATGGACCCAGCTATCCTGCTCTCGGATGCCTACATGATAATAGAGATATGGATTGAGCCCGGCTTGCGAGACAGCGCGCCGGAAGGTTGCCTCGTGCAGGAATGGGGAACATGCGCCGATTACCACGCGATTCAGGCCAAACTTGCGGATGTCCTCTTGCACCGTCTGCTGGCCGGGATCAGAGCACATGAAAAGGTGTGTCCGTGCAACGACGACGTTGGGCAGCCCGGAGAGCGCTGCCGCAACCCTCTCACAGTCAACGACGTCGCTGATGTTGCCGCCACAGTGGCACACGTAGACCCCGATGCGTGGCTCTTCCTTTTCTGAGGCGCTTGGTGCTCCTTGGGACTTGAGGTCTTCAGGCATGGTTCGTGCTGCTCCTTTCCGCTGTGGCTTGGGGCTGAACTGCACGCTTGGCATGGATGTAGGCGGCCACTTCTGAAGAGGCCGCACTTGCGGTGATAATGCTGTCCACGATGTCCATAGGGCCCCCCGCGGTGCCGGCTGTAAAGATGCCCGGCTGATCGGTGATCGTGGGAGAGAGATTGGGTGATGGCTGGGCGATGAATCCATCGTTGCCTATCGAGACGCGGAAGATCTGCTGAGGATTCCATGCGGGCTGTAGCCCAACGGACAGTACGACTAGATCGTGGGTGCGTTCCTCGATCCGCCCCTCGTCAATGACCTCGACGCGCACGACAGGGTTATGGTCTTCGTCTTCGGTGATGCGGGCTACCTTACCCTTGACAAACTCGATACCCATGGCCTTGGCGTTTTGGTAGAATTGCTCGTACCCTTTGCCGAAGGTGCGGATGTCCATGTAGTAGATAGTGATGTCAGCCAGTGGGAGCATGCCGGCGAGCAGCATGGCCTGTTTGATGGCATACATACAGCACACCCGTGAGCAATACTCGACGCCCAGAGACAAGTCGCGCGAGCCAGCACACTGAACATAGGCGATAGAGTCTGGTTCCCTGCCATCACCTGGGCGGAAGACGTGCCCGTAGGGCCCTGTGGGAGCCAGCATTCTCTCCATCTGTAGTGCATCTACCACGTTAGGCAGGGTGTCGGCGTGATATTCTTTCTTGGCGTTGCGTGATGTCGTCTCATAGCCAGTCGCGAGCACGATGGCGTCCGCTTCGAGGTATAAGGTCTCTGGCTGTTGGGCGAAGTCTATAGCATCGGCCGGGCAGGCTCGCTCACACCGTCCGCAGAAGATGCAGTGCTCGATGTCGATCAGGGCTTTCTGCGGCATAGCGGTTGAGAATGGGACGTAGGCGGCACGACGGACCCCTAGCCCCAGATCGAACTCGTCTGGGAGATCAATGGGGCAGGCATATTCGCACTGACGGCAGCCGGTGCAGGCATCCACGTCCACATAGCGGGGCTTCTTCAGCACTTCTACGGTGAAACCGCGCGCAGTGCTCTCGTAGGATTGCACCTCGCAGTAGGTGAACAGTGTGATGTTTTCATGGTGAGCCGCGGTTGCCATCCGTGGTGTGGTGATACAGGAGGCACAGTCCAGGGTGGGGAAGACCTTACTCAGCATGATCATCTTCCCGCCGATGCTTGGATTCTTCTCTACGAGGGCAACGGTGTATCCCTGGTCCCCAAGGTCTATGGCTGCCTGCAGACCGGCAATGCCGCCGCCAATCACGACGACATCAAAGCGTAGTGTCTCTGTGGGCATCTTCGATGACCTCCCTTAGGCTGACTGCGCGGCGGGCTCCCGCACTGGTGGTAACGGGTGGGGGATAGGCCCAATCTCCTGAAGGATCTCCTCCATGCGTTTGATCTCCCTCAGGAAGGGTTTGGTGCAGACGGTGCAGATGGCCACCAATCGTAGCCGTCGCACATCTAGGCCATGGGCTTTCATCCGTGCATAGACGCGATTGATGATCTCGGCTGTGCGTTCTGCGCCTCCTGTGTACGGGCAATCTGAGCCGCTGAACATCACGATGATGGCGTCAATACCGCGCTCGAAGGCACGCATGTAAAAATCCTCGGGGAACATAGCCGGACAGATCATCGGTAGGATATAGGTGTTGGGCGGATACTCCTCATGCAATTGCCCGACAGCATCTGCCCCTCTGTATCCTCCTGAGAGGGTCGCTAAGATGAGGATCTTGGGCTCCCGCTGAGATTGCGTTGTCTCCATAGGCAGCGGCCTTATTTCTTGCGACGGATGAATAGGCGGTCGTAGCCGTCGGCTGGTAGGTACCCCAGGTACTCATGCCCTACCTTCTTGGCCCATCGCGGCAGGTCGTTCTTTGTGCTGGGATCGCCTGACCATATCTCCAGGATCTCGCCAACTTTGATGCTACCGATCGCCTTCTTCGCCTCCAGCAGGGGGCCAGGGCAGGCCACGCCGCGGGCATCGGCAATCTTCGCTGCTTTGATTGAGTTGAGATCGACTGTCATGGCGATACTCCTTTCTCTGGTAAATGGAATGTTCTACAGTAAGCGCCTGGGCCGGTCTCCAAGGTCACCCTGGGTGATGGAGTCTCAGCCCGTAGCGTTGCAGCAGACTGGGGTCAGCAATCCGATAGAATACGGTCTGTCCTTGCCGACGGGAGACCAGGATGCCACGTTCTTTCATGAGCTGTAGATGTTGAGACGTATTCTGTACAGATGCGTCGATCGTGGCGGCTATCTGGCTGACAGACATCTCGTTGTGATCCAGTGCCCATAGGATCAGGATACGCCGTGCGCAGACGAATGTCCGAAAGAAGCCCGCCAAAGCCTCCGCCTCTTCGAATAGCTCTGTGTTCACGTCTGAGTTGTTTTCGATATTTCATTATTTGCGAGAATACTTAAATACTAAAATGATTATACAGGCGGCGGGTTCTGCCTGTCAGTGACAATGTTCCTTATGATTATTGGGATTTCTTGGGGTTAGTTATAGAAATACTCTATGAGGTGCTTTTGTGTCATATATAGCATAAAATACTGACAAACGTGAATTATCAAATACACTACACATATCTCTCGCATGTATGAGGAGCTGATCGCCGGATATCGAGTGGACCCTGACTGGCTGATCAATGATGCGATCTTTGATGTAGCTTACAGTGAAATGGCCATCGTGCGTGATATTGATTACTATAGCTTGTGCGAGCATCACCATTTGCCCTTTATGGGGCGCGTGCATGTGGCTTACATCCCCGATGGCAAGCTGATTGGCTTGAGCAAGAGCCCGCGCATCGTGGAGATGTTCGCCAGGCGTCTGCAAGTTCAGGAGCGCATGACCCAGCAAATTGCGGAGTTTCTCGATGAGCGCCTGCGTCCCAAAGGCGTGGCTGTGGTGGTCCAAGGATTGCATATGTGTGCAGCCATGCGCGGTGTGAAAAAGGCTAATGCCCGGATGACAACCAGTGCGATGTTGGGATTGTTCAAGACTGATCATCTGGTCCGGGCCGAGTTCTTTGAGCATATCGGTCGCCAGCATGTCAGTTTCTAGGGTGAGAATTGACGTGAGTCAGGAGCCGGGGGGAGAAAGCGTGGACTTAAAAGGGCGGGTCGCGTTGGTGACCGGTGGGGCCGTTAGGCTCGGGCGGGCGATCGCATTGGGGGTGGCTAGGGCCGGGGCCAATGTCGCGTTAACCTATCATCGTTCGGTGGAGGCTGCCCAGGGCACGCTTTCGGAGATCCAGGCGCTTGGGCGTGAAGCTCGGGCGTTCCAGGTCGATTTCAGCCAGCCTCAAGGGGCGACGACGCTTGTGGATGAGGTTAAGAAGTGGCAGGGCCATGTTGACATCCTGGTGAATAGCGCCGCGATCTTTGAACACGGCGATTGGGATGACACGACTTATGAGAATTGGGATCGGCATTTGACGATCAATCTGAAGACGCCTTTCTTCTTGAGCCAGGCTTTTGCGAGGGCCCTCAAGGTGGAAGGGGCCAAGGGGCACATTGTCAATATCGCCGATTGGCGAGCCGTACGACCAGGCTCTGACCATGTGGCCTACACGATTGCCAAGGCGGGATTGGTGGCAATGACCTACAGCCTGGCTCAGGCGTTGGCTCCTGAGATTCAGGTGAATGCTGTCGCACCCGGATTGATCTTGCCGCCACCTGGCGCAGGCGAGGGCTTCATGACCCGCAAAGTTGGGGAGATCCCATTGGGCCGGGTAGGATCCCCAGATGATGTGGTCAGGGCGGTGCTCTACCTGCTCACCAGTGATTTTGTCACGGGTGAGTTACTCTACGTCACAGGCGGGGAACACTTATGAGGTCAGGGCTATATGGATGAGATCCATATCGAAGATCTGCTGCTGCGCACCTTCATTGGAATCAATCCTGAAGAGCGTGAGAAGCGTCAG
>CAYLRT010000007.1:0-2229 GCA_964385885.1 uncultured Anaerolineales bacterium | reverse complement strand
CGTTTCTATCTTGTGGAACGTCTGGCAACGGAGATCTCCACGTTGTGTTTCATAGAGCCAGGGGTCGAAAGGGTCACGGTGTGCGTCGAAAAACCTGGCGCTTTGCGGTTCGCGCGCTCGGTGGGGGTGACTCTCCATCGGACACGCCAGGATCTGTGCAGGCAGCCTCATCGCGTCTTTATCAGCTTGGGCGGCAATATCGAACCCGAGGCAAACCTGCCGCGTGCAGTGAGTATGTTGCACGCTCATCCGGCGGCCCGGGTAATGCGGACATCATCCGTCTATCGTACCGCCCCTGTAGGCCGACGAGATCAACCAGCTTTCCTCAACGCTGCGGTGGAGATCAGGACTGTGCTTGCTCCTGCTGCCCTCAAAACGGTCGTGCTAGATGAGATTGAGCGAGCTCTGGCACGGAAGCGAACCGAGGATCGATACGGCCCGCGCACTATCGATCTGGATATCTCACTGTATGATTATGCGATTCTGGAATACGCAGGGCGCCACATCCCAGATCCAGATGTGGCGCTGCAACCACATGTAGCAATCCCACTGGCCGAGATCGCTCCTTACTACGTCCACCGTGAAACAGAGGAGTCGCTGGCTGAGGTTGCGGCGCGATTGTCGGCCCATTCCCCCGTTCAGCAGCTCTCTACCCTGGTACTGGACTTCGGTCAGACGATCTCACCCGCAAGTTCGTAGCCAGCTTCTGCAACCGCCTCACGGAATGTCGACGTGCCGGTTACGGCGGGGTCGTAAGTTACCTGCGCCACCCCAGGCTCCAGCTTGACCTCTACATGGGTAACCCCTTCCAATCCTTCGAGGGCGTGGGTCACGTGCTTGACACACATCTGGCACGTCATGCCATTGACTTTGAACGTCTTCGTCTCCATCGTTCGCTCCTTCCTTGATCGTTCTACTTACTCGCAAGCGATAGATCTCGATCGCTCACAGAAGTTATCCTTATACCGTCCCTTGGCAGGCTGTGGTCTGGCAGACCGGACAATAGTATGTGCTCCGTTGTCCTTGCACGATGCGCTTAATGATCCCGCCACACCTTGGGCAGGCTTTGTCCTCCCGTCCATAGACCTTGAGCCGAGGCGCAAAGCCTCCTATCTCCCCAGTGGGTGAGAGATAATGACGATCATTGAGCGTCGTCCCGCCAGCCTGCAGACTCTCTGTGATCACCTGACGCATGGCTTGCCACAACCGTTGCCATTCCTCGGTGGAAAGGGAACAGGTCTCTCGGCGAGGATGGATCTGTGCCTGCCATAGGATCTCGTTAGCGTAGATGTTACCCAGCCCGGCGATTGCCCTTTGATCGAGCAGGAGTTGCTTGATTGCGATGCGGCGAGTGGCGAATCTGGCGTGCAGGTCCTCTGGACGCAGGGTAGGGTCCAGAGGTTCTGGTCCCAAATGTCCCAGAACCTCATCGGGGTCATCAACCAAGTAGAACCGTCCGAACTTCCGTGGATCGATATAGAGCAGACAGAGACCCTCATCCGTTTGCATGCGCAGGTGGACGTGTCGGACTGTCGCTTCTGCTTCAGCCTGGTGGGACCTTAGGGCAAACCTGCCGCTCATTCTCAGGTGGCTGAGCAGTGTCTGCCCATTATCCAAAGACAGGACAAGATACTTTCCGCGTCGTCCGATCGTTTCAACCGTTGCTCCGGTGAGCCGCTCGCAGAACTCTGATGGAGCCGGTCGGTCAACGATTCGTGGCCACAGCACTTCCACGTGGCAAACCCGCCGACCTCTCAGCACAGCTTGCAAGCCGTGCGCGATTGTCTCCACCTCAGGTAGCTCTGGCATGCCCTTTTCTTGAGGAAGTGGCGCACGAGCCAAAACCGCAAGCTTATGCGCCACCCGATCAATCTATTTCTTCCAGGTGGTCCAGATCTTACCTACCAGATCCTCACCGGGTTTCAATGTCATATCGCCCGGATGCCAGCACGCAGGCAGGGCCTCGCCCTGTCGTTGGTAGACATATTGGGCACCCTGGACAAGCCTGAGCATCTCATCGACGTCACGCCCCATGGAGGCGTTGAGCACCTCGGCCACCTGTAGGACACCGTCTGGATCAATGATGAAGAACCCGCGAATGTCTACTCCTTCCTCATGGTCATAGACGAGATATTGCTCGCCGATCCGTCCCCCCCTGTCGCTTAGCATTGGATAGGGCAGGCCTCCCGGTACCATTTTGGAGAGCTCGTGTTCCTGCCAGGCCTTGTG
>CAYLRT010000006.1:24461-63311 GCA_964385885.1 uncultured Anaerolineales bacterium | reverse complement strand
AATCAAGAGTGTGAAAATGGGCATACCTTGTGTTCTTGCTGAAGCTGATTGCCGTTTCCGGTTGGCATCGCTAAAATGGCCCCCAGACCATCTACACGAGGAGGGGCTTCATGGTTGCCTTCCTGATGAGGTTCCCGCCGGTCATCCAGGCTCTGATGGGTACAGTGTTTACCTGGTTGGTGACAGCCCTGGGGGCGGCTGGCGTGTTTCTGACCAAGGAGATGGATCGTCGGCTCTTGGATGCCATGTTGGGCTTCGCCGGAGGGGTGATGCTCGCGGCCAGCTATTGGTCGCTTTTGGCACCGGCCATTGAGATGTCGGCAGATTCTGGAGTGCCTCAATGGGTACCAGCCGCGGTCGGCTTTCTCCTGGGTGGGGCTTTTCTGCGTCTGATTGATCGTGTTCTGCCCCATCTTCACATCGGTGAGGATCAGCCGGAGGGGTTACGGGTCACCTGGAAGCGCATAACGTTGCTGGTTCTGGCGATCACCCTGCATAACTTCCCCGAGGGGCTGGCGGTCGGTGTGGCCTTCGGGGCTGTGGGCGTGGGTTTCCCCGGTGCTTCCCTTGTGGGGGCGATGACCCTGGCGCTGGGTATCGGTATTCAGAACTTCCCTGAGGGGCTGGCGGTCGCCATGCCCCTGCGGAGGGCTGGCGTTTCCCCAGGCAAGAGTTTCTGGTATGGTCAACTTTCAGGATTGGTCGAGCCGGTGGCAGGCGTCCTGGGGGCATCGGCTGTGTTGCTCTTCCGTCCTCTGCTCCCTTACGCGATGGCTTTCGCCGCCGGGGCTATGGTCTTTGTGGTGGCTGAGGATCTGATTCCAGAATCGCATCTGGAGGGCAATGTGGATCTGGCGACCATGGGGCTGATGCTTGGGTTTGTGGTGATGATGATCCTCGATGTGGCGCTGGGCTGAGACTTTTTTGGGGGATTAGGGGGACGGGCCTTATGGTCCATAAGATCTTAGTCGTCGATGATGAGTTGGAGATCGTACGGGTCGTGCGCAGCTACCTCGAAAAGGCTGGCTATCAGGTCGTGACTGCGACCAATGGCCGCGAGGCACTGTTCGTCGCGCGTCATGAGAGGCCAGCGCTGGTGGTGCTGGATTTGCAGATGCCGGAGATGGATGGTCTGGAGTTCACGCGCCGCCTGCGTGCAGAGCAGCCGGACGTGGCCATCATTATGCTGACGGCGCGGGTGGAGGAGATGGACCGGGTACTGGGTCTGGAGTTGGGGGCCGATGACTATGTGACCAAACCCTTCAGCCCCCGTGAGTTGGTGGCACGGGTGCGGGCTGTGTTGCGTCGCCTAGAGCGCCCTGTGGGCAGCCCCGAGATATTGGAGGTGGGCGACCTGCGAGTGGATCAGGGCCGACATGAGGTGCTAAAGACCGGGCAGCCCGTTGACCTGACGCCGACCGAGTTCAAGCTGCTGGTGACTCTCATGGAGAACCCTGGGCGGGTGTTTACCCGCGCAGAACTGTTGGAGGCTGTTCAGGGCGTGGCGTTTGAGGCTTATGAGCGGACGATCGATGTTCATATCAAGAATCTGCGGCGCAAGATAGAGGACGATCCCGGGCACCCGCATTATATCGAGACGGTGCGTGGGGTTGGGTATAGGTTTAGCGATCGATGAACCTCCTTCAGAAGTTGTTGATCGCCTTTGTCGCGGTGATCGCTGTGGCTGTGATCACTGTGGCCCTCGTCGCTGGCTATCGTGCGGAGTCTGAGTTTCGGCGCTATGCGGTGCTCTACAGTGGGCCTGCTGAGATGGTGGCTGAGAATCTGCTTGCCTACTACGATGAGCATGGAGACTGGTCTGGCCTGGACGAGGCGTTGCCCGAGCTGACGGTGATGGGGCGGGGACACGGCCGGCAGGGCGGGGGTCGAGCTGGGTTTGGTGCCCCAGGCGACATGGCGTATTGGGTGGCCGACGCCCGTGGGATTGTGGTCGCCAGCATGGATGGGATGCCGGTGGGGTCGCAGCTTGGAAGAGCGGAGCGATCAGCGGCCCGTGCTCTGGAGAGGGACGGCGAGCTCATCGGCTATCTCGGGGTCTCAACGGCAGGGGGGGCAGCCGCTGCTCTTGACGCACCAGCTGCCGGTTACATCACGCGACTCCGTACTGCCTTGGTCCTTGGGGGGCTGCTCGCTTTCCTGGTGGCCCTGGTGGTCGCCGTACTGCTGACTCGGAGTATCGTCTCCCCGTTGCGCACCCTGATGATGACGACCCAGGATATCGCTCAAGGACAGTTTGAGGCCCGGGTGCCTGTCAGGGGCCGGGATGAGATCGCCAGGTTGGCCGAGGCCTTCAATCAGATGGCTGCCAGCCTGGAACAGGCAGAGGCGGCGCGTCGTGCTCAGACAGCGGATATTGCCCACGAGTTGCGCAACCCCCTGGCGGTGCTGCAAAGCTCGCTGGAGGCCTTGGCCGATGGGGTCTATGAGCCCACGACGGAGAATCTGACGCCTGCCCTGGACCAGGTGCGAACCTTGAACCGTATTGTGGAGGATCTGCGTACCCTGGCCCTGGCTGAGGCAGGACGGCTTAGCCTGGACCTTCAGCCTGTAGATCTTGGTGTCTTGGTCTCTCGGATCGCTGAGTCGTATCAAGGGGCATTCCGGGAAAAACACCTTCTGTTACAGGTGACGGTATCGTCCTCCCTACCCCATGTCCTCGCCGATTATGCGCGGTTGACACAGGTGATAAACAACATCCTGCTCAATGCCCTGCGCTACGTGCCCTCGGGAGGGCATGTGCACCTCGTCGTGGAGCCTGAGGGCGAAGGTATCAGGACCTGCGTCATTGACGACGGGCCAGGTGTGCCCGCTGACCAACTCCCCAGACTGTTCGATCGCTTCTGGCGTGGCGAGCCCTCACGGAGCCGGGCCACGGGCGGGTCGGGCCTGGGCCTGACGATCGCTCGCCAGATCATCGAGGTGCATGGAGGCCGCATCTGGGCGGAGGAAACACCCGGCGGCGGTCTGACCCTATGCTTTTGGCTTCCAGTCGCTGGTTGAGCCCGGATAAAGGTTCTCAGGGTGGGTCATGGGCTCGATTGATGTGGGGAGGGCTTCCCCATATCTCCCCATTGCAGATCCCTACGCTAGAGCAACTGGCGTGGATCAGGCAGGGTCCCCGGTGTCAGCAGATTCAGTACGTCAGCAAACCCCTCAGCACTCAGGGCGGTGGGCTTCACCGAGCGCAGGCGCCGGAGAGCAGTTGCAGGTGCAACGCCCTGGTATACGATGAGGTAGCCAGCGAGGATGGCGCCTGTTCGATCCTGCCCGGCGTGACAGTGCACCAGAGTGGGATTACCGGCGGTCAATTGTTCGTGGATGAAGGCCCAGACAGGCAGGGCCTCATGGATGAAGGCCTTCTGCATACCTTCCGAGTAGAGAGTAACGGGAGGGAAGGCTGCTCGATAGTGAATGAACCCGTAGGGCTCCAGGTCTTCGACGGGTTCCTCAGCCGCCAGGGAAACGATCACCCGTAGCCCGGCCTGGTAGAGCTCCTCCGGGTTCCACGGATATAAAGTTGGCCCAGGTCGGCCAGCAAGCAGTCGGTCGATGACCCAATAGGTATAGCGCATGCAGGCAATCTTACTCTTTGGCCCGAGGACGTCAACGCATTCTCTCTTGAGTAATGGAGATGAGTACGAGTTGGGTGCTCTTGCCGGTATCTTGCCTAAAGGTGAACAGCTATGAGGGAGGAAGAGATGTATGCACGAGAGATCGATGCGCTTGACACCCCTGCTGTGGTAGTGGATCTGGAGCGCCTAGAGGCGAACATCCGCCGGTTGCAGGGGTTGCTCAATGACGTGGGTGTCGCCAACCGTCCCCACATCAAGACACATAAGATCCCGGAGATCGCGCGTCAGCAGGTGGCTGCAGGCGCGATTGGTATTGCCTGCCAGAAGGTGAGCGAGGCTGAGGTGATGGTGGCGGCGGGGCTGGACGATATCATGATCCCCTACAACATCGTGGGCGGGGCCAAGCTTCAGCGATTGATGGAGCTGGCGCGACGAGTGCGCCTCAGCGTCACGGCGGACTCACCGTTCACAGCGCAGGGGTACGACAGGGCGGCTCAGGAGGCGGGACTAGAGCTGGATGTGCTGGTGGAGTTCGACACCGGAGGACATCGCTGTGGCGTGCAATCCCCTGCCCAGGCGGCGGAACTGGCGCGTCTCATTGACCGCCTCCCCGGGCTGCACTTTGCAGGTTTGATGACGTTCCCTCACAATGCCTACAGTGATCTTTTCGTGCGAGAGACACGGCGTCTATTAGCCGGGGAGGGCCTGGATGTTCGCTGCGTGAGCTATGGGGGGACGCCTCAGATGTGGCAGATTCGCCAGCGCACGGAGGCCACAGAGTACCGCGCGGGCACTTATGTCTACGGCGACCGGGCTACAGTCCGCTCTGGCGCAATGACGGTGGTGCAGTGCGCACTGCATGTCATCGCGACCGTAGTCAGCCGACCTACTGCTAACCGTGGCGTGGTTGATGCCGGCAGTAAGACCCTCACCTCTGATCTGCTGGGCTTCGATACCTACGGCCTGATCCTGGAATATCCCCGGGCGCGTCTCTATGCGCTGTCGGAGGAGCATGGCCATGTCGACTTCTCCCAATGCGGACGCAAGCCCGAGATTGGCGAGCGGGTGACCATCCTCCCGAATCACGTCTGCCCCGTCAGCAACCTGGTCGACGAGGTAATCGGTATCCGGGATGGGCGCGTTGAGGTGCTGTGGCCTGTTGCTGCCCGGGGCAAGGTGCGCTAGGTCTCTTCCTCGTTGTGCGTCTCAGGGACAGGTGTCACATCCGCCGCGTCCTGCGAGGTGGGGAGCAATGTGCGGGCGAAGACGAGGTAGCCCGTATGGGCTACCATGCGGTCGAAGGGGCGCAGTCTGGCGGCTACAGGTTTGTACGACCGGAGCAGAAGCTCTTGAACTTCCACAAAACCGAAGGGGTGGGCTTCCAGATGGTGTAGCAGGGCCTGAACTTGGTTCACCGTGGGGAGGAGGGAGCAGAAGAATCCGCCACCGCGCAGGGCTGCATGCACCTGTTCCAGGTAGAACCACGGCTCGCGCACATCAAGGATGGCCGCGTCAAGGTTGGTCTCGTCAAAACCCTCCTGGATGTCGCGCAACCTGAACGTCACGTAGCGGTCCCAGCCGACGCGCGCCAGGTTCTTGCGGGCCAGGGATTGCATCTCCGGGCGTACCTCGTAGCTGTAAACGTGCCCATAGGGTTGAACCATTCGGGCCAAGGCCAGGGTCAGCCCGCCGCTGCCGGTGCCGGCCTCCAGCACTTGGGTGCCGGGGCCGATGTTCATCTTCATCAGCATATAGCCGATTTCCTTGGGGTAGATAATCTGGGTGGCGCGACGAATGTCTCGCACCAAGTCGTCCAGTGAGGGCGTCAGGATGAGATAGGGGTAGCCCATGTGAGTGGTCACCGTGCTGCCCCAGGGCTGCCCAATCACCTCGTCGTGAGAGATCACGCCATGATGCGTCTGATAGGCCTGTCCCAACTCCATGCGGACGATGGCCGACTTTCTGTCGCTTCCCACCAGCAGGACCAGGTCCCCGGGCCGTACCCGACCGTGCCGTGTGCTTTCGTTTGGCTCGGTGTTGGTGTCCAAAATCCCCCTTTCCTCAACGAATGAAATCGGCTGTTCACAGGTCACGCCGTGGATGACGTCGCCGAACCCGCATCCTCACTCTCGATCAGTGCGAGTCACAACCCACCCGTAGCGCAGCAAACTCGTTGTATTCTCGGAAGCTTCTCCGGGTTTCTTGCCTCAGCGGTGTGAGCGGTCAGGAGTGGAAAAACGAGCTTCCCCAAACGCGGCAAAGGCATTATAATCGGGATAGGATGCACAGCAACCCAAGGGGACACGTCGATGAGCAACGATGAGATTGATCGCATGGCCATAGCCATTGTCGACGGCGGACAGTCGAAGGATCTACTTCAGGCGCTGAACGACCGCCGTTTCCCTGCGACGGTGATCGACGCAGAAGGTGGCTTCTTGCATGAGACCAAAGTGACGCTGATCGTCGGACTCTCGCACGAACGCTTGCAGGAGTTTTTTGCAGTGGTCCGAGAGTCGTGTCCCAGCCGCACCCGGTACATGCCAATGGGTGTTGAGCTTTCCCTCTCCCCCGGGTACCCTGTGATGATCGAGGTGCGTGTGGGGGGCGCCGTCGTATTTGTGGTACCTGTCGAGCGTTTTGTGCGGTTATAAGGAGAGAAACGAATCATGAAACTGGTGGTTGCCATTGTCAGAGATACCGATGCGATGGATGTGTCTGATGCTCTGGTCGAGAACGACTTCCGCATGACACGGGTGGCGAGCACAGGCGGTTTCTTGAAGCGCGGTCTGGTGACTTTGCTCATCGGTGTTGAAGAGGAACGGCTTGAGTTGTTGTTTGCGACGATCAAAGCGGCCTGTCGCCCCCCCGAGAACCCCAATGAACACAAGGCCACGATCTTCGTCCTGCCTGCGGAGGACTTCGTCCAGTTAGGTTGACAGGGAAGGGCGGAACGGTGGCCGATCAACCTGAACAACGTGCATATCATGGTGATATCCGCCCCCGTGACCTGGCGCGGGCCCTGGTCCTCCGTTTTGATGGAGGGGAGACCAAGGCCCATTGGCTTGAGGGTGAAGGTGAACGCGCTATAGTGCAGGTGCAGAGCCGTCGGGTTGAGCCCGGGGATCCGACGACTGCGGTCACGATCCACATTGCGCCCACCGAGACCGGAGTGGTTGTCTCGGTAGGCGAGCAGAAGATCATGGGTGTGGCCGCGGATATGGCGCGTACCGGTGTGCAGGCGTGGATTAATCCGTTGCGTCTTCTTGGGGAGCTGGATGACATCGCCCGGAATGTGCGCTGGCTGGGTCTCCGCGCGGAGATCTGGGAAGCTGTGGATGAATATTGCCGCGCTCAGGGTAGCGCCCGAGGTGCGGCGACGATTTTGACCCATGTTGTCTGTCCTTATTGCGGCACTCCCAATGATATTGGTGAGGCCAACTGCAGGGCCTGTGGAGCACCTCTGGCCGACGCACAGCCGATTGTCTGCGGGCGGTGTGGCTTCCTGAATGAACCCCATGCGCAACGGTGTGTCAACTGTGGCGCTAAGTTTTAGCAAAGGCCTCCAGGGCTTATCGAGCCGGAATCGGCGCAGTCTGTATCGCCTGTCGGCACATCAGTTGTGCGGGAAGCATCGCCCGGTCAATCGAATCCGATGACCAGTGAACCATTGGAGAGGCTTGGGTGCCTATGAGCTACGTGCGGTTGAGGAGGTGGACAGCTTGATCGAGAGGTCCCGACCAAAGATCCGCGTGTTGATAGCCAAACCCGGGCTGGATGGTCATGACCGGGGGGCCAAAGTGGTGGCACGTGCGCTGCGAGATGCCGGGATGGAGGTGATCTACACTGGTTTGCGTCAGACGCCCACGATGATCGCCGAGGCTGCGCTGCAGGAAGATGTGGATGTGGTGGGGCTCTCCATCCTCTCCGGTGCACACATGGCGTTGATCCCTCGAGTGCTCAGGGCTTTGAAGGAACGGGGGTTGGAGGACCTGCCGGTTTTCGTGGGCGGGATTATCCCTCCTGATGACGCTGAGGCCCTGAAGGCTATGGGAGTGTGGGAGGTCTTTGGGCCTGGCACTGAGACTCGGGCTGTGGTGCAGGCTATTCAGGAGAGCCTTCAGGCCCGAACCGCGCATGACTGATCTGCCCCTCGATGACGATAGTCAGCAACTGTTGGACCAGGCTCGCCTCGGGAACCGGCGTGCTATCGCGCGGCTTCTGACCCATCTGGAAACTGGCGGGCCTCAGGGACAGGCGCTCCTGGCTGCCCTGTTGCCTCAGGTGGGTCAGGCTTATGTCATCGGGTTCACCGGGCCCCCCGGTGCGGGCAAAAGCACCCTGATCGCGCGAACGGCTCGCCTGCTGCGTGAGCGTGCGGCTCCCATCGCCGTCGTGGCGGTGGACCCCACTAGCCCCCTCTCGGGTGGTGCACTGCTGGGTGATCGGCTGCGGATGCGCGAGCTTGTCAGCGACAGCGACTTTTTCATCCGCAGTATGGCCTCCCGTGGACATCCTGGGGGGATAGCCCACGCCACACAGGACGTGGTCATGGCGCTGGATGCGTTGGGGTTCCCGCTGATCCTGGTGGAGACAGTAGGAGCAGGACAGGCTCAGGTTGATGTGGCCCAGTTCGCACATACGGTTGTCCTGGTGGAGGCACCAGGCATGGGTGATGAGATTCAGGCCCTCAAGGCTGGCTTGACAGAGATCGCTGACATCATCGTGGTCAACAAGGCCGATCGTCCTGATGTGAAGCGGACGGTGCAGGCCATCCGTGCGGCGCTTCTGGGTACAGTGCGGGCAGGCGAGGGGCTCCATCATCCTCCGGCAGATGCCCTCGATATCCCGCAAGCCGAGGGAGGCTGGGTGGTACCTGTCTTGGAAGTCAGTGCGCTCAATGGACAGGGTCTCGATGAGCTGATCTCTGCTCTGGCTTTGCACCGTGACTATCTGGTGACCCACCATCGCTGGGAGACGCACCATAGGCGATGGGTGCGTTCGCAGATTGAGACGTGGTTACAGCGGCGCATATGGGCGCTGGTCCAAACCCATCTCGATAAAGGAGCACTGGACCATGCGGTGGCTGCGGTGATGGCGCAGGAGACAGATTTCACTGCCGTAGCTCAGGCCCTGCTGGAGGACATATTGAAGCGACTCAGATCATCGGATTGATCTTTTGCCATCGGGAAGGGCCTGTGCAATGTGTGTATAGGGTAGGGGGCGTGGCTGCACGCGGCTATCGTTGACATCGGGATGCCTCAGGTGTCCCGGGCAGGGGTATCCACACCTGTACAATTGAGGAGGAGGGGGTATGACTGATGGCACGGCCTACGGCGATATCGTACTGTATGGTGGCACTGGATCCCCAGAGTTGGCGTCCAGAATAGCCCGTCGACTGAATCTGGAGCTGGCGCCACGCGAGGTGATCACATTTTCTAACAGCAACCTCTTCGTTCGATTGGGCTCCAGCGTGCGGGGGCAGGATGCTTTCATCATCCAGACGACCTCCGCCCCTACCAATGATAACCTGATGGAGCTGCTGATCTTCATTGATACTCTGAAACGAGCCTCGGCCGGGCGTGTAACGGCCGTGATCCCCTACCTTGGCTATGCGCGCTCCGATAAGAAGGACCAACCCCGCGTACCCATCACGGCTCGTCTAGTGGCGGATATGATCCAGATCGCTGGGGCGGATCGCTATATCACGCTGGACCTGCATTCGGGTCAGATCCAGGGTTTTTTCAGCATCCCTGGTGATGTGATCACGGCCTTCCCGCTCCTCGCCGATTACATGCGGCAGAAGGATTTGGAGAATGCCGTGGTGGTGGCGGCTGACCTGGGGTTTGCCAAGAAGGCGAGGACCTTCGCTACAGAGTTGGGGCTGCCGGTGGCCTTCGTGGAGAAGCGACGGGTGGATGCACGCACCGAGGCTCTGACAGTCATCGGTGAGGTCAATGGGAAGGATGCCATTATCGTCGATGACGAGGTGGATACGGCCGGGACCATCTGTGACGCTGCGTGTGCCCTTGCCGAGGCAGGCGCGCGTGATATCTACGGTTGCTTCGTTCACGCGCTCTTCTCCGGCTCCGCTGTCGATCTCCTGCGCCAGCAGCCGTTCAAAGAATTGGTCACGACAGACTCTGTCCCCCTGTCGCCAGAGGAAAGGCTGCCCAACCTGACGGTGATTTCGGTGGCACCGCTGTTGGCTGGGGTCATTGAGCGCGTCCATGCTGGTCGGAGCGTCGGCGAGATGTTCGCACCCTACCACGGATATAGCTGACGCGGCATTGGGGGTCATAGCAGGCCCATGTGGTTTGGCTCGCTATGACCCCCTCGTTCTCTCCGATCCCGTCGATGGGTCCTCCTGGGCATGGACTACGGATGCTTTCAGGCCCCAGCTACCCGGTCGATGCCCTCCCGTAGCGCCCTGATGAATGCGTAGGCGGCCTCTTCGGCGTCGGGCGCGGCCTTGATGTTCTGGAGTAGGGCGCTTCCGACGATGACGCCATCGGCGAGTCGCGCTACCTCCGCAGCCTGCGTCGGTGTGCTGATACCGAACCCCACAGCCAGGGGGTTGTCGGTGGCCGCCCGCACCCGGTGGACAAAGGCTTCAAGCCCAGGGGCAAGATGACCACGCGCGCCGGTCACGCCCATCAGGGAGACCAGGTAGATAAAGCTTCGTGAACGCTCCGTCACCATCCGGATGCGGGCTGGGCTTGAACTGGGGGCCAGGAGGAAGATGAGGTCGAGGCCCACCGCGTCGAACACTGCCTGGGCTTCGTCTGCCTCCTCGGGAGGCAGATCGGGGATGATCAGCCCGTCTACACCAGCAGCGGCTGCAGCGGCTGCAAATTCGCTTAGCCCGAAAGCGAGGAACGGGTTGAGGTATCCCATGAGGACGAGAGGGGCGTCGATGCCCTGTGATCGCAGAGCCGTCACCTGACTCAAGCACTGGCGAACGGTCATCCCGTTCTCCAGGGCGCGCTGTGATGCGGCCTGGATGGTTGCTCCGTCGGCCAGCGGATCGCTGAAAGGTACGCCTAGCTCGATGAGGTCGGCTCCAGCCTCGACGAGACGCGGTACTAGTGTCAGGGTACTCTCAAAGGATGGGAAGCCCATGGTCAGGTAGGGCATCAGGGCGGTACGATGCTGTGCCTTCAATGTCTGGAAAGTTCTTTGGATGCGATGCATGATCTGTGTTTCCCTCACTGGCCTAGAAGTTGCTCTCTCAACACCTGGGCCACTGTCGGCATATCCTTATCGCCTCGGCCACTGATATTGACGATGATCAGGTCCTCAGGATCCATCTGGGGGGCGCGTTTGATGACTTCCGCCACGGCATGGGCGCTCTCCAGGGCAGGGATGATGCCTTCCAACTGGCTCAGTTGCTGCAGGGCATGCAGGGCCTCGCTGTCTGTGGCGTAAGTGTATCTGGCCCGATCAAGCTCGCGCAGCCAGGCATGTTCGGGGCCCACCGCAGGATAGTCCAGTCCGGCAGAGATGCTGTGGGTTAGCGCGATCTGTCCGTCGGGGTTCTGTAATACATAGGTTTTGGTCCCATGTAGCACTCCCAACCGACCCTGGAGAGAGTCGGCAAAACGGGCTGCATGACGGCCACTTTGGAGACCCTCGCCGCCTGCTTCAACGCCCACCATCGCTACCCCTTCATCCTGCAGGAAGGGATGGAAGAGACCGATAGCGTTAGAGCCGCCCCCCACACAGGCGATGAGCAGGTTGGGAAGGCGTCCTTCGGCATCCAGGATCTGTTGGCGTGCCTCCAGTCCGATGACAGCTTGAAAGTCCCGCACGATGCGCGGATAGGGGTGGGGCCCCAAGGCTGAGCCCAGCAGATAGTAGGTCGACTGGACGTGGGACACCCAGTCTCGGATAGCTTCGTTGACCGCGTCTTTCAGGGTGCGGCTGCCGCTGTCAACGCCGCGTACCTCTGCGCCCAACAGCCTCATACGGAACACGTTGAGTTCCTGGCGCGCCATATCCACTGTGCCCATGTAGATGACGCATTCCAGGCCAAGCAACGCACACGCCGTTGCTGTAGCGACACCGTGCTGACCGGCACCAGTCTCGGCGATAATGCGGCGCTTGCCCATCCGTCGGGCCAGCAGTGCCTGCCCCAATGCGTTATTGATCTTATGTGCTCCGGTGTGCGCCAGGTCTTCGCGTTTCAGGTAGATCTTCGCTCCTCCGAGCGCGGCGCTGAGGCGGTGGGCGGCCGTCAACGGCGTGGGCCGTCCGACGTACTCACGGAGCAGCCCGTCCAGCTCGGCGCGAAACGTCGGATCGTGACGGGCTTCCTCGTAGGCTGCCTCTAGCTCATCAAGGGCCGGCATGAGAAGTTCCGGCACAAATCGTCCTCCAAAGGGCCCATAATAGGGCCCATCAGATAAAGGTATGTCTTGTGTGCTGTTATGTGTCTTCACTATGACTATCTCCGGTTATCAGTTTCTACTAGGCTGCGTTCCCTGGCGGGTCGCAGTATCTGCCTCTCTCACGGCTTGGATAAAGGCCCGTATGCGAGCGTGATCCTTGCGGCCTGGGCGACGTTCTACACCGCTGGAGACATCAACCCCCCAGGGATGCACCTGTGAGATCGCCAGGGCGACGTTGATGGGGTTGAGACCGCCCGCCAGCAGGAGACGGTAACGATGGGCCAATCCGGCTGCGATGCCAAGATCACCGAGCTGGCCGGTGCCACCCTGCCGCGTCGGATGGTAGCTGTCGATCAGGAGTTGGGGCTCATAATCTTGTAGTGTCGAGCTGGCCATAACGTAGGCCCGGGCTGTCTGTAGCGCCTCGTCCAGCGTGCGTGGCCGGATGGCCTTGAAAGCGTACGGCGAGAGAGCGGCGAGGACCGCGGGAGGCTCGGAGCCATGTAGTTGGAGTAGGTCAAGGCCGACCTGCTGCCTGATCTGCTGGATGACCTCCGGGCTGGCGTCGACGAAGACCCCCACGAACTTCGGTGCTCTGGTGCCCAAAGCGGCGCGAAGCGTCTGTGCGATGTACTGGGCCTGTGCGGGTGGGACATAGCGCGGGCTCCCGGGAAAGAAGATGAAGCCTAGCATGTCGGAACCGGCCTCTGCCGCGCATCTCGCATCCTCTAACGTGGTAAGGCCACAGATCTTGATCCGGGTCATGATATCACCTGCGCGCGTTGGGTGGGTTCTGCCGCCAAATGAGGAACAGACCTCCGACCTGCCTCCACCAGTTGCCGCACTGCGGACTTGGGATCCGCTGTGGTCACCAGCGCCGACCCAACCAGCATTGCGTGTACCTGAAGCGCGGCCAGGCGTGAAACATCCTCAGGAGTTGTCACACCGCTCTCGGCAACGACGATTACATCGGGTGGTACGAGGGGACGCAACCTCTCGGTGGTGTTCAGGTCCACCTTGAATGTGCGCAGGTCGCGATTGTTGATCCCGACGATCAACGGTGAGCCATTCCGGGGCAGTGCAAGTGCCTGCAAGAGTTCTTCCTTCGAGTGCACTTCCACCAGGGCCTGCATGCCGAGATCCAGGGCCAGCGCTCGAAGCGACTGGAGTGAGGAGCTGGACAGTGCGGCTGCGATCAGGAGGATGGCATCGGCGCCGGCGGCCCGGGCCTCATAGACTTGATAGGCGTCCAGAATGAAATCCTTGCGCAGTACTGGCAACTCTACAGCCGCACGGACGGCCCGGAGGTCCTGAATCGTCCCCTTGAAGAACTCCCGGTCGGTTAGCACACTGATGGCTGCTGCACCACCGGCGGCATAATGTTGAGCTTGACGCGCTGGATCGAGATCAGCGGCCAGCCAACCCTTGCTGGGAGAAGCCCGCTTGACCTCCGCGATCAACGAGACGCCCGGTGCGTTCAGGGCGACAGCCAGATCTCGGGGCGGAGTCTGTCGTGACGCCTCTGCTTTCAGCGCTGCAAGGCTTTGGGTAGCTTTGGCCTCGGTGATCTCTCGGCGTTTGTGGATCAGGATGTTATCCAAGAACTGCCCGTGTCCCTTCGACGGTGGGTTCATGCGGTGCTCTCCTTCGTTCCCAGTTGTTGAGTGAATGCGATGAACGCCTGGAGCGTCCTGTAAGCTGCCCCGCTGTCGATGCTAGACTTCGCTAGCTCGACACCCTCCGGTAGGTCCTGGACGCGTCCCCCCACCAGAAGGGCGGCTGCAGCGTTTAGAAGCACAACGTCACGACGTGGGCCTTGCTCCTCGCCGCTCAGGATAGCCCGGGTGATGCGGGCATTTTCAGCCGCGTCGCCCCCCTTCAGGGCGTCAATTTCCACTTGCGGGAACCCCAGGGTCTGTGGATCGAGTGTTTCGGTGACGACCTCTCCCCTGGCTCCTCCGACTCCAAAGAAACTGACTTGGTTGGGGCCTGCGGTGGTGAGCTCGTCTACGCCCCCATAGCCGTGCACCACGTAGGCACCCCTGGATCCTAGCTCCCGCAGCACATGGGCCATCACCGGCGTGAGCCGTGCATCGTAGACACCCAGAAGCTGTGCCTGGGCTTGAGCGGGGTTGGTGAGGGGGCCCAGGATGTTGAAGATGGTGCGTATTCCCAGTTCCCGCCGCGGGCCAATGGCGTACCGCATCGCAGGATGTAGCCTGGGTGCAAAGAGGAAGCCGATGCCGACCTCGTCGATGCACGTAGCGATGTCATCTGGCGACAGGTCTAAGTTTGCGCCCAGGGCCTCGAGTAGATCAGCGCTGCCACAGCGGCTGCTCACACTGCGATTGCCATGCTTAGCCACAGCCAGACCAGCGCCGGCCACCACGAACGCGGCGGTCGTGGAAATGTTGAAAGTGCCCGCTCCATCCCCTCCGGTCCCACAGGTGTCGATGAGCCATGACTGCCTGGTAGTGACCTGTCTCGCGGCACGCCGCATGGCGCGCGCACACCCTGTGATTTCTGCCGCAGTTTCACCTTTGCTGCGTAGCGCCACAAGAAAGCCAGCGATCTGAGCTGGCGTGGCCTCACCGCACATGATCTCATCCATGGCGGCCTCTGCCTCGGTAACTGTGAGTGCCTGTCCTTCCAATAGTTGTTGAATGGCTCTGCGGATCATTGGGTATATCCTCCTTGAAATCTTCCCTGACTGGCTGGTTGTCACTGCATGGTGTAGAGCGAGAGAAAGTTGTGCAGCAGTGACTTGCCATGCTCCGTGAGAATGCTCTCTGGGTGGAATTGCAATCCAACAAGTGGGGTCTCCCGATGTTCGAGCGCCATGACTTCACCTTCGGTGGTGAAAGCTGTGACTTGAAGGCATGCCGGCACCGGTTCGTGCACGATCAGGCTGTGATAGCGCATAGCCCTAAACGGGCTTGGAATTCCTTCGAAGATGCGGTGACCATAGTGATAGATAGCGCTGGTTTTGCCGTGCATCAAGCGCGGGGCGGCGCCAACCTTCCCCCCGAAGGCGGCGGCGATGCATTGATGGCCCAGGCAGATGCCCAGGATGGGGATCTTGTGGTGGAGTGTACGAATGACCTCCAGCGATATGCCCCCATCCTCTGGCCGTCCCGGGCCGGGTGAGATCACGATGCCATCAGGTCTCATTGAGCTGATCTCGTCCACGGTCAGCGCATCGTTGCGCCGCACCGTGACCTCGGCGCCCAACTCCCCCAGATACTGCACCAGGTTGTAGGTGAACGAGTCGTAATTGTCGATCACCAAGATCATAACCCCTCCTCAATCTCTCTCTCTCTCTCTCTCTCTCTCTTGGATAAGCGTACGATAGATGTTTCCTCATGTGTCCTCCTCCGCTATGTCAATGGCTTTGCTCAGTGCGCGGATCTTGTGCAATGTCTCGTGGTACTCGCGGGTTGGGTCACTGTCGGCGACGATGCCGGCGCCAGCCTGCAGGTAGGCTATATCCCCTCGCATGACGATTGTGCGGATGGTGATACAGGTATCCATGTTGCCATTGAACCCGAAGTATCCGACGGCGCCGGCATATGGCCCACGGCGACAGGGCTCTAATTCGTCGATGATCTCCATGGCTCGTACTTTCGGAGCGCCACTGACCGTGCCGGCGGGGAAAGCGGCCCGCAGGAGATCATAAGCGTCGAGGCCGATTCGCAACGTGCCCTCAACATGACTTACCAGGTGCATGACGTGAGAGTATCGTTCCACTCCAAGGAGTTCTGAAGTGTGGACAGTACCGAACTCGCAGACACGCCCCAGGTCGTTGCGAGCCAGGTCCACCAACATCAGGTGCTCCGCTTGTTCCTTTTCGTCGGCCCGAAGCTCAGCCTCCAGGGCCTCATCTGTCGCGATATCCTGTCCGCGGGGACGTGTGCCAGCGATGGGATGCACCTCTGCCGCGCGTCGCTGGAGCCGTACCAGCATCTCTGGTGATGAGCCAATCAGGCAGGTTGGGGGATCGCCTTCTAGCTCGATGAAGAACATGTAAGGGGATGGATTGATGCGTCGCAGGGTGCGGTAAATGCTGAATGGATCCGCTTTGGTGGGACGCGCCAAACGCTGAGAGAGCACAACCTGAAAGATGTCACCCGCGCGGATGTAGGCCTTCGCCGCACGTACGGCCGCCTCGAACGCTTCTTGCGTGAATGTCGTAGAGGCCTCGATCTGGTTGGTGGAGATAACCCGTGGCGGCGCAGGTATCGGATTGCGTAGAGATGTTTCCAGTGCGTCGAGCCTTTCTTGGGCCTCACGGAGGGCCGGCTCAGGTCTATCCCCCGGCGGAGTCTGTGCGTTGGCGATCAACAAGAGACGGTGCTGTACGTGGTCGAATACGACCAACTCATCGGCAAACACCAAGTGAAGATCTGGCAAGCCTAGTTCGTCTGGTGGAGGTGTGGGGAGGCGTTCGAAGAAGCGCACCATGTCGTAGCTTACAAAACCGACTGCCCCTCCAAAGAATCGAGGTAGAGCACTGGCAGGGTACTCCGGAGTGAAGGCGGGATGATAGGCCTGCATTTCGGCTCGGACAATATCCAAGGGGTCTTTGCCGGTTGGGATCTGCACAGTGCGGATGGAGTCTCGGTCCTGAATGGTCACTTGGTGGCCACGAGCCTGGATCTGACGGCGCGCGCGAAAGCCCAGGAAGGAGTATCGTCCGAGCTGTTCGCCGCGCTCGACACTCTCCAGCAGGAACCCAGGGCCATGACTGGCGCGCAATTTTAGGTACACTGAGACGGGAGTCTCCAGATCAGCCGGCATCTCTCGACAGATTGGTGTGACCACGCCGGCCCTTGGCTCTGAGGCTATGTCCGCACCTGATGTTGCTATCATCCCCTCTCTCCTTGCCAATGGTTTTCTGTTTCTCAGCAGGAAACACAAAAAACGCCTCTCATCCCTAACAGGGACGAGAGGCGTCATGCTTCCCGCGGTGCCACCCTGGTTGAGCTGTATCCTTACCCGGATATCAAAAAGTCGCGCCAAGTGACGCGACTAGCCAGCTCCACTCTTGCAGGTACAGGCTCCTCAGAAGGAGGATGCCGATACCCTCAGCCATGATAACGGTGGCGACTCCGGCCAGCCCTACCCAGGTTCACCCTGCTCGAACTGGCAACTCCCCGGCCCATTCACGCCTGTCGTCTACGAGCGAGCTTTCAGCTCAATGGCTCGCCTCTCTGGCGTACGTACAGACGCTACTCTTCCGGATCAACGTTGTTGTCTTTTTCTATTGACCCTATTTTATCCAGAACCTGGCTGGATGTCAAGACCCATTTGCAGGCGAGATATCGACTGAGCGCCCGCCGTCTCAGTTTCCCAGCAGGTCATTGAGGACCTCCAGATCGGGCCTCTCCCTCACAAATAGCACCCCAAGCTCCTCCAGTACCGCGATCACGCTGAAGGGAAGGAAGACCTCATCTGATCTGTAGTCCTGCATCTCCGGGGTATCTCCGCTTACGAGGAAGTAAACCCGAACTCCTTCCTCGTTCTGATCCTTCACGATTCCAAACACAACCAGATCATCGGGTCCCTTGTCTTCGATGGGGATCTCCCCTGGGTCCAACAGTACGGCAGGCATCGTCTCTCCTCCATCTCCAGACCAGTGATGGAAACCTGGACCATTATACATTCATTTCGACAGGAGTTTATCGCCGCGGTCCGCTGCAGCTCTCTGACGACCGCCTCCCCGCGGTTCTACCTCTTGTGACCTCCGACTCTCAGAATCGAGCAGGCCTGGAGGGATCTCGGCCCCAATAGCGTGCATGACCTGTGCGCTCACAGCGCGATCGCGCCGGGTGCAATCGGCAGGGATCGTGGGGATGAAGAGGGGCCCAAAACTGAGATGCACTCTGCCCCGGTATCCTGCCACACCAACGGGCAGGATGGGCAGACCGGTCTCCACCAGGAGAGCGATGAATGCACCGGCACCATCCGGTGGGGGTGTCAAGAGGTGCGGGGTGTCCCTGCCCTGCGGAGCCATACCCAGGATCCCATCGGTGGCGACAAGTCGTCGTGCCAGGCGAATGGTCCGCAGGACAGAGGTTACCCGCGCCTGAAATTCGTCGGGTTCGGGGGGCATGGCGGGCATGGTGACAAAGCCGAATACCTCTGCAACGCGGTGGAAGAGCCGTCGTGTCAGAGGGCTTAGGGCGTAGCGGCGCCAGTCGCGGTCTGGATACCGCCACTCGGCCGTCATGACCCAATGCACCTCGGACGCTGCGGCCTGTGCGCGGTGTGCGGCGAGCGCAGCCGTGATGTGGAAGGCCAGCCACCATGCACTGAAGCGCGGCGCTGTGTAATGGTTGCATGTCACCAGGCAGGCGCCGGTGTGCGGGATGTGGTGGGCGCCATGGATCTCCGGCGGCGTGCTCTGAGCGGCGATGGCCTGGCAGGCATCTTCAGTGAAAGACCGCCGATGTCGTTGTGCCAAGGACCGACCCATCCTGGTGAGCAGCGTCAGGGTCAGACGTTGACGGGGGATAGCGGTCGCCCCAACGCACTGGGCATCTGTCTGGATTGAGGGTACCATTATGGAAGGGTATCTTACTACAGGAGAGCGGGATTAGGAAAGATGTGCATTCAGCCCCTCACCTTGATCGCGATGAATGTCTATTGGTTCGGCCTGGCGTTTATGTGGAACGCCCTGCATCCCATTGTGCTGCCTGCGCTCCTGTTGGAGTTCGTGCCCGAGGCGCTCAAGAACACCTATCTGGGGGCCATGACCTTTGCGGGACTGATCGGGGCCATGGTGATCCAGCCTCTGGCCGGGGCATTGAGCGATCACACGCGCTTGCGTTGGGGGCGCAGACGCCCATGGATGGTCTTCGGTACGCTGGCTAGCCTGTTCGCGCTGGCCTGGATGGCAGGAGCCCGCTCTATCGCCGCCTTGATTGGAGCGTATGTCTTTCTGCAGGTCGTCTCCAATATGGCGCATGGACCGGCTCAGGGTCTCATTCCCGACTTGGTGCCGGTTGGCCGTCATGGCATGGCTTCGGGGATCAAGAACTTCTTCGATATGGGTGGGCTGATTGTGACCTCCCTGGTGGCTGGGCGGCTCGTCAGCCGCGCTCAGTCTGGTTGGGTGTTCGTGGCTGTGGGCGGCATCCTGCTCCTGTGTGCGGCCATCACGATCATCATGACTCGGGAGCGGGTGCAAGATCGGGACGTCGCACGAGGAATGGACCTGGGGTCGCTCCTTCACCCGCACCTGGAGCGCTACCCGTTCTATAGACGTCTCCTGACGGGGAGGTTTCTTATTCTGCTGGGTATCTACGTCGTTCAGGGGTTCGCTCAGTACTATCTGCGGGATTGGCTGCATGTGGCTGATCCAGCACTGATCACGGGAAACCTGATGGCGACGATTGGGGTGGCCCTGACCCTCTGCGTTTTCCCTGCCGGCTGGCTCTCTGACAGGGTGGGACGTTGGGCGTTGAACGTCGCGGCGGGTGCTCTGGCGGCCTTGGGTATCTTCCTTCTCATCTGGGCGCGGAGCATGCCTGCTGTCTATGCGTTTGGTGCGTTCATTGGCATTGGGACCGGCGTTTTTCTCAGTGTAAATTGGGCCCTGGCCACCGACTTGATCCCCCCGCAGGAGGCCGGCAAGTATCTTGGACTGTCGAACCTGGCGACAGCCGGCGCCGGAGCCCTGAGCCGGCTGAGCGGGCCGTTGATTGATGGCATGAACGCCCTGTGGCCGGGCACGGCGGTTGGATATCCAGTGATGTTCGGCGTGGCAGCGATGATCACGCTGGGCGGCACCATCTGGCTTGCGCTGGCCTGGAAGCAGGCGCGTCAACTTTCAGGCGCCGAGGTAGCGGCGGAAGAAGCTCTCTGACTTGTTGCCGGCCCACCCATGCTCCCCCGGATGCAGGTCAAGCTCGAGCCTGTCTGCAGCATTGGCCGCCTGGTAGATGGCCGAGACCTGCTGGAAACACTGGAGCGCAGTATCCACCTTGAAGCAGGTGTCGTTGGCACCGATGTCCACCAATAAGGGGCGAGGGGCGATCAGTCCCTGCAGATCGGGCAGGTCGACCAGCTTGAAGAGGCCCGGTGCCACCTGCATCCCGCAGTAGTTAATGTCACGCATGCCAAAGGCCCACCATAGGTCGCTGTAGCAGATGATCTCCGTGGCCTTGAAACGAGCATCGCACAGGGTCATCCAGAGCGCCATTGTGCCCCCACCACTCAGTCCCATGACCCCCAGGCGCTCGGCGTCGACCTCGTCAAAGGCGGTGACCACGTCCGTGGCTGCTTTGCCATGTGCCACGTTAATGGAAAGCGAGGTCATGCCCAGCATAGTAGCGTGCAGGTAATACAGGTTGCACCAATCCCGTCCGCGGGCTAACCCGATATGGTTGGGCTTGTGTTCATCGTTGCGCTCTCCGAATCCGATCCAGTCGATGGCGTAGGTGATAAAGCCTTTCTGCGCCATGACCTCGCCGTAATTGTAGCCGTGGTCCTCGATCTCCCGTCTGATAGCTGGTGATGAGTCGTTGCCCATGACGGGTTCCTTGCCGAAGGCGCCGTGTCCATGACAGCATAAGATGGCGGGCCGCTTCTCGCCCGGCTGTATGTCCGTCGGCAGGTTGACGAGCATGGTTGCCGATAAATAGGGCTGCACATCAATGATCCATCGCTGGCGGATCAGCCCCTTGTACTCCCACTGCGCGAGCAGTTGGGGGTTGGGGGGGACGCTGGGCGGGAAATCACCCAGCGTGGCCAGCACCAAGGGTAGGGCCTCTGCCTTCCAGTGTTCAAAGTCCTCCAGCGTCTTGCCGTCGAAGTGGTAGAGGGGGCGATGGGCCTTGGCAAGTTCGACAAACATCCGATATGGGCTGAGGTTGCGTGTGGTCATCCTGGCTCCTCCTCGCTTGTCAGCGGACAGTGGCGATCGTGTACCATGTGACTCTCTTGGGTTTCCCCTTATCATTATACCCGTGGTCTTCAGTATTTGCGCTGCGCCGCTGGCTTCAATGATCCCTGGAGTCTGAGGAATAGCTCCCCAAGAGAGGCGAGAACCACGGCCAACCCAGTAGCGTGGTGCAATTGGGCCGCTGGGCGGGATGAGCGGTCAGGAGCCATTGGCTTTCTCGGGCCTGTGCCCTGATGGCGATCTGTTACGTGTGGAGGTGAAGGCGTGGACGTGAAGTGGACGCGGTGGTGGGCAAGCGGCTTCCTTTCGCTGTGGCTCCTGCTGATGAGTGGCTGTGCACCGCCTGGAGCTCCCATGACGGCATCTCCACCCAGGACTGTGCGGAGCGTGATTGAGCCGATGAGGCCCACGCCGTGGTTGGAGACGTCTGATGGGACAGCAGATACGGTGATGGGGGGTGTGGCAGGCCTGGAAGAAGCGTTGACAACACTGTATCGTCGGGCAAACCCAGCGGTGGTTTACATCCTGGTGACTGACAGTGAAGTGTCTCCCTTTCTGACAGGCTCGAGTGGAAGCGGGTTTGTGTATCACAGGGATGGACTGATCGTAACCAACAGCCATGTCACAGATATGGGGGACGTGTACGAGGTCGTCTTCTGGAATGGTGAGCGGCAGTTAGCGGAGCTTATGGGGGCCGATGCCGACAGCGATCTGGCCGTACTTCGGGTTGCCGCCTTGCCCGATGGTGTGCGACCTCTGCGCTTGGCGGAGCGGTCGGTCGAAGTGGGGCAGCTCGTAGTGGCGATCGGTAGCCCGTTTGGGGAACAGGGCTCGATGTCCCTGGGCATCGTCAGCGGTTTGGGCCGCAGCCTGCCCTCACAGCGTGCGGCCACTTCTGGCGGCATCTATGCACTGCCAGGGGTGATCCAGACGGATGCCCCCATCAATCCGGGTAACTCGGGTGGCCCGCTGCTCAGCCTGGCTGGTGAGGTGATCGGCGTGAACACCGCGATCGCCTCGGTCACAGGGGTCGGCTCTGGCGTGGGATTTGCCATTCCGGCCGCAGTGGTCCGACGCGTGGTGCCGGCCCTGATCGAGGCAGGCGAGGTGGTCTATCCTTACGTGGGTGCCACCTTCGACAATGATCTCACCCTGGCCAAACAGGCGCTCTATGAATTGCCCCAGGTGCAGGGAGCCTATGTGCTGGATGTAGTACCAGGCGGGCCCGCAGATCGGGCTGGTGTGATTCCGGCTGATCCCCGCACGGGAAGGGGTGGGGATCTCATCATCGCCATCGATGGACGACCGGTCAACAGCTTCTCGGATCTCAACGCCTACCTGGTCCTGGAGGGTGTGGTGGGTGATTCGGTCGGCGTGAAGGTGCTCCGCGGAGGGCGGGAAGTGGATCTGGAGATTACGCTGGGCAGGCGGCCGTGAGCTGAGAGATCCCTATCCAAAGAAACAAGCGCCAGTCATATCACGCTGGCGCTTGTCAAATGGGTCGTGCAGGATTCGAACCTGCGGCCCTGGGCTTAAAAGGCCCCTGCTCTACCGGACTGAGCTAACGACCCACGCAGCGCTAGTATAGCATGCCGGACCTATTAGTCAACTTGTCGCGGTCTGATAACAGCCTGTTGTTAGCGGGTGGGGTGTGATCGGCTGCACGGGATGCCTTGTTGTCTTTGGATGTGCGGCAGTATGTTTGTCGCCGTTATCTCCGGGGCGGGAAGACGGCGCCCGTGCATCGTTCAGGGAAGGGGTTGGGGAGATGTGCCCCGACGTAGCGGCAGAAAGGTTGGCTGGTGGGGCAGGCGGAGTGCTTCTGCTTCGTGGCTCAGCAGGAAGAGATGGCTTGGGCAATGGCAGTCGCTGGCACCGAAACGGGGGGCAGGGATCGTCACCCCTGGCTGCACGGCTAAGTGGCGAGCCCAAATACATTCCAGGTGCTTCTGGGGAGCCAGCCAGAGGGCAGCAGGAGTCCCCACCCGTCGCAGGACATCAATATGCCAGTGCGGACGGCCGTCCCCTCGCAGGTGCCGGGAGAGGCGGGCCCGCAGGCCGCCAGGCCCCCAGGCGCTGCCCACATAGAGGTAACAGCCTGCTGGGAAGGTGCAGGACCCAAGCGCGCCTATGACAAGATGGTGTATCTCATCGAGGCGGAGGGCCAGCGCGTAGGTGCCAGGCTCTCTGGGTAGAGAATGGGGTGTTACCTCCGTCAATCGAGGACCATCCGACGCCACACGCGGCTCCCTAACCAAGTGAGGATCAACCCAAGGGCCAGGGCAAAGCCGCCGGCCACATCCATCGCGTAGATGGCATGGCGGTTGTCGAGCTGCCAGACCTGGATGCCCTCATGGGTAGTGGGCAGAGCCAGTGCAGCCAGACCGAGGAGCATGAAGATCAACCCAATGGCGCTAAGCGCCGTGACCAGCCAACGGGCCTCCATGGAGAATCAGCGTTACGCGTCCTCCGGGGGTGGTACCGGCAAGTCCTCAATCGCTGTGTTGAGCCACTTCTCACCAGTCTCGATCAGCATGACCGGGATATCCTCACGGATAGGGTACTTGCGTCCACAGTCCTGGCACACCAGCCAATAGCCGTCACGGACCAACTCCAGGACCCCTGGGTCCTCCTTGTCGGTCCGGCGGGTCTCACCGCTCACGCAGTAAGGGCAACGAAGGATCTCCAGTAACTCGGCGTCAACCATGTGGCCTCCTGCTTGCTCCTGCATCATAGGCGAAAGCTCTCACAGTATAGCACGCGCCGGTCCCGGGGCAATATTCTGCGGCTTCGGCCTATGCCTCTTACCCATTTCGCTACCCTCTTTCGAGAGTGCCGACTAGACGTGTTGAACGTGCTCGGCTTCAAACGACCATGGGTATATCCTCCGGCTCAGGGCTCTGTGGTCTAGCCTTCGTCGCCTATGATCTCGAAGGTGCGCGATTGTTGGGGTTGCGGCCAGTCCTGCGGCTGGTGATAGGTGTAGGCGCTATGGTTGGTCTGCGTGCCGTAGGGGAGAGCGGGTGGTGAGACCACGATGACGGGAGGAGAGGCGTGGGAGGCCTGGGCGGGGGAGGACGAGCGATGCGACATCTCACGACGCCAGGAGAGGAAAAGCAGCACAAGGGTGGGGAACATGGCCGTGATGCCGCAGGTAAGACCCAGGAGCAGGGCCAGGGAATCCTCACTAAGACGCTGTGTAACGACGATGCCTGCGGAGATGACGAAGAGCGAGGCAAGGAGACCGAGAAAGCGTGCCAGACGTGCGGATAGGGCAGGACGGGCTGGTGAGGACAGTGAAGCCGGGTCATCAAAAGTATACTTCATCGGGCGGACCTCCGGAGTAAGGATGCGTTGAGGATCTTCGGAATATGACGCTCAGGAATGAAGGGGACCAGGAAGCGCAGAGTGGGCTGGGAGGAGAAGGCGAGAAAGTCGCCGTGGCCCGAGAGCAGGTGGGCGTTGGAGTTGGCACGGCCTGCCGCCAGGGCAGCATCCTGGGCGGAGGCGACCCGACCTACGAGACGCAGCGGGAAGTTGGCGCGGAGGAGGGAGGAAACGACGGCGGCTGAGGGATGTTGGGTGGCGACAATCAGATGGATCCCGGCCTGGCGACCACGCTGAGCCAGGCGGATGAGGGTCTGAGCGGTGGAGGGGGGCGCGGCGGCCAGGAGATCGGCGAGCTCGTCGATGAGGACGATGATGAAAGGGGCGGCCGGGTCCGAGGCCGGTGCGATGTGGTGACGGTCTCGCAGCTCCATCGTGCGCAGGAGGTCGACGAGGGTATGATGGGCGGCGACCGGGTCAGCGATGGGGGCGCTGGCCAGGTGAGAGGCTGTGCTGAAGGGGGTGAAAGTGCGCTGTTTGGGGTCGATGCAGAGAAGCCGGACGGCGGAGGCGGGATTGGCGAGGATGAGCGAGGCTGCGATGGTGCGGAGTAGGACGGACTTGCCGGATCCTGTGGTGCCTACTATGAGGACGTGAGCGACGTCTGGAGAGGGAAGGCGCGCGATGAGAGGCAGCCCGTCGTCGGTGAGTCCCAGGAGGGGGGAGGCTGCGGGCAGGGGGGCGGCACGTTCCAGAAGGGGAAGGAAGGGCAAGGAGGTGGGGTGTGGGTTGGGGAAGGCCAGGGTAACGCCGCGCTGCGAACGGTTCACCGCCAATGAGGGCACACGGAGGGCCAGTGCGAGATCGTCAGCCAGTCGCCGGATGGCAGCGAAACGGGTGGTGGGGGCTGGCGAGAGGAAAAGCTTGATGAGGCGCGGACCGACTGTGCCGCCCGTGACGCGGGCCGGAGCCCGGTGGGCGGCAAGGACGGCCTCAACGCGGTCGGACTGGTAATCGAGATAGGGCCTTATAGACTGCTGGGCCATGGTACACCTCGGAACACAATGTCTTTGAATAGAACGAATGTTCTACCTCCATTATAGTGAGAGATCATCGGTTTGTCAAGATGTAATTCCGGGCAGTTTGGGGATGTCAGGCGGCGCCCCAGATTTGACAAACCTGGGGTCCGTGGTATGCTTTGAAGCGTTAGGAATTGTATGGAGAAGTATGGTGATTCAAGATACTAACTTGAAGCGACGAGCCCGAGGTCTAGCTGAACCAGCCTTGCTGGGTCGGCTGTTTTCCCTTGGGTGATCCGAAGCTCTTGTAGGCCCCAAGTTAGTGAAAAGCCAGCCCCAGCCGGGGGCTGGCTTTTTTGGTACCACCAGATAAGCTATGTGATTTGAAAATCAGTTTTCGTAAGGAGAGGCGAGATGGAACCGGTACTTTGTCCTGAGTGTGAAGCTGAATTGGAGTTAGGGGGCGCGGTGGAGGAGAGTGAGATCATCATCTGCCCGGATTGCGGCGCTGAGCTTGAGGTGATCTCGGTGGATCCTATTGTGCTCGAGTTGGCGCCCGAGGTTGAGGAAGACTGGGGTGAGTGAGATCAGCGGCGTTATCGTCCAGGCCGGCTGCGTGTTGAGGTCCCTACGATGAAGATCGGATTTCTTTACTCGCGCAAGCGCGTGGAGGAGAAGCTTATTGACGCCGCCTTTGAGAGCCGTGGGGTCCGCTGTGAGCGTCTCGACCCGCGGAAGGTGGCTTTTGAGGTCAATGGTGAGGCGCCGGAGGCCTATGATGCCGTGCTGGTGCGGTGCCTCAGCCACACCCACGCCTATTACCTGAGCCGTTGGTTTGAGGGACTTGGTATCCCGACGGTCAGCCCCCACCGGACCATTGCTGTGTGTGGTGACAAGCTGCTTACCAGCCTGGCCCTGCAGGAGGCTGGCCTTCCCATCCCTCGCACGGCAGCGGCTTTCTCGACGGAATCGGCCCTTGAAGCCATTGAGAGGATCGGCTACCCAGTGGTGCTGAAACCTCTGTTCGGCTCGTGGGGGCGGCTGTTGGCCCGAGTCAACGACCGTGATGCGGCGGAGGCCCTGTTGGAGCACAAGCACACGTTGGGGGGCTACCTGCACAGCGTGGCCTATATCCAGGAATATGTGGACAAACCGGGCCGCGACATTCGGGTAATGGTGGCGGGTGATGAAGTGGTCTATGCAATCTACCGGCAGTCCTCACACTGGATCACCAACACTGCCCTGGGGGGGAAGCCGCTGCCCTGCCCGTTGACCGAGGATCTGGTAGAGCTTGCTGTGGCTGCTGCCAGAGCGGTGGGCGGCGGGATTGTCGCTGTGGACCTGCTGGAAACGGCGGAGGGCACGTTGCTGGTCAATGAGGTGAATCACACCCCGGAGTTCCACGGTGCTCGCTTAGCGACGGATGTGGACATTGCAGGGCGGATTGTCGATTACGTGCTGCGTGTGGCCGAGGGCGCCCCCCTGGTCTAGGGGGGCATTGTCACACTGCGGAGAAGCCCAAGGGAGGAGAGAAAGAGATGATCAAAGCCGCGATTGTGGGAGCCTCAGGGTATGCGGGGGGAGAGCTGTTACGGCTGCTTCTTTTCCATCCTGAGGTGGAAGTGCAGCAGATTACGTCGGAGACATACGCCGGACAATATGCCCACTTCGTACATCCGAATCTCCGGGGACAGACGCGACTCACGTTTGTGCCCCTTTCGGATCTTGAACCATGCGATCTGCTTTTCCTGGCGTTGCCCCATGGGACTGCCTGGGAGCGGATCGATCACTTCGCCGGCATAGCCGAGCGCATTATCGACCTTTCGGGCGACTTTCGCTTGCGTGATCCGGCAGCCTACGAGCGGTGGTACGATCACCGTCATCCCCACCCTGAGTGGTTGAGTAAGTTCGTCTATGGCCTGCCTGAACTCCATCGGGAGGAGATACGGGGGGCCAGGTACGTCAGCGGGGTAGGCTGCAACGCCACTGTGACGATCCTGGGGCTTTGGCCGCTGTACAAACGTGGTCTGATCCGCGAGACGGTGGTGGAGGTCAAGGTTGGGTCCTCTGAGGGAGGGCATCGTCCCACACCCGCCTCGCATCACCCTGAGCGGGCTAATGTGGTCCGTACCTATTCGCCCTATGGGCATCGGCACATCGCGGAGATGGTTCAAGAGTTACATCTCGATCCGGCGCAGCCCAAGCTGCACTTCACGGTCACGTCTGTGGGGCTTGTGCGCGGAGCACTGGCGACCTCCCATTGTCTGCTGAAAGAGCCTGTGGTCGAGCGTGACGTGTGGAAGATGTACCGCCAGGATTATGCAAACGAGCCGTTCATCCGTTTGGTCCGCTCGCGGCGTGGCATTCATCGCTATCCCGAGCCGAAACTGCTTTCTGGCTCTAACTACTGTGATGTCGGCTTCGTGGCAGACTCCGATGGCGGCCGGCTCATCGTGATCTCGGCCATCGATAACCTCATGAAAGGGGCGGCCGGCAGCGCTGTCCAGGCGATGAACGTGATGTTCGGTTGGGACGAGCGGCTGGGGCTGGAGTTCCCGGGATTGCACCCAATCTGATAGTGGGATGGATGGTGGATCGTAGGAGGGGGATGATGATCGTCGTAAAAGTCGGGGGCGGAGAAGGCGTCAACACAGAGCTGGTCTGTCAGGATGTCGCCGCATTGGTCGCCCGTGGGGAACAGGTGGTGTTTGTCCATGGGGGATCCCATGAGACCAACGTGATCTCGGAGAAGTTGGGACATCCCCCACGGTTTGTTACCTCGGTCTCCGGCCACAGCAGTCGCTATACGGATCGCGAGACGCTGGAGATCTTCGTTATGGTCACGGCTGGCAAGATCAACAAACTGCTGGTAGAACGGCTGCAGCAGCTCGGCGTGAACGCTGTTGGGCTTTCGGGTGTCGACGGTCGCTTGTTAGAGGGTCGGCGCAAGGCGTTCCTGCGCATTCGTGAGGGGGGTAAGCGCAAGATCCTCCGCGGTGAATACAGCGGGGTGATTGAACACGTCAATGCGGGGTTGCTGACGCTCCTGCTGGGGGGCGGCTACACACCTGTCGTGGCACCGCAGGCGATCAGCTATGAAAGCGAGATATTGAATGTCGATGGCGACCGGGCCGCGGCTGCCATTGCAGCGGCTCTGGGCGCAGATGCTCTGGTGATCCTCACCAATGTGCCAGGCCTGCTCAAAGATGTGGAGGACGAGGGTAGCCTGATCCCCGAGATCCCTCGTGCGCAGGCGGAGAGCTACCTGGAGCGGTATGCGAAGGGGCGGATGAAGCGTAAGGTGTTGGGCGCGGTTGAGGCGCTGCGCGAAGGGGTCGGCCGGGTGATCCTGGCCGACGGTCGGCGAGAGAACCCTGTGATGCGCGCCCTGGAGGGAGAGGGAACCGTCATCGCGTAAGCGCATGGTGGAGTTTGGGATGCGGAGGCAGGGGCTGTCACTCGTAGTTGTATGGCCGCAGATTGAGGAGGAGAGGGGGAAAGATGAATATCTCCAGAGAGCAGATCATGGCGTGGGAGAGCCAGTACGAAAGCGGGGTCTATGGCAAGCAACCCCTGGTGCTGGTCCGCGGTGAGGGAGCCCACATCTGGGACCTCGATGGGACGGAGTATATCGATTGTGTGGGTGGCCACGGTGCAGCCAATGTGGGACATGCCCATCCGGCGGTTGTCGAGGCCGTAACTCGCCAGGCGCAGCGTCTCTTTCTGGCCCCCAACGGGTTCTACAATGACGTCCGGGCCTTGCTGCTGGCGGAGTTGGTACGCGTTGCACCTCAAGGGTTGACGCGGGCATTCCTGTGCAACTCCGGGACTGAAGCGGTCGAGGCGGCATTCAAGTTTGCCCGTCTTAGCACCGGTCGGACCAAGATCGTGGCCACGATGCGTAGCTTCCACGGTCGCACCATGGGGGCGCTTTCCGCGACATGGCGCAAGGAATATCGGGAGCCTTTCAAGCCGCTGGTGCCGGGTTTCGAGTTTGTGCCCTACAATCGGCTGGACCGCATGGCGCAGACCGTCGATGACGAGACGGCGGCGGTCATCGTCGAGGTGGTTCAGGGAGAGGGCGGCGTCAATCCAGGGAGCGCGGAGTTCCTGCAGGGGGTGGAAGCGCTGTGCCATGAGCACGGGGCGCTCTTTATCGTGGATGAGGTCCAAACGGGCTTTGGGCGCACGGGCAAGCTCTTCGCCTGTGAGCACTATGATCTACACCCGGACCTGATGACGTTGGCCAAGAGCATAGCTGGTGGCATCCCGATGGGCGCTACCCTCATCGGTGAGCGGGTGGGGACGCTGCCAGGTCACGTCCACGGCAGCACCTTCGGTGGCAATCCCCTGGCCTGTGCGGCAGCGCTGGCTACGCTTGATGTGATGGAGCGCGAGCACCTGCCGGAGCGGGCTGCCAGGTTGGGTGCACGGTTGCTGAGCGGTCTGCAGGCTATTGACTCCCCCCTGATCCGACAGGTTCGTGGCCTGGGCCTGATGGTGGGGGTGGAGTTGCGGGAACGCTCCGCGAAGTACCTGGCCGCGCTGGCGCAGGAGGGGGTGCTGGCGCTGCCGGCCGGGGCAACGGTCATGCGTTTCCTGCCGCCACTGGTCATCAGTGAAGAGGATATTGAGACCGTGATTGCCAAGGTCGCACATGTCCTGGGGACGGGCTGACCGGGTGCACGGGATCTGATGCGGCGAGTGTCAACAGCCAAGGAGCGACGTTCAATGACAGGACAACAGACGCCGGCATTGCTGGTGTTGGAGGACGGTACAGTCTTTCGGGGCGTATCGCTGGGTCAGGAAGGGGAGACCTTCGGCGAACTGGTCTTCAACACAGGCATGACCGGTTACCAGGAGGTGTTGACCGATCCCTCCTATCGCGGGCAGATCGTGGTGATGACCTACCCTGAGATTGGGATCTACGGGATCAATCCGGAGGATGTGGAGTCCTCGCAGATCCAGGTGGCGGGATTCGTCGTCCATCGGGCGGTGCGTCAGCCCTTTAACTGGCGAGCCACCCAGGCTTTCGATGCGTACCTGAGCGATGCTGGCATTGTGGCCATTGAGGGGGTGGATACCCGTCAACTCACACGCCATCTGCGGACGCACGGGGCGATGCGGGGTGTGATCTCCACTGTGGAACTGGATCCGGAGAGTCTGCTGGAGCGCGTACGACAGAGTCCCTCGATGAAAGGCCGTAACCTGGCGCGCGAGGTGACTGTGCGGGAGCCGATCGAGGCAGAGGCACTGTCTCCCTCGGATGTACGCATCGCTATCGTGGATGCTGGATGCAAAAATCAAATCATTCGGGATCTGCGCCAGCGCGGGGCTCAGGTGGTCCGCGTACCCTACGACACCCATGTGGGGGATCTCCTGGCGCTGAGCCCGGATGGCGTGTTGATCTCCAACGGGCCGGGGGACCCGGAGCCTCTGAGTGAGGCGATCGACCTGGTGCGTGCGCTTCTCGGTGCTCGCATTCCGGTGGCGGGAATCTGTCTGGGCCATCAGCTTCTGGGCCTGGCTGTGGGGGGGCAGACCTACAAGATGCGCTTTGGACATCGTGGCATCAACCATCCTGTCAAGGAGATGGCCTCGGGCCGCATTGTGATCACCACGCAGAATCATGGTTTCGCGGTGGATCCGACCAGCCTGGGCATCCGCTGGGCCCCGCTAGATTCGGCCTACGTGCCGGCACAGCCGGGCCTCTGTCCTGATATGGAGTTGGGGAGCGAGGTGACTATGGCGGAGATCTTGCCCGAGGGGCCGCTGGTGGGAGAGAGCCCTGCGGGATACGGTCCGGTGGAGGTGACCCATCTCTCGCTCAATGACGGGACTGTGGAGGGGTTACGTCTGCGGGATTTTCCGGCGTTCTCGGTGCAGTTTCATCCTGAAGCAGCGCCAGGCCCGCACGATGCCCGGGCATTCTTTGACCAATTCCTGGACATGGTGAGGGGATCCCATGCCTAAGCGGACAGACATCCATTCGATCATGATCATCGGGTCCGGTCCGATCGTCATTGGTCAGGCGGCGGAGTTTGACTACTCAGGCACGCAGGCACTGAAGGCTCTGCGGCGCGCCGGGTATCGACTCATCGTAGTCAACTCCAATTCAGCGACCATTATGACGGATCCGGACCTCTCCGACGCAGTCTATATTGAGCCGCTGACGGTGCCCTCATTGGAAGCGATCATCAGGCGTGAGCGTCCGGACGCCTTGCTCTCGACGTTAGGGGGCCAGACTGCGCTCAACCTGGCGGTGGATCTCGCTGAGGAAGGGGTGCTGGATCGCTACGGTGTGGAGCTTATCGGGGCCTCGGTGACGTCGATCCGATTGGCTGAGGATCGCGCGCTGTTTAAGCAGACCATGACCCAGATTGGTCTGGAGGTCCCACGGAGCCGTCAGGTAGGTAGCCTTGAGGAGGCCTTCCAGGTCGCCGATGAATTGGGGTATCCGTTGATCGCCCGGCCGAGTTTTACGCTAGGGGGGACGGGCGGGGGGATTGCCTATAACACGGAAGAACTCGCCCAGGTGGTCGCCCGTGGTCTGGTTGAGAGCCCGGTGCGCACAGTGTTGCTGGAGGAGTCGGTGATTGGGTGGAAGGAGTATGAGATGGAGGTGATGCGCGATCACGCGGATAACGCGATCATCGTCTGCTCCATCGAGAACTTCGACCCCATGGGCGTCCACACCGGTGACTCTGTCACAGTCGCGCCGGCGCAGACCCTGACCGATCGTGAGTATCAGCGTATGCGCGACGCTGCGATCGCCGTACTGCGGGCTATCGGGGTTGATACAGGCGGTTCCAACATCCAATTCGCTGTGGATCCTGAGACGGGGCGGATGGTGGTCATCGAGATGAACCCTCGTGTCTCACGTTCCTCCGCCTTGGCTTCCAAGGCCACGGGATACCCCATTGCCAAGGTGGCTGCGCTGCTGGCCGTGGGATACCGGCTGGATGAAGTTGCCAACGACATCACACGTCGCACGACAGCGGCCTTTGAGCCTACGCTGGACTATGTGGTGGTCAAAATACCACGCTTTCAGTTGGAGAAGTTCCCTGGTGCTGACCCACGTCTGACCACTCAGATGAAGTCCGTTGGCGAGGTGATGGCGATTGGGCGCACCTTTAAAGAGGCCTTGGGCAAGGCGCTACGTTCGCTGGAACTGGATGCTACCCCTCGTCTGGATTTCGACAGTATCCCCGAGTACCTGGCGACCCCTACACCCGAGCGACTTGCGTATATCTTTGCGGCGCTCAGGCGTGGGTATACGGTGGAACAGATCCATGCCTATACATCCATTGATCCCTGGTTCCTCTCCGAACTGGCCGACTTCATCGCTTTCGAACAAGAGCTGCGAGGGGAATGCTGGGAGGCCCTGGATCGGGAGACGCTCGTACGCGCCAAGGTCTGGGGGTTCTCCGATCGTGAGTTGGGGGAGATCTTCGAGCGTACTGACGGGGAAGTGCGTCAGCGCCGGGAGCACCTGGGGGTGCAGCCGGTCTACAAGATGGTGGATACCTGCGCGGCTGAGTTTGAGGCGTTCACACCTTACTTCTACTCTACCTATGCTGGCGGGGAGAATGAGGCTCTGCCCTCTGATCGCCCCAAAGTGGTTATCCTGGGGTCAGGCCCCAACCGGATCGGGCAGGGCGTTGAATTCGACTACGCCAACGTCCACGCGGTCTGGGCGCTTCAGGAGGAGGGGTATGAGGTCATCATGGTGAACTCGAACCCCGAGACGGTGTCCACGGATTATGACACGGCTGATCGACTCTATTTCGAGCCTCTGACTCCTGAGGATGTGCTCAACATTGTGGCTTTGGAGCGCCCCACAGGGGTCGTGGTGGGGTTTGGAGGGCAGACGCCGTTGAAGCTGGCGCGTGACCTGGTTCATGCAGGGATCCCGTTGCTTGGCGTGGACTTTGCAGCGATCGAAGTGGCGGAGAATCGTGAGCAGTTCGGGGCGTTACTGGATCAACTGGGGCTCAAAAGTCCGCCCTATGGTATCGCGACAACCGTTGAGGAGGCACTTCAGGTTGCAGCTCGCCTGGGATATCCTGTGTTGATCCGCCCCAGCTATGTGCTGGGCGGACGCGCCATGGAGATCGTGGGCAATGATGAGGAACTGCGGCATTACGTGACCGAGGCCGCGCGGGTCTCGGCCGGCTACCCCTTGCTTGTGGATCGTTTCCTGGAGGGAGCAGTGGAGCTGGATGTCGATATTCTGTCCGATGGACATCACGTCTGGGTCGCCGGTCTGATGGAGCAGATTGAGGAGGCAGGGATTCACTCGGGCGACTCGGCCTGTGTGATGCCGCCGGTCAGTCTCTCGGAGGGCATCATTGGGAGAATTGAGACATCCGTCGCTGAGCTGGTGCGGGCCATGGGGGTGATCGGTCTGGTCAACATCCAGATGGCCGTGCGGGGAGACGACCTCTACGTGTTGGAGGCCAATCCTCGGGCGTCGCGCACGGTCCCCTATGTCAGCAAGGCCGTGGGCATACCGGTGGCGAAACTTGCCGCCAAGGTCCTGGTCGGGCGCCGACTGGAAGAGCTTCTGGCGCCCTATTGGCCTTACCCCTCCCACGGGGGAGCCGCGGAGGATCTGAGCGAGTTTATGCGCCGCACCGGTCGCGCGCCCACGGCCTGGCCTGCTCGCTCATCGGTCAAGGAGGTGGTGCTGCCGTTTAGCCGCTTCCGTGGTGCAGATGCTCTCCTGGGGCCCGAAATGCGCTCGACGGGCGAGGTGATGAGCTTTGGTGATAGCTTCCCAGAGGCCTTCGCCAAGGCCCAGATCGCCGCTGGTAACCCGTTACCGACCTCAGGGACGGCGCTTGTGAGCCTGGCGGATGTCGACAAGCGTGCTGGAGCCTCCCTGGTGGCGCAGTTGCACGACCTGGGGTTTGGGATCCTGGCGACCCAGGGCACAGCTCGGACATTGCGGGCCATGGGCATCCCGGTAGACGTGGTGGCGAAGGTGGGAGAGGGGCGTCCCGACTGCGTGGATGTGATCGAACAGGGCACCGTCAATTTAGTGATCAACACCCCATCCTCCACGGCTGCCCACAAGGGCACCCAGATGGATGAGGTGCCGGTCCCTGCGGCTGCACCTCAACGGGGGGGATGGCTGCCGCGTCATACGCCCCGCTCTTCGGGATATCGTATCAGGGTCGCGGCCCTTCAGCACCATGTGCCCTATGTGACCACGCTGGTGGGGCTGCGTATGGCGGTGGCGGCGATTCGTTGGATGCGGTCGGGTAACTTCTCGGCCAGACGGCTTGGTGAATGATGGGGGTATAAGGTGGTGACACAGGTTGACGCTCGTCAAGGCTACGGCACGAGGGTAGAGGACGCTGAGTTCCTCGAAAAACTACTGACGATCCCCAGCCCTTCGGGGGGTGAGGATGTCTTCGCTGAGTACTTGATGGCTCGGATGCGCAAGATGGGGTTTGTTACCCACCGTGATGAAGCCGGCAATGTCATCGGCACCGTGGGTGACCCTCAGGGAGCTTTGGAGATTGTCCTGTTGGGGCACATGGACACAGTCCCCGGTTTCATCCCTGTGCGCTGGAAGGATGGCAAGTTGTATGGGCGGGGATCTGTGGATGCCAAGGGGCCTCTAGCGGCTTTTGTGTTGGCTGCGGCGCGCGTGGCTTCCCGTCTGCGAGGAGCTCGGGTCACCGTGATCGGCGCAGTGGAAGAGGAATCCCACGGCTGGGGAGCCCACTATCTGGCTCAGACGAGACCAGCTCCAGATTTTGCTATCATCGGGGAACCTAGTGCCTGGGATGGGATCACCCTGGGATACAAAGGTATGCTGAATATGGAGTACCGTCTGGTACAGCCCGGAGGACATAGTGCAGGTGAGACGCCTGGCCCGGCTGAGCATGCGGTCACCTTCTGGAACCGCCTGCGACGTCATGCCATCGCCTACAATCAGGGGAAGAGGAGCCGCTTCAGCACGCTCGATCCTGCCCTCCGGGATCTGCACACCTATAGTGACGGCCTCAATGACTACGTGGAGATGAACATCGTGACCCGTCTGCCCCCAGATTTCGATGTGGATGCACTACAGTCGCAGATGGAGCGCTGGAGTAATGGCGCGGAGCTGCGTTTCCTGGGCTGCGATCCTGCCTACCAGGTGGGAAAAAACACGCCACCGGTGCGGGCGTTGCTGCGGGCTATCCGTGCCCACGGGGGGAGACCCCACTTCAAATTGAAAACGGGTACGTCGGATATGAATACGGTGGGACCGGTGTGGGCATGTCCTATGGTGGCTTACGGTCCGGGGGATTCCTCCCTGGATCATACGCCCGGGGAGCACATTGAGATCGAGGAGTTCCACCGTTCCGTTGCGGTGTTGGAGGATGCATTGCTGTTGCTGGCGGCGCGGGGTTCGCGTTGACGTCCTGCCTCGTTGCGGGTACGGACTATGTTGGAGAGAGAGGATCGGGAGGCTAAAGATGGCAAAGCGTAAAGTATCCAAGGTGGTGTTGGCGTACTCTGGGGGGCTTGACACCTCCTGTATCGTGCCCTGGTTGATCGAGAACTACGGGTGTGAGGTGATCACCTACACTGCCGACCTGGGGCAGGAGGAGGAGCTGAGCGGGCTGGAGGAGAAGGCTCGAATCAGTGGGGCGACAAAGTCCTATATTGAAGACCTGCGTCAGGAGTTCCTGACCGATTTTGTCTTTCCGACGATGCGGGCAGGCGCGATTTACGAGCGCCAGTATCTGCTGGGGACCTCTTTCGCGCGCCCATTGATCGCGAAGCGACTGGTGGAGATCGCGGAGTTGGAGAGGGCCGATGCGATCGCACACGGTGCGACGGGCAAGGGCAACGATCAGGTCCGCTTCGAGCTGGGCGTGATGGCGTTGAACCCGCGGCTCACAGTGATCGCCCCCTGGCGTGAGTGGGAGATTCGTTCCCGTGAGGACGCCCTGGCCTATGCCACCGCCCATGGCGTGCCGGTGACCGAGACGGGCAGGTCCAAGTACAGCCGCGACCGCAACATCTGGCATGTCAGCCATGAGGGGTACATCCTGGAGGACCCCTGGCGGGAGCCGGAGGAGGAGATGTTCCTGCTCACGGTCGCGCCGGAGAAGGCCCCGGACACACCGCGTTACGTAGAGATCGACTTCAAGTCCGGCTATCCCGTGCGGGTGGATGGTGTCGCCCGCGGGCCGGTGGAGCTGGTGACCTACCTCAATCGCCTGGGTGGAGAGCACGGCGTTGGTCGCGTTGACATCGTCGAGAACCGCCTGGTCGGGATCAAGTCGCGGGGGGTATATGAGACGCCGGGGGGTACGATCCTGTATCAAGCCTTACGCGCCCTGGAGACGCTGTGCCTGGACCGTGACACGCTGCATTATAAGGACGTGCTCGCTGAGCGTTACGCCGAATTGGTCTACTATGGCAAGTGGTTCACTCCGCTGCGTACCGCGATGGATGCCTTTGTGGACAGCGTGATGGAGAACGTCACCGGCTCGGTGCGGCTGAAGCTCTTCAAGGGCTCCTGCACGGTTGTGGGGCGGAAGTCGCCTTATTCCCTCTATCGCGAGGATTACGCCACGTTTGGCGAGGACGATGTCTACGACCAGAGCGACGCTGAGGGGTTCATTCACCTCTTTGGCCTGCCGCTCAAGGTGCGGGCCCTGCTCGAGCTTGAGGGCGTGGGGCGTTCCAGCTATGAACAGCCTGATTTTGGTGAGTTCAAGCGAGACTGACCATGACCAAGCTGTGGGGAGGCCGCTTCACAAAGGCTACTGACGACCTGTTGGAGCAGTTCAATGCGTCTATTGGCTTCGACCAGCGTCTCTATGCGGTGGACATCACCGGCAGCATCGCCTATGCCCAGGCGTTGGCTGATGCGGGTGTGCTGACGCCCACGGAGGCAGCGACCCTGGAGGAGGGGTTGCGGGCCGTGCGGGCCGAGTTTGAGGCGGGTACGTTTGAGTTCCAGCCCACCGATGAGGACATCCACACCGCTGTCGAACGGCGGTTGATGGCGTTGGTAGGGCCTGTTGCCGGCAAGCTGCACACCGGCCGCAGTCGCAATGATCAGGTGGCCACCGATGTTCGCCTTTATCTGCTGGGCAAGATCGTCAATGAGGAGGATGGCGGCCTGCGGGGTCGGTTGCGCGCGTTGCAGGCAGCGCTGATCCAACAGGCCGAGGCATACCTGGATGTGATGATGCCCGGCTATACTCACCTGCAGCCGGCCCAGCCGATCCTCTTTTCGCACTGGATGATGGCTTTCTTCTGGATGTTCCAGCGCGATGTCGAGCGTCTAGATCAGTTGACCCACAGAGTAGGTGTCCTGCCTCTGGGTAGCGGTGCGCTTGCCGGCAATGCGTTTGGGATCGATCGCTTTGCGCTGGCACGTCGTCTGGGGTTCGAAGGGGTGAGCTCCAACAGCATCGACGCGGTCTCCGATCGTGATTTCATCATCGAGTTCCTCTTTTGGGCCAGTTTGCTGCAGATCCACCTCAGCCGGTTGGCGGAAGATCTGATCCTCTACGCCTCGGCGGAGTTTGGGTTCGTCACCTTGGACGATGCCTTCAGCACGGGATCGAGCATCATGCCCCAGAAGAAAAACCCGGATCCCCTGGAGCTGGCGCGCGGTAAGACAGGGCGCATCGTGGGCGATTTGGTGGGGCTCTTGATGGTGCTCAAAGGCCTTCCCACGGCCTATGACAAGGACTTACAGGAGGACAAAGAGCCACTCTTTGACGCTATCGACACCCTGGAATTGGAGCTTCCTGTGCTCACTGGCGTCATCAGCACGCTGACCGTTCATCCGGAGCGTATGGAAGCCAGCCTGCGCGATGAGATGCTGGCGACCGATCTGGCGGACTACCTGGTCCGTCAGGGGGTGCCCTTCCGCGAGAGCCACAGGCTGGTGGGGGAGGTGGTTCGCCTGGCGATGGAACGCGGCTGCGGGCTCAAAGACCTGTCCGTGGATGACTATCGTGCTGTCTCGCCCGCCTTCGGCTCCGATGTCCATCAGGTACTGGACTTTCGTCGTTCCGTCGAGCAGCGTGCCACCTATGGCGGCACAGCCCCGGCGGCGGTGCGTGCACAGATTGATGAGGCCAAAGCCATCCTGCAGGGTGAGCAGGTCGATACCTCCGGGGACGGGCCCTGAACCGGGGGAGCCTGTAGACCGGTGTAGGTGTAGGAGTCTGTGTGCAGGGTCATTGTCAGACGTCGCCTTAACGGTACAATGCACGGGTCAATGCGTCACTGCGTGACGTGTCACTTCGTGGCGTGCCAGCCTATGGCAGGCTGGTGTGGGTGAGTCGAACGATGACCGATCAGACCGATAAGCATACAGCAGATACGCCCGAGACCGACTCTCCGTCTCAGGCTGGGGGCTGGCAGCCAGCGGGGCTTCGCCCCCATCCGGAAGGGGCTGGGGTCCTTCACCCTGGGCTGGAGGGCAATGCCGGGGGCGAGGATCTGACGCTTCCCCTCAGGGAGGATGCTGAGCCTACCCAGCCTGTCCCCCTGCAACCGCAGGGCGCTGAGTCCACGCGACGCCTGACGACCCGCAATCGGTCCAGGCGGGCTGAGGACGATGAGCCGACTCAGCCCATCCTGCCGGTGCG
>CAYLRT010000006.1:0-24361 GCA_964385885.1 uncultured Anaerolineales bacterium | reverse complement strand
ATCGGTCCAGGCGGGCTGAGGACGATGAGCCGACTCAGCCCATCCTGCCGGTGCGGCCCATCCCACCGGTGCACCCTCCGCTTCCTCCTGCTGCGCCGCCTGGAGCATCTGGTGGCCGTCCGCGGCGGGGGGGCATCGGCTGGGCGAACCTTCTGCTGGGCGTAAGCCTGGCTGTGGCGACCCTGGTGCTGATGAGTATCGTCGCTGGGGCGGTAGGATACATCTATCTGGCCGCGCAGCTTCCCTCGCCGGACGAGCTGCGGGCACGGGAACCCGATTTCGCCAGTAGCCAGATCTATGACCGCTATGGACGACTGCTGCATGAGATCATCGATCCTACCGCCGGCAAGCGCACCTATGTGCCTATCTCCCGCATCTCACCTTATATGCAGTTGGCGACGGTGGCGACGGAGGATCGGAACTTCTATGCGCATGGCGGCTTCGATCCTATCGCCATCGCCCGTGCCATCTACTATGCCCTGCAGGAGAGGGAGATTGTATCGGGGGCCAGCACTATCACACAGCAGGTGGCGCGCAACATCCTGCTAGGGCCCGAGGCGGCATCGGAGCGGACACTGTCACGTAAGATCAAGGAGATTGTCCTGGCGGCAGAGCTCACGCGCCGGTACACCAAGGATGAGATCCTGGAAATCTATCTCAACAACAACAACTACGGAAATATGGCGTACGGTGTGGATGCTGCGGCCAGAACCTACTTTGGCACAACGGCGGCCGATTTGACGCTGGCACAGGCCGCCTTCCTGGCTGGATTGCCGCAATCGCCCGCGCTCTACGATCCCTATCACGGAGGGCTTGAGGCGGCGCTCGATCGTCAGAAGATCGTTCTGGGGCTCATGGTGGAGGCGGGGTTTATCAGCCAGGAGCAGGCTGTCGCCGCCGCTGCAGAAATGGAGGCCTACGAGTTCAAGCCTATTTTCACCGATCGGATTCCGGCCCCTCATTTTGTGGTCTATGTGACTCAATGGGTCGAGCAGATGTTGGGCCCCGATGTGCTCTACAAGGGGGGCGGTCTGCGCATTCACACGACCCTTGACCCCCGTTTGCAGCGGATCGCGGAGGAGGAGGTGGCACGCGGGGTTGCGGCGTTGGCCGACCGACACGTGACTAACGGGGCGTTGGTTGCCATCGAGCCTTCGAGTGGCCACATCCTGGCGATGGTAGGCAGCGTAGACTTCTACGACACTGAGCATGGGGGACAGGTCAACGTGACCACGCGCTGTCGGCAGCCGGGATCAGCTATCAAGCCCCTTACCTATCTGGCGGCCTTTGAGCGAGGCTGGACGCCGGCGACCATCGTGTGGGACCTGCCGGTCACGTACACTGATACGGCGGGGAACGTCTATGAACCCGTCAACTACGACGGCAAGTTCCGGGGGCCGGTCTCGGTCCGAGTGGCGCTGGCTAACTCGCTTAACATCCCTGCCGTCAAGGCGTTGGAGTTCGTGACGGTGGACGGCCTGCTGGAGATGGCCGACCGGATGGGTGCTGATTCGCTGGTGCGCCCGCACGAGACGTGTCCTGATTACCCCTATGACACTCGTCCCACATACGGTCTGGCGCTGACCCTCGGAGGGGGCGAGATGAAACCCCTGGAGTTGACCAGCGCCTATGCCACTCTGGCCAATGGCGGTCTGCGGATGGCCCCTACGCCGATCCTGTGGATCGAGGATCAGAACGGGCGTGTGTTGGTCGATAACCGCGTTCGGCAAGGCGAACAGGTGGTCCAGCCCGAGCTGGCCTATCTCATCACCCACATTCTCTCGGACACCCGCGCTCGCTGTCTGGTCTTTGCTTGTCCCAATGCTTTGGAGTTGCCGGATCGCCCGGTTGCCGCCAAGACAGGCAGCACCAACGACACCCGTGACGCCTGGACTATGGGCTATACCCCCGACATCGCTGCGGGTGTCTGGGTGGGTAACAACGACAACAGCCCCATGGAGAACGTGATCGGTTCCTCTGGGGCAGCGCCGATCTGGCAGGCCTTCATGATCCGTGCCCATGAGGGAATCCCTGTCCGAGACTTTCCCCGTCCTGCGGGTGTCATCGTGCGGCGGGTCTGTACGCTTTCGGGCACTGAGCCGTCGCCCTATTGTCCCGAGGTGCGGGATGAGGTCTTCTCCGTGGATCACCTCCCGCCGGGTCCGGACCAGGATTGGTTCCAGCAGGTGCAAATCGACGCCGACAGCGGACTGCTGGCCAATGCCTACTGTCGTTCACATGTGGAGACCAGGGTCGCGGTGATGTTAGCGCGTGTCCAGGATCCCAAAGGGCGTCAATGGCTCAGGCAATGGGCTCAGGATCATGGGTTCATCATCGCGCCTGAGCAGGCTTGTACCAATGCCGAACACCCCCCCATGGTGGAGATCACGCAACCGGCACCACAGGAGGAACTCTACGGATGGGTGGAGATCTGGGGCACAGTTGATCTGGCCGATTTCGATCACTATGAGCTCACCTACGGCCTGGGCACTCAGCCACAGGCGTGGGAGTGGATCAGCGGCCCCCATCTGGCTCCGGTTCAGGGAGGCGTTTTGGGGGTGTGGGAGATCCCCTCTGGGCTGGCCCCCGGTACGTACACGCTGCGTGTGGTGGCCTACAATCGGGCTGGAGCGCGTTTTGAGGCGCGTCAGGTTGTTCGGGTTGTGGGGCCGACTGCCACCCCGACCCCATCACCTACAGCTACGGGTACACCTACACCCACGCCTACGATAACCCCTACCCCGACCACGACTTTCACTCCCACGCCAACTCCAACCCCGACGATATCAGCTACGCCGGGGCCCAAGATCACAGTGCCTGTGCCTACGGCACAGCTTACTCCCACGCCGGAGGCGACACCAACCCCCGAGGCCACCGCGACGCCCACGGACTGACCCTAATCTCACACGACAACTTCCTGGTATGGGAGGCGTCGGGCGTATGCTATTTCATGTGGCAGAGCACACGTGAGAGGACTGCAGGAGCTTGACAAATCGTTCCATTGGACCATAATAGAAATGACAAAGCATATAGATAACGGCGATGATGGGGAGAAGTAGCCGGCAGCCTCTGACAGGGAGGCGAGGCCATAGACTGAGAGCCGCGCTCAGGCCAGGCTACCGGCGAAGTTCGCCCCTGAGCTGACCGTTGAATGGCCGGGTTCTCCGGTCTAGTAGGCGGCTCCGGCAGCCCACCGTTAACAGGGCCTCCCATCGTCGATTGACCGTGGGGTGAGAGGTCCATCTGGGGATGCGATGGACAAGCGGGGTGGTACCGCGGGAGTGATACACTCTCGTCCCGGCAGGGGACGAGGGTGCTTTTTTATCCCTGGGATCGTTTGAGTGTTTTTGTATCCCTGAAGCTGGAGGTCATGGATGAGTTCCTTCGACGAGTTGGAGCAGAGTTATGCAGAAGCGCTGAGCGAGCTGTCGGCTGCGCAGACTCTGGCGGAGCTAGACGTCTGGGAGGAGCGCTACCTGGGCCGTAAGGGGCGCATCACGTTGATGGCACGCCAGGTGGGTAGCCTCCCCAAAGAGGATCGCCCGGCCTTTGGACGACGTGTCAATGAGGTGAAACAACTGCTACAGCAGGCCTTTGAGTCGCGCCGTCGCGAAGTGCGCGATCAGGAGCTGGCCCAGCGGTTGCAGGAGGAGGCCATCGATGTCACGTTGCCCGGCCGGCCCGTCGTGCCCGGGCACCTGCACCTCACCACGCAGACCCTGCGTGAGATCTACGCCATCTTCACCCGTATGGGGTTCGAGATCTACGAGGCGCCGGATGTGGAGCTGGAGGCCTATAACTTCGACCTGCTGAATATCCCTGAGTATCACCCTGCACGCGACATGTGGGATACGTTCTGGGTCGCGGAAGAGGATGAGACTGCAGCGCGTCGTTTGTTGCGTACTCACACCTCCCCTGGTCAGATTCGTGTGATGCGTGAGCGTTACCCGGAGCCGATCCGCGTGATCCTGCCCGGTAGATGCTACCGCTATGAGCAAATCACCGTGCGCTCCGAGCACCAGTTCTATCAGGTGGAGGGGTTGGCGGTGGGGCCGAGTATCACGATGACCGATCTCATCGGCACTGTGACGCAGTTCTCGCACATGTACTATGGTGAGGGACGCCGGGTGCGGGTACGGGGCTCCTACTTCCCCTTCACGGAACCCAGCATCGAGGTGGATACGGAGTGTATCCTGTGTCACGGCAAGGGCTGTCCCGTCTGCAAATACTCAGGCTGGCTGGAGATCGCTGGGGCCGGCATGGTCCACCCTGTGGTGCTCCAGAATGGTGGCTATGACCCGGAGAAGTGGAGCGGTTTCGCCTTCGGCTTCGGGGTGGAACGCCCTGCGATGCAGAAGGTGGGCGTGGAGGACATCCGTCTCTTCTACGGCAATGATCTACGGTTCCTACGTCAGTTCTAAGGGAGAGAAGTATGAAGATTCCGTTGTCCTGGCTCAATGAATACGTCGAGGTTAAGGATCTGGCGATCGGGACACTGCGTGAACGGCTGGATCTGGCCGGGCTGGAGATCGAGGGGGTTGAGGCGATTGGCTACCCTGAGGCGGAGCTACCCTGGGACCCCGATAAGGTCATCACAGGTGAGGTGGTAGCGGTCTATCCCCACCCCAACGCCGATCGCCTGGTGCTGGCAGAGGTCAACTACGGTGGGACACAGACCGAGGTCGTGGTCACCGGCGCGCCCAGTCTCTACGCCCTCAAGGGAGAACAGGGCTTGAGCCTGAAGGTGGCCTTTGCCTGGCACGGTGCAGTCCTCTATGACGGGCACCGGGAGGGATGGATCAAGGCGCGCCTCAAGCAGACCAAGATCCGTGGAGAGCCTTCGCGGGCCATGGTCTGTTCGGAGAAAGAGTTGGGGCTATCGGAGGAGGCGGAGGACATCCTCTACCTGCCCGACGACACGCCGGTGGGCGTACCCCTGGTGGACGTACTGGGGGATTATGTGCTTAACTTCGATATCAAGGGGCCGTTTGGTCACCTGCAGTCGGTCTTCGGCATCGCCCGTGAGGTGGCGGCTCTCTTCAACCGTCCTCTACGGCGTACCCCCATGGAGGCCGTTGACCGGCTGGGGTTGAAGCCAGTGCCTCGGGCTGACTTCATCGACGTGGAGATCGCGGATCCTGATCTGTGCTCACGCTATACCGCAACGTTGATCAGGCAGGTCGAGGTGGGACCTTCCCCCCTATGGATGCAGATGCGTCTGAGACGAGCTGGGATGCGTCCCATCAACAACATCGTCGATATCACCAACTACGTCATGCTGGAGCTGGGGCAACCGCTCCATGCGTTTGACTATGCGGTGTTGCGCCCTCGGGAGGGCGAAGCGATACCCGCCATCATTGTGCGCCGCGCCAAACCCGGTGAGCAGATGACCACACTGGATGGTGAGCTGCGCACGTTTGACAGCGAGATGCTGCTGATCACCGATGGTCGTGGCCCCATCGGTATCGCTGGCGTGATGGGTGGGCAGGAGAGCGAGGTGGTGGATGCCACCCAGGACGTGCTGCTTGAGGCGGCGAACTTCGACTTCCTGAATATCCGCCGCACCAGCCAGCGGCTACGGCTGCACACTGAGGCCTCGGCGCGCTTTGGAAAGCGGGTGGATCCTGAGATAGCCCTGATCGCTGCAGCGCGAGCTGCCGAGTTGATGGTGACGCTGGCTGGGGGGACAGTTGAGCCGGCGGTGGCCGATATCTACCCCGGCCGCCCGGAGCGGAGTGTCCTTTCCTACCGTCCGTCGGAGGCCACTCGCCTGTTGGGCGTGGAGATCCCGCCGGAGGAACAGAAGCGCATTTTCGAGGCTCTGGAGTTCGAGGTCGAGTCGGAGCAGATCCCCTGGTCGGTGACCGCGCCCACCTATCGTCAGGACGTCAGGCGCGAAGCGGACCTGGTGGAGGAAGTGGCGCGTATCTGGGGCTATGACCGCTTTCCGGTCACCTTGATCGATGAGCCGTTGCCGCCGCTGCGGCGTAACCGTCCATTGGAGTGGGAGGAACGTCTGCGTGACATCCTGGTGGGCCTTGGCTTGGATGAGGTGATCACCTATTCGCTGATCGATCCTCAGGATGAGGAACGTCTCCATCCGAAGGCGGGGGAGGCGTTGACCTTGCCTGGCGAGCCGGTCCGCCTGCAGAACTACTTGTCGCCTGAACGCTCGCAGATGCGGCGCACGCTGCTGCCCGGTGCGCTGCGCACTGCGTGGTCGAACCTGCGCTATCTGGACCGGATCGCCATCTTTGAGATTGGCCGTATCTATTTCAAGTCGGGGGCGCCTGATGCGCAAACGGGCGAGACTGGGGTCGCCGAACCCCGACACCTCAGTGTTCTGCTGACAGGGGTCCGGCGTCCGCGCTGGTGGCAGGAGGAGCCGCAGGCCACCGGCCCTATGGATTACTTCGATCTGAAGGGAATTGTCGACGCACTGCTGACACGTTTGGACCTGGCAGAGCGGGTGGATTGGGCGCGAGGTTCACATCCTTCCTTCCACCCGGGACGCTGTGCGCAGGTCGCACTGGATGGACAGGTGTTGGGCGTGGTGGGCGAGCTGCATCCGTTGGTGTGTGAGGCGTTCGACCTGCCTGCCAATCCGGTGCTGGCTTTGGAGTGGGACCTGGAGGTCCTGCGGCCGGCGGCCGAGCGTGCTGCGGCGGAGAAGACGGTGGGCAGGCTCTCTCCCTACGCGCCGGTGCGTGAGGACCTGGCCCTGGTGGTAGACGAGACCACACCGGCGTTGGCAGTGCAACGTGCGATCCTTGAGGGAGGGCGCCCGCTGGTTACGCAGGCTGTGTTGTTCGATGTCTACCGCGGCGAGCAGGTGGGCGAGGGCAAGAAGAGCCTAGCCTTTGCCCTGACCTATCAGGCCCCTAACCGATCGCTGTCAGAGCGGGACGTGAGCAAGCTCCGCAAACGCATCCTCAAGTACGTGGAGCGTCAGGTGGGAGCTCGTCTGCGCGGTGCGTGAGGTGAAACTGCAGGAAGTTCTGCTTTTCGAGGAGCAGTTACCCTGCCCCGCAGGGCAGGGTGTTGCTCTCCAGCGCAAAGAAGCGCGCCAGGAAGCGCGCGACGCCATCCTCGGCGTTGGAGGGCGCATGACGCCAGGCTCGGGCTTTGACCTCGGGCCTGGCGTTAGCCATCGCCACCGTGTAGGGCAGTCGTTCGAAGACTGGTAGGTCGTTCAGGTTGTCGCCGAAGTAGAGGACCTCTCTTGCGTCGATCCCCAGGTAATGTGCCAGGTGCAATAGTGCCTCGTGCTTGTGGGCCCGGGGATGATTGACCTCCACCCAACTGCGGGTACCGGGCTGCAGCACCACGTAAGCCTTCGTGCCCAGGGTGTGGGCCAGTAAGGAGTAGAGCCGCTCGGCACGTTCCAGCGTCTCGCAAACAGAGACCTGGGCGGGGAGCACGCTGAAGAGCTCGGTGGCTTGGTCTACCTGCTGATAGGGCTGATAGGGTCGCTCCTCCATCAACCGTCTGACCTCCTGCATGCCCTCCTCCGAGGCGGGTAGATAACGCGTGATGAGATCCTCCCCGAAGACCAGAGGCACGTATCCCTCTCGCACCATAACCTCCGTAGCCTGCCGTGCCACGTCGATATCCAGGAGCAGGCGGTCGGTGATGGTGTCGTCCCGCAGGATGAAGGTGCCGTTGAGGCTGATGGCCAGCATCCAGGGGCCAATGGCGGCGATGTAGCGTCGGACGACCCACGGGTTAAGGCCGGTAACCAACGCGATCTCTATCCCATAGCTGTGGAGCGTGCATAGCACTTGGCGGGTGTAAGGGCTGATCTCGCCCGCAGGGTTGGCCAGCGTGCCGTCGACATCGCAGGCCACCAGCCGGATCGTCTCAGGTGAGGGGTCATGGCTGTGGAGAGGCATGGTGGGATGCTCCATGGAAGGGACCAATCCTTTCTTGCTTGGCTAACAGCGTAGCTGCTCGAAGATGGCGTCCAGCGTCAGATGCGGGGCCTGGTCTCGTACCTCATGCAGCCGGGCCTCATAGGTGGGACGATCTACGTCCTGGTAGAAAAGGCCCAGGTACAGGGGCTCAGTTTCCATGGCCAGGGCCATGGCCTTCAGCCGGTCGGCAGGGTCATGGTCCGCTGGCAGAGGGCGGGTGAGCCGCCGGTAATGATCGTAGGTATTGAAGAAGGTCACGCACGGGCTGAGCACCTGAATCAGGGCAAAGCCTGGATGACGCAGGGCCTGGACGAAGACCTGACTCATCTCTCGGGGCCGACCCGAGAAGCAGCGAGCCACGAACGAGACATTGTAGCTCAACGCCATCAGCAGTGGGTTGAGCGGTTGCTCCTGCGAGCCGTATGGCGAGGCCTTGCCCACCGTGCCCAGCGGTGTGGTGGGAGAGGGCTGTCCCTTGGTCATGCCGTACACATTGTTGTCCATGACAATATAGGTGATGTTGATGTTGCGGCGCGCGGCATGGGGGATGTGCCCGCCGCCGATGCTGAAGCCGTCGCCATCGCCGCCTACAGCAACGACGGTGGTCTCGGGGCGTCCCAGTTTGATGCCCGTGGCCAGTGGCAACGCGCGGCCGTGGACCCCGTGGATGCCGTATGTGTCGACAAAGGCAGGAAAGCGGCTGGAGCACCCGATGCCGGAGGCGATGACGATGTCCTCCTTGGGGAGCTGCAGGGTGGCAAACGCACGCAACAGCGCCGTCAGGACGGCGTAGTCACCACAGCCCGGGCACCAGATGGGCTTGACTTGGCTCTTGTACTCATTCGCGTTCACTGTGCTCATTGCGGTCCTCGCTGGGTCGGGTCTGAGCGCGGAGCTGTTGCACCCGGTGGTAGACTGGAGCAAGTCGCCCCTGGTTTTGCTCCCACTGACGTCGTTCCTCGTCGAGCATGGCCATCACGCCGTCGTAGATCTCGCGGATCTTGAATGGGACCCCCTGTTCCTTCTTCTGCTGGTAAATGTGCACATGGCGCTCGTCCAACTCACGGTAATAACGGTGTTCTATCATGCGACCGAACTGCCCAGAGAAGTTGAGCTCTGGCACCAGGATAGCTTGCTTGGTGGCAATGAAGTCTACCATCGCCTGGTCGGGCATGGGGAGCAGAGTGTGTGGATAGATAGCCTCAATGGGGATGCCATGAGCCTGGATGCGTTTCATGGCCTCGCGCACGGCGCCGCGTGTGCTACCCCAGCCGATGATGCCAAAGGGGGCACCCCGGTCGCCCCAACGGCGCGAGGTCATGCGCCAGTTAGCCAACAGTCGGCGTGCTGTCTCGACCTTGCGGGCACGTTTCTGCATCATCCGCTGGTGGTTCTCAGGCGTCTGATCAGGGTGGCCGTACTCATCGTGCTCCAGGCTCTCCGCCAGATACATTCCACCGGGGGTACCTGGGTGGGTCATAGGCGAAATGCCAGAGTCAGTGTAACGATAGCGGCGGTAGTCCTGGTCCAGATCCTCGCCCGAGGCGACCAGACGTTCGAGCGGCCCATCCCAGGGCGCGCTCGGTCTGGGTGTCGTCTCCTGACGGGAGGCCATCGCCTGATCTGAGAGGACGATGACCGGCATCTGGAAGCGCTCAGCCAAGCTGAAGGCGTAGATGGTCTGAAAGTAGCTGTCCTTGACCGAGTCGGGTGCCAGCACGAAGCGCGGCGCATCGCCGTGTCCGCCATAGAGCGAGAGAAAGAGGTCTCCCTGGGAGCTCTTAGTGGGCAGGCCGGTAGAAGGGCCGGCCCGCTGCACATTGATCAGCACCAGCGGTAGCTCAGCCATACTGGCCAGCCCCAGCGTCTCGATCATCAGCGAGAGGCCAGGTCCGGACGTGGCGGTCATGGCGCGACGGCCAGCGAAGGACGCGCCAAGAGCTATATTGACCGCTGCGATCTCATCCTCGGCCTGGACCAATACCCCGCCAAAGGCCGGCAGGTAGCGGGCCATGGACTCCATAACCGGCGTGGCCGGGGTGATAGGATAGCCGGCGTAGAAGTCGCACCCCGCCGCCAGTGCCCCCAATGCCATTGCGTCGGCGCCCGAAAGCAGGATGCGTGGCTCGGTCTGCGTGGGCAATGGTAAGGTATAGGGAAAGGGAGCCGGGTGGGTGGTGCGGGCGAAGTGATAGCCCTGTTGCAGGGCCGCCAGGTTTCGGTCCAGGGACTCGGCGTGGCGATGCATACGTTGCCGGATCAGGGATTCGGCCAGCGCCAGGTCGAAGCCGAAGAACCACAACAGGGCCCCCAAGAAGACGAAGTTCCTGCCTCGGGGCCAATCCAGGCGCTGCGAGATCGATTCGGCGGGGATCGCGTAGTGGTAACCGGGACCTTCGGGGATGGTCAGGCCGGCCTCGTAGATTATGGCGGCCTGACGGGACAGATCCTGATGCTCCTCCTCCCATGCCTGCTGGTTCATTGCCACCAGCACATTGGCCTCATCGCCCTCCGTCATTACCCGTCGGATGCCCAGACGGGTCTGGTACATCACCTGCCCGCCGCGCACTTCAGCGGGATAGGTGCGAAAGCTGTAAATCTCCAGGCCGGAGTGAGCGGCAATGCGGGTAAAGAGATCGCCCAGGGTGATCGTCCCTGTCCCTCCCTCGCCTCCAATGCGTATGACCACGCTCGGTTCAATCATAAGGCTCGCTTTCGTCCTCCCAAGTGTCGTCGGACGTCTCATCCCCGGTGGCAGCCACCACGGCAGTGATCTGACCGGTGCCCCACTGTTCGACTTGCCCATCGGGTCCCAATGCCAGAGCTGCGCCATCGGGGATCCCCAGGCCAAGGAGGTCAGGGGCGATCCGAGGCAGGCTTCGCAGGATCAGCGAGTCCTCGGTGCGCGTGAAGTGCGGCACGACCACAGCGTTCATCAGAAATCCCAGTCCCGGAGCCTGTGTGTAGGGCGGCTCGGGCGAAAAGACCCAACGGCCCAGCGCGGCGGCGCCTGCCCCGGCGCCGACCAGCGTGAGGCCCTGAAGGCTGCTGAACCCCTCGACGATCTGGCGAAAGGCCTGAGTGTTCAGCAGGTTGCCGGATAGCGGCAGCGGGTTCTCACCGCCCAGATAGAGGATGCCGGCCTCACGAAGGAGATCGAGAAACGAGGGGGCGTCCAGTTGCGTCCGGCTCAGTAGGTCGAACGTGAAGGCCTCGCCGCCAGGGCCGCCCAGAGCGATGTAATGCTCCAACACGGCCTCGGCCTGCGTGCGGGTTCCCTCTGCCATGAGGACTACGATGGGCCGGTCGAGGTTCGCAACGCTCAAAAGGTTGGCATCGATTGGATCCGTCTCTCCATAGGCGATCTCCCCCCCGCCTACGAGGATCAGCCATCCGTTGCCGTCCAGCCAGCGCAGCGGTCCCTGTTGCGGCATGGGTTTCAGGCTCCCTTGGGTGGCATCATGCGCCGGAGTGCCTCAATCATGACGGCGACGCCGTGGCACATCGCCCGCTCGTCGATGTCGAAGCGGGGGCTGTGGTGGGGACGATCCTTGTAGTCCTCGGGGCCTGACCCAACAAAGATGTAGCAGCCCGGTACCTCCTGGAAGAAGAAGGCTGCATCCTCGCTGCCCATGGTGCGCACCCCAGCAGCCAGGGCGTCAGGTCCCAGTACATCCTTGATCACCTCCTGTACCAGTGCGGTGACCTCGGGGTCATTGACCAGAGCTGGCGTGAGAGGCATCAGCTCCAGGTCAGTGCGGGCACCCATCGTGGTGGCTGTGCCCTCCACCACCTCATTCAGGCGCTTCAGCACCCGTTGTCGGACCTCAGGGGTGAAGGTGCGCACGGTCCCGCGCAGCTCCGCTGTGTCGGGGATGACGTTGAAGGCCTCGCCGCTATGGATGGCGCCGACGCTGACCACTGCGGTCTCCAGTCCCCCTACATTGCGGCTGATGATGGTCTGCAGCGCTGTGATGGTGAGCGCCGCGGTGACAATGGGGTCCACTGTGTTCTCGGGCACAGCGCCGTGCCCACCCTTGCCCCAGATCGTGGCCTTCCAGGCCTCGGCAGCGGCCATCACCGGACCTGCCGTGGCGGCGACCTTGCCGAAGCGCATGTGGTTCCATACGTGGAGCGCCAGCGCTTTCTCGGGACGCGGGTTCTCCAACGCGCCCTCCCGCACCATGATCTCCGCGCCGTTTTCTCCCTCCTCGCCAGGCTGGAAGATCATCTTCAGGGTGCCTTGCCAGGTATCACGCTTCCTGGCCATCAGGGTGGCGATGCCCAGTCCCATGGCCGTGTGGGCGTCGTGGCCGCATGCATGCATACGGCCGGGTATCTGCGAAGCGTAAGGTACTGGGTTCTCCTCTTGAATAGGAAGGGCGTCCATGTCCACCCGGGTCATGATGACCGGTCCGGAGCCGTTCTCCAGGACACCAATCACCCCGTGGCCCGCGATGCCCTCCTGAACTTCAAAGCCCAGTGCCCGTAGTTTGGCTGCCACGATCCCTGCGGTGCGTTCGGTATCCAATCCCAACTCGGGATGCATGTGAAAGTCTCGTCGCCAGGCGACTAACTGATCATAGATCTCATTGACTTCGTCCAAGACGCTCATGGTTTCTCCTTAGAATCTGGGCTCCATTTTCTCTAAGTGTAGTCGTGTCGGATGTACCCGACAAGTGTAATTTGTCAGACGCGACTGTGTCCTAATGGCCACGTCCCGGCATTGGGTGTCATGGTCTACGATCGTCGCTGTGCAATGTTCCCACCGCGGCGAGCATCGGAGAACCGTCATTCTCCTGGCGCTTTGCTCGCCCCATAGGAGGGAGGGGGAAAAAGAGGAGTCTCGGGAGGCGCTGGCGGCAGCCCAACGTCACCGCACCGCTGTGTGACTCCAAGATAGTACCTCCCCACGAATTGCTTAACTCGTGGGGAGGTACCAGGAGCTTTTCCCGAGCTAGACTCAGGGTGTAGCTCACACGCAACCCGGCCAATGCGGGTAGTTTGGACGGCGGCAGACCAACCTAGAGCTGGTAGAGGGCGGTGTATTTCTCCTTCAGGTACCCTACCAAGGGACGGGCGCTGATTTCTGTGCCGAACTCGCGCTGCAACAGCTCTGGAGCCGTGAACTTCTGACCGTGGCGATGGACATGCTCGCGCAACCATGCCAAAAGCGTCTCGAACTCGCCCTGTGCGAACTGAGCCTCCAGGTCTGGTATGTCACGCTGTGCCTGGTCGAAGAGCTGGGCTGCCATCAGGTTGCCCAGGGTGTAGGTGGGGAAGTAGCCAATGGTGCCGTGCGACCAGTGGATATCCTGCAGACAGCCGTCAGCATCACTGGGCGGCGTGATGCCCAGGTAGGCCTGATACTTGGCATTCCATGCCTCAGGGACGTCGGCCACCGACAGGTCCCCTGCAATCAGGGCCTGCTCGAGCTCAAAGCGGATGAAGATGTGCAGGTTGTACGTGACCTCATCGGCCTCCACCCGGATGAGTGAGGGCTCGACCTTGTTGATGGCGCGATGGAACTGCGGCAGCGTGACGCCTTCAAGTTGGTCCGGGAAAAACGCACGGAAGATGGGGTAGTAGTGTTGCCAGAAAGCCAGACTGCGTCCCACCTGGTTCTCCCAAAGGCGTGATTGCGACTCGTGCAGGCCCAGCGTGGCTCCCCCGGCCAGCATCGTACGCTCAAAGGCATCCGGGCTTCCCAACTCGTAGAGGGCATGCCCGCACTCGTGGATGGTGCCAAAGATCGCTGCCTGCGGACGGTGCTCGTGCAGCCGGGTGGTTACACGTACATCGGAGTTCCCAAAGTTTGTGGTGAAAGGATGGGGGGCACGGTCCTGCCGTCCACGTCGGAAGTCGTAGCCCAGGTCACGCAGGAGCACCAGGGTGAAATCCCACTGCTTCTGCTGGTCGTACCGGGGCTCCCGCAGGAAGGTGTCGTCCACCTGTTCGGCCTGGGCAATGGCCTGCACCAACGGCACCAGCCCCGCTTTGAGTTCCTCGAACAGCGCTGTGACTTTGGCGGTAGTCATGTCCGGTTCGTAGAGATCCAGCAGCGCATCGTATGGATGGGCCTGGTAACCCAGGTGCTCCGCCTTCTCCCGCTGGATAGCGACGATCTCTTCCAGGTGGGGCGCGAAGATGGTGTAGTCGTCGGCCTGCCTCGCCTGATGCCATGCGGCAAATCCTTCTGAGGTGGCCTTGCTCTCCCGCGCCACCAGCGAGGTGGGGATTTTCGTGGCTTGATCAAAATTGCGACGGGTCACGCGCACCAGGCTGGCCTCATCACTGTCGTAGTCTAGCCCTGCTACCTCCTCCTCGGCAGCCTCCAGTAGACGTGCTGTCTCGTCGGAGGTGAACATCTCGTGGGCCATCGTGCTCAGCGTCGCCAGTTGGTTAGCTCGGCTTCGGAGGCCCATCTCGGGCATGTAGACCTCCTGATCCCAGCCCAGTACGGCGGCTGCCGCGCGTAGGTCAATCACCTTTGCTAGGTGTTTCTTGAGTGCGTCGAGTTTCTCTGCCATAGTGCGCTTGTTCTTCTCCTTATTGTGATGTCATGATGTTATGGATCAGCTCTCGTCGGGGCGGTTAGCGCGCCGGATCGCGAGCCGGACTCTGTGTCCATCGACGGTATCTTCCAGGGTGATGTCTCCGGTGGGATTGGCGGTGGCGATGAGGTCATCGGCCAGCACCTCGGTGGCGATCGCCTGGCGATGGGCCTCAATAGCCTCTTGCAGAGCCTCGTCGGCCTCGTAGTAGACCAGGATGCGGTCGGTGAGCTGATAGTCGGCCTGCTTGCGCAGCTCCTGCACGCGGCGTATGATCTCCCGGGCCAGACCTTCCTGTGCCAGTTCTGGCGTTATGGTGGTGTCCAGGGCGATCACCAAGCCACCCTCGCCCGCGACGCCGAAGCCCTCGCGCGCGTGGCTCTGGATCAGCACCTCCTCGGGTGCCAGTGTGACCTCGGACCCATCCTCGAGGGTGAGATGGAGGGGTTGCCCCGCCTTGAGCGTGACCACTGCCTGGCCAGCATCAAGGGAGGCCAGCGCTTTGCGCACCAGAGGGAAGCGTCGTCCAAACTTGGGTCCTAGGACGCGGTTTACCGGCAAGAGCCGATAGGTCACCAACTCACTCTCCTCCTCCACAAAGGTGATCTCCTTGACGTTGAGCTCGTCAGCCAGCAGATCCAGTAATTGGCTCAGATCGGCGCGGTGGCGTGGATCGGTGGCGATGAGCGCCTTGGAGAGCGGTTGGCGCACTTTGATGTTGTTGGAGGAGCGCACGGAATGGCCCAGGGTCGCGGCCTGACGAACCGCATCCATGGCTCTCACCAACCGCTGTTCCTCCTCATCCAGAGGCGCGACCTCTGGCCACAGACAGTGGTGGATGCTCTCCGGTGCGTGCTCGTCGATCGCGCACACCAGGTTTTGGTACATAGTCTCAGTGATGAAGGGCAGAGCGGGTGCAAGGGCCTTGATGAAATTGACCAACACAGTGTAGAGTGTCTGGTAGGCCGCGGCCTTGTCGACATCAGTGTTCAAACTCTCGCCGCGTGTGGCCCAGAAGCGACGACGGCTGCGGCGCACGTACCAGGTGCTCAGGTCCTCCAGGAAGGCCTCGGCCGGCTGGGCGATCCGGATGGGGATGTACTCCTGGTAGCCATCGCGGGTCATCTCCTCGATGGTCTCTCGGAGTCGGGCGATGATCCAGCGGTCGAGCACGGTGGGAACGGCTCCCTCGGTCCAGGGCTTGTCGAGTTGGGGCCGCCCCTCATCCAACCGTGAGGGATGTCTGCACAGGGCAGCCGGTGGAGTCCACTCGTCGATGCGAGCGTAGGTAACGAAGAAGGCGTAGACGTTCCACAGTGGAATCAAGAAACGACGACGGGCCTCGTCGGCCCGCTTATAGCCGAAGAGCAGGTTCTGGTCCAGCCTCTGGTTGACATAGAGCCAACGCATGGTGTCAACGCCCATGGTCTCAGCAGCGTCGTCAAACCAGATGGCGTTGCCCCATGACTTGTGCATCGGCCGCCCATCCTCGGCATATAGCGTCCCGTAGCCGTGGATCACTTTGGTAGGAGCCCGGTTCTCGAATACTGTGCTCATAGTGATCAGGCTGTAGAACCAGTTGCGGAACTGCCCGGGGAAAGACTCGCTGATCCAGTCGGCCGGGAACCACTGGGCCCAATACTCACGATTGGTGCGATATTGGAGTGTGGAGTAGGCGACGCTGCCTGCGTCCAGCCAAGGGTTTCCTACGTCGGCGATGCGCGTCATCGTGCTGCCGCACTTGGGGCAGGCAATCTTGACCGCGTCCACGAAGGGCCGGTGGGGTGTATGACCCTCAAAGGTCTCCCAGCCCTCCACAGCGCGCTGGCGTAACTCTTCCTCGTCGCTGATGACCTCAAAGTGTCCGCAGGCGGGATCGTCACAGACCCAGATAGGCAGCGCCAGGCCCCAGTAGCGTTTCTTGGAGATCATCCAGTCCTGCATGTTGCGCAGCCAGTCCATCTCACGCGCGTAACCGAACTCGGGGATCCAGCTGATCTCATCCACCACATCCATGATCTGATAGCGCAGGCTCCTGGCCTTTTCTTCCTCTGTGAGCTCCTCGCGCGGCTTGTCGTAGAGTGGGCCCATATCGATAAACCATTCGTCCACCAGTCGGAAGACCAGTGGCGTCCCACAGCGCCAGCAGACCGGGTAGCGGTGTGTGTAAGGGTCTACACGGTAGAGCAGGCCCTTCTCCTCCAGGTTTTGGAAGATGTCATCGGCCACCTCGTGTACGTCACGGCCGGTTAGCCAGCCGAACCCCTCGATGAAGGTACCGTCCTCGTTGAGTGGGGCTGGTGCTGGTAGGTCATATTCCTTACCAAGCTCGAAGTCCTCGGCACCACAGCCCGGGGCGATGTGTACGATGCCGGTGCCCTCCTCCTCACCCACCTCATCCCAGGGGATGACGCGGTGTTTGGCGGGCACACCAGCCTCCTGCACGGCGGGTAGCTCGTCGAAGGGGCCGTCATAGGTCCATCCGAGCATGTCGCTGCCCTTGAGTCGTTCGAGGACCTGGGCTGACCCCTCGATGATGGATTCTCGTGTGCCCTCGGCCAGATAGTAAGTCCAGCCGTCCGCAGCTTTTACCTTGACGTAGGTCAGGTCGGGCCCAACAGCGGCGGCTACGTTGCTGGTGAGTGTCCATGGGGTGGTGGTCCAGACCAGCAGCGCCTCTCGTTCGCGGCCTCGCAGGGGGAAGCGCACGACGGGGGCCGCGTGAGTCAGCTCTTGGTAGCCGTCGGTGACGATCTCGTGCTGGCTGATGCCGGTCTCACAGCGTGGACACCAGGGCATCACGTCGTGACCGCGGTAGAGCCAGCCCTTCTCCCACACGATCTTCAGGAAGGTCCAGATGGTGTAGTTGTTCTCGGTGGAGAAGGTGAAATAGGAGCCGCCAAGTTCGGGCAGGCCCAACCGTCCCACGATCTGTTCCACGGTGTCGGTAACCGGTCCCTGCGGGCCCTGGAGCGTGATCACCTGTTGGGGATCCTCAAGCAGCCTATCGGCTAGCATGCGCAGGGTGTCGGGGTCATTCCAGTCCATCCAGTAGCCCAGGCGGATGGACTGTTCGGTCTGCTTGGCGGCCTGGCGCAGCACACGCGCTTTGCACTCCCGTACGAATGGAGCCAGGCCGTAGGCTTCGATGTCACGTTTGGACTTAAAACCCTTCTCCTTCTCTACCTCCACCTCGACCCACAGACCCTGGCAATCAAACCCGTTCTGATAGCGCTCCTTGCGGCCTTGCATGGCCCAGAAACGCTGCCAGAGGTCCTTGTAGGTGCGTCCCCAACCATGGTGGACGCCCATGGGGTTGTTCGCCGTGATGGGACCGTCGATGAAGGACCAGTGGGGTCCGTCGCGGCGCAGCTCGTTGAGCTTGCGGAAGGCCTGCGTTCGCTGCCAGAACTCCAGGATCTCATGTTCCATCTCGATGAAGTTCACTTGTGTGCTCACAGGTTTGAATGTCATCCCTGCCTCCTGATCATGCCCTCTCATGAACAAAGCTCCCATCCCCTCAGGGACGGGAGCTCTTCTTTTATGCTCTCGCGGTACCACCCTGGTTGCCCCGCATTGGCGGGGCCCCTCAACCGATGGCCAACACCATCGTGCTCCTGATAACGGGGAGCGTCCCGGCCCGGTCTACTTGCAATGCTTTCGGCGGGCGGCTCCGGAGGGATTTTCGACACATTTGACCCGTTCGGCTCACACCCTCCCGAACTCGCTGAGAGCCCTCCTGTGTCTACTCGTCTCCATCAAAGCCGTTGTTCTGATCGCTTCCTGCGCATTATCACATAACCAAGATGGATGTCAAGCGCTGTCCACCGTGAGCCTGCTATCCGCCGCCGATGGGTGGAAAGAACCCCACCTCTGCCCCATCGTGGAGACGAAACAGCTCGCCGCGGGCCTGACCATCCACGTAAGCGATGCGTATCTCGCGTGTCGGAATGCCCAAATACCGAGCGACGTCAGCGACAGTGCTGCCGGCGGGTAGGTCGATCTCGTAGGCGGAATCCTCTGGGGCGTCCGGTGCATAACGCCGGAGCATACCGCCCAACCTAAGTTTGACCTTCATCAGCCTCTGGCGTCTCCTCGTTGTTTGGGTTTGCTCCATTGTAGCTGGAATGCAGCCGGTGGGCAATGCGTGCTCCTTTCAACGTGTCGAAGGGCAGGCGCAGCCTGTGCCTGCCCTTCATCATCGGGACGTGCATCTAGGCACCCTTGGCGGGTCCCTTGTTTTTACACCATGGTGAGCGGCTGTCATCCTCCCCAGCTTTTGACAAACCCACTGGGCCAACTATACTCTGGCGCTATGTAGCAGGAGCGCCCTGGCATCATTGCCCCGGCTGTGGCTGGCGCAGAGTCTGTATCAGGTCATCATCACGCAATATCCCAATAGCAGGAGGAGGCCATGTCTGGATATACCGGTAAAGTTCTGCGAGTTGACTTGACGACTGGGACGATGGCGGTCGAGGAACATGATGCACTGTTCTACCGGCGGTACTTGGGTGGCTCGGGCCTGGTTGCTTATTATCTCCTTAAGGAGGTTCCCCCCAATACTGATCCGCTGGGGCCTGATAATTTGCTGATCTTTGCCGGCGGGACCGTGACAGGAGTCCCCCTGGCTGGGGCAGGACGTAGCGCCGTGGGAGGGAAGTCACCGTTGAACGGAGGCTACGGTGAGGCAGATGTAGGAGGCTTCTTCGGCGCGGAGATGCGGCGCGCTGGGTTTGATGCGGTGATCTTTAAGGGACGCGCGCCTGAGCCAGTCTACCTGTGGCTTCACGATGGTGAGGCGGAACTTCGCCCGGCGAAACACCTGTGGGGGATGACGACGGCCGAATGTCAGCAGGCGGTGCTGGAGGAGCTGGGGGAACGGGCAGCCCGCCTCGCAATGATTGGCCCCTCGGGCGAGAAGATGGTCCGTTATGCCTGTGTGATCAATGACCTGCGTCACGCCGCTGGGCGCACCGGTATGGGCGCGGTCATGGGGTCCAAGAACCTGAAGTGTGTGGTAGCCCGGGCGCGCGGTAAGGTGCCCGTGGCAGATCCGGAGGGCGTCCGCGAGTTGGCCCGCTACATGGTGGAGCATTGGAAAGAGGATGCCTGGGAGATGCACAAGCTGGGGACGCCGGGGGGCTTGGTGGGCCTCCACAAAGAGGGAAAGCTGCCCACCCGTAATTTCCAGGATGGCCAGTTCGAAGGCGCCGAGAAGATCGGCGGTGAGGCGCTGCATGATACGATCTTGATTGACACTGGCGGTTGTTATGCCTGTCCCATCCGCTGCAAGCGGGTGGTTGAGGTCAACGACGACGACTATCAGGTGGATCCCATCTACGGTGGCCCTGAGTATGAGACTATCGGCGCGTTCGGCTCCAATTGTGGAGTGGACGATCTACGAGCTATTTCCAAGGCTCATGAGATCTGTAACGCCTATGGTCTGGACACGATCTCTGCCGGTATGGCAGTGAGCTTCGCCATGGAGTGCTTCGAGAATGGGCTGTTGACCGAGGCTGACACTGATGGGCTGGATCTACGCTTTGGCAATGCCAAGGCCATGGTGGAGATGACCCGCCGCATTGCGGAACGCGAGGGGCTGGGTGATCTGCTGGCGGAGGGTACGGATTATGCGGCCGCCAAGATCGGCAAGGGGGCTGAGAAGTTCGTGATCAATACGCATGGGCAGCCGCTGCCGATGCATGAGTGCCGTTCGCGGCATGGTCAGGCGTTGGGCTATGCCGTCTCGCCCACCGGGGCTGATCACATGCACAATATGTGGGATGAAGGCCTTGATAAAGCGGAGCTTGACGAGAACTGGCTGAGCCTGGGAGTTTATAATCCTGTCCCGGCCACTAAGCTTAATCCTTCCAAAGTCTATGCTTATGTGGTGACAGCGTGCCTGCGCTGGCTGGACAATGCCATGGGCATGTGCATGTTCGTGCCGTGGAGTTTGGAGCAGAAGGTAGCCCTGGTGCGCACTATCACAGGCTGGGACACCAACCAGTGGGAGTTGATCAGGACCGGCTTGCGTCATGTGACGATGATGCGCCTCTTCAACATGCGCTGCGGCTGGACACGGGCCGACGACCGCCTGCCGGAGCGCATGGCGCACCCTCATGTCAGTGGCTCGGTGACCGAGAAGCCGGTGGATCCCAAAGAATTGGACGAAGCCCTTACGCATTACTACACCATGATGGGCTGGGATCCGCAGACAGGGTACCCACTGCCCTCTACGTTGCATGCGCTCGATCTCTCCTGGGCTCTGGATGAGTGAGCGATCTGCCTCTCAAGTGTCGCGGTCAGAGGTCGGCGAGGTTCAGCGGATGAGCCCCGCCGACCCTCTTGCTGAATCTCCCCCGCCGTCCCCTCAATCGGGCGCATCCCTACGGCGTAATTTCACCCTGGGTGTCCTGAATGGTGTGTTCTTCCGCATCGCCGACGTCTTCTTCGACACCCAGACGGTTCTGGCCTGGTTCCTGGCCCAGTTGGGCGCCTCGAACGTGCTCATCGGCCTAGTCCCTCCCCTACGCTTCGGGGCCTCTTTCCTGTTTCAGTTGGTGGCGGCGGATTATGTCGAGCGGCGGCCCTACATCTTACCTTTCTATCGCACTATCTCGATCTTCCGCTGCGCTGTGTTGCTCCTGCTGGCTGCGGCCGTGGCCTGGCTGCCTGTGGGGCGCACCGCGTTGATCGTGATATTCCTTGTGACCCTGACACTTTTCAGCGTGGGGGTTGGCCTGATCAGCCTGCCCTTTATGGACGTCGTAGGCAAGGTGATCCCGCCGCGGCGGAGGGGAGCTTTCTTCAGTCAGCGGATGTTCTGGGGTGGGTTGATGGCGCTGGCGGGCAGCGCTGTGGTGAGTTTCCTGCTGGGCGAGCCCTGGGGGTTGGCCTTTCCGCGTAATGCAGCGCTCTTATTTGCTTTGTCGGCTGTCTTCTATATCCTGACTGCCTGGTCATGGCTGCTCATCGACGAGCCACCCAGTCAGGTCGTCGCCAGGCCACAGCAGCGGACGCAGCGTCTGCGGCTGGCGTATCAGTTGCAGCGCGGACTGCGGCTTCTGAAGCATCATGTGCCTTATCGTCGCTATGTGTTGTTGCGGCTGGCACTTACTTTCGGCGGTTGGGCCGATCCTTTCTATGTAGTCTATGCCCAGCGGCAGTTGGGGATCCCCGCGACCTTCATCGGCACCTATCTGGGGGTGCGCACCCTGGCGGGCCTGCTTTCCAACTTCTATTGGGGACACCTCAGTGACCATCGCGGTAACCGCTTATTGCTGATTGCCACTAGCGTGGTCGGGCTGACAATTCCTGGGGTGGCATTGCTGCTGGGCGCGCTCCACACCGTCGGGAGGGGTTGGCTGACGGTGACGAGTCTCGGGTGGGCGTTTGGGTTGGTCTTCCTGGCCGGAGGTGTTTTCGGCTCCGCTTCTCAGATGGGGATCATCAACTATCTGCTTGACCTGGCACCTGAGAGTGAACGCCCGCTCTATCTGGCGTTCACCAATACGCTCTTTGGGTTGGCGCGTTTTGCTGGAATGGCAAGTGGCTTGGTGGTGGAGCGTTTTGGGTTCACCTCGCTATTGGTCATTTCAGGCTTTGCCTATGCCCTGGCGCTGGTGCTGTCGTTGCGGCTGGTAGAGCCGCGAGCCACGATGAACCCGGAGGCGCACTCCGCCCCGGCTTTTCCTCCCTGATCTCCTGCGATGAAACCATATCGGCTGCAGACTTGTTGGGTTCTCGTGCTGCTCGCGGGCCTGATTGCAGCGTGTGTCCGGCTGACGGCGAACACGCCAACGACCTCACCTTCCCCCTCGATCGTGGCCACGACGCCCTATCCCACGCTGACCCCTGTTCCGTGGGATACCGGCTGGTCCACACTGTATCCGGGTGTGGAAATACGTCAGATCTCGGTGACGACTGACTTTGGCGATGAGCGACTAACGCTCGTGCGCCTGGAACCGGGGGCAGTGATCTTCCGTGTTCTCTACAACCCCGGCGTGGCCTATCCGGTAAGCGTCTGGGCCCGCCAGACGGGGGCACAGGTGGTGTGTAACGGTGGTTATTTCACAGAGGACTGGTATGTCACGGGCTTAACGATCAGCGATGGCGCGGTCTACGGACATCCCTACGGTGACTTCGCCGGCATGTTTGCGGTAGATGCCAGCGGCCAGGCCACTGTGCGCTGGCTGCACAACCAGCCCTATCGCCCGGAGGAGCCTCTGCAGCAAGCCCTGCAGAGCTTTCCGTTACTGGTACACCCTGGGGGCGTGCTGGGCTATCCACCAGAGGGCGATGAGGGGCAGATCGCGCGGCGCACGATGATCGCCCAGGATCGTACGGGCCGCATCCTGATCTTACTGGCTCCCAGGGGCTTCCTCTCTTTCTCAGCGCTCAGTCAATGGCTTGTGGCTTCTGATCTGGCACTGGATGTGGCACTCAACCTGGATGGTGGTACCTCCTCCGGCTTGTGGGTGGCGGATGGCCCCCAGACCGATTCGCTGGTGCCGGTGCCTTCGGTGTTGGGGGTGTGGCTGCGCTAGGGGGGCGGTGAGGGTGTCGTAGTGACCTGCACCTGTCGTAGTACCATAGCATCGCCGAGGGGAGTGCCGTCGGCTGCGAAGACCGACAGCCGCTCCCCTGTGAGGCGATATAACCCCATCTTCAGCGTGTAAGTCCCAGGAGGTAGCGTGGGTGGTAGCGCGATGCCATAGCGGTCGACAATGGAACTGCCGGGCTGCCAGAGCGAGGTGGGATAGGTGCCTGCCTGCGGCTCCATATCCACCTGGGCCACCAACGCATCCTCGGCGCTGAGCAGGTGGACGAAGACCTTCAGGCGTTCCGAGGGGGTCTGGCTTACCTGCCAGAAGAGCGTCAGTGGCAGGATGTCGCCGGGCTGCCAGGGGCCTTCGGGCAGGTGATAGCCCTGCAGACGGATATCCTCACCGAACATCACCTCCATGGTGACGCCCGGCCTCTGCGCCAGGGGGGCCGCGCCGTAGCGGGCCAGGCGGATGGTGGTGACCCAGCGCTCGCCAGCTTTGAAGGCTTGGCTCGCCAGGGCTTTTTCGATCCATCCCTGGGGATCGGCCTCGTGATCACCCCAGAAAAGCACGAAGAGTCGCCCTCCCTGGTGGCGCGTCACAATATCCTCGACCCAGTGCTCAGCCTCTGCCTGGCTGGGGCGATAGGGCGCGGGGTAGACCGGTAAGGCGCGGCAACCAGGGGGATAGTAGTAGGTGAAAACCTCCCACTGATTGGGGGCGTTGAGGAGGACTGCGTCACCAGGACGTCCCTCTCTCCGAATGAAAGCTGCCAGGCTGCGATAATCGTCGCGGACGTAGGCCGGGTCGGCGTAGAGGTGGTGCAGGGCCTGAGCCTGAACGCCCAGCAGGGCGGCCAGGAGAGGCAGTGTTAGGTACCGCGCCAGAAGCGACGCCACCGCTGTGCCTCGGCGGTGGCCCCGTATTTGTACCTGGAGTGGTCCAGTCATGGACCCCAGCGTCACCGTCAGACCGGGCAGGGCCGTCATCAGGAACTTGAGATAGGCTGGCCGGTAGATGCCGGCCACGGCGATCAGCGCCGGCGGAAGCAGGGCCATGCTCAACGCCCCCCACAAGACCACCCGCCGTGGTGTGCCGCCGGGTGCGCGCAGCGAGGTCCAGAGGGCCCCCAGGAGCAACAGGGCAGCAGCGCCCCAGGCCCAGGGTGGCAGCGGGCCTGGGTAGGTCACCCCCACCAGCAGAGCCTTGCCCATTGCCTGCAGCGCGCCCTGGGTTCTCAGATCGGGTGGGGTCCAACCCAGTGCACGTCTTGCGATGGGCGCCCAAGGAGCAAAGAGCGCGGCGGCCAGTCCATGCGTCAGGAGCCAGGCCCCTATGGGCGATCGGC
>CAYLRT010000005.1:58688-63837 GCA_964385885.1 uncultured Anaerolineales bacterium | reverse complement strand
TTTGCCTTCTATTTTTATTTTGGCTACCCGATTGCCGGGGGGCCGCTTCACGCTGCAGGGAAGGCGACGTAGGTCGGTAGATTCCTCAAAGAAAGAAAACGTGGAGCGCCAAGCTCCACGTTTTTTTGTTATCGATTTTCCGTGTCGAGGAGGGGAAAATGGGATGTCGTGGCATACGGGGGGCCATCACGGTGGAGGTGAACACGCCGAGCGCGATCCTGAGAGCGACAGAGCGACTGTTGTCTGAGATGGTCAGAGCCAATCAGGTGGCCCTGGAGGATGTGGCCAGTGTGATCTTCACGGCTACGCCAGACTTGGATGCAGTGTATCCAGCCGTGGCCGCGCGCCGCATGGGTTGGACGCGTGTGCCGTTGATGTGCATGCAGGAGATGCGGGTTCCGGGCAGCCTGGCGCGCTGCTTGCGGGTGCTGATCCATTGGAATACTGAGCGGGGACCGGCCGAGATACGCCATGTTTACCTGGAGGGGGCAAGGGCGTTGCGCCCTGATCTGAGCGGAGGTGATGTATGACAAAGGTGGCTTTTCAGGGGGAAGCGGGGGCGTATTCGGAGGAAGCCATTCACCAGTATTTTGGGCCTGATGTTGAGACCATCCCGTGTCGGACACTTGAGGATATGTTTCCTGAGGTGGAAGAGGGGCGGGCTGACTATGCTATCTTGCCAGTTGAGAATGCTGTCGCTGGGTCAGTGGCGGGCGCCTATGAGCTTTTGGTACAGCGGGACCTGAGGATCAATGCGGAAGTAATCCTCCACGTACAGCATATGCTGATGGCTGTGCCAGGCGTAAAGCGTGATGACATCAAGCGTGTGCGATCTCATCCTCAGGCTCTGGCCCAGTGTCGGCGCTATCTCAACCGCTATGGGCTCAAACCAGAGCCGTCCTTCGACACGGCTGGCAGCGCGCGTCAACTGGCTGAGAACCCCGAGCTCGATGTAGCGGTGATCGCCAGTCGGCTCGCGGCGGAGCTCTATGACCTCGAGATCATCGACCGGGGCATTGAGGATTTCCCCTTCAACTACACGCGTTTCTTCATTCTGGGGATGGAGGATCCCCCCCGCGCACAGCGGACGAAGACATCAATTGTGTTCTCCACGCGCCACCGACCGGGGGCGCTCTACAAGTGCATGGGTGAGTTCGCCGCAAGGGGGATCAATCTTACCAAGATCGAATCACGCCCACGGTTGAATCAGCCCTGGCGTTATATGTTCTATCTGGATTTTGAGGGGCATTGCCAGGACATTGAAGCTGAGGCCGCGTTGATGGGGTTACTGCGGCATGCGTCTTTCGTGAAACTGTTGGGGTCTTACCCTGCCGCGACCACTCCTGTACCGGAGGGCACGATGTTCTGGGATGGTGTGGGTGACCTTGATCTTGGAGCGGCGGGGCGCGATCTTGGGGACAATGGGGGCACCGGAGATGCGATCACCGATGAGGAGAGGAGGAAGTGATGATCATCATCATGAAGCATGGAGCGACCGCGGCGCAGATTGCAAATGTTGCGGCGCGGATCGAGCAAATGGGACGACAGGTGCATCTTTCACAAGGGGAAGAGCGCACCATCATTGGGGTCATCGGTAATGGGCGTCCTATCGACCGTGAGCAGATCGAGCGCATGAGCGGTGTGGAACGCGTGGTGCCTGTTCTGCGTCCTTTCAAGTTGGCGAGCCGAGAGTTCCATCCCGATGATTCGGTGTTCCCCATCAATGGGGTCTCGATTGGGGGAAAACAGATCGTCGTCATGGCGGGCCCGTGTGCAGTGGAGAGCCGGGAACAACTGATGGAGACGGCTGAGGCTGTGAAGGAGGCAGGGGCCCACGTGTTGCGAGGTGGGGCCTTCAAACCGCGAACGTCACCTTACAGTTTCCAGGGCTTGGGGGAAAAAGGGTTGCGTTTACTGGCGGAGGCACGTCGAGCCACAGGGCTCCCTGTGGTCACCGAGGTGATGGCTCCGGAGCAGGTACCGCTGGTGACGACCTACGCCGATATCCTCCAGGTTGGGGCGCGCAGTATGCAAAACTATGCGTTGCTGCACGCTGTGGGTGAGTCTCAACGCCCTGTGTTACTCAAACGCGGTATGATGTCCACTATTGAGGAACTCCTGATGTCAGCGGAGTATATCCTCTCGCATGGCAATCAGCGTGTGATCCTCTGTGAGCGGGGGATCCGGACCTTTGAGCCGTACACCCGTAATACGCTGGATATCAGCGCAGTGCCTCTGCTCAAGCAACTGAGTCACTTGCCGGTGGTCGTGGATCCAAGCCATGGCACGGGGCACTGGGAGCTGGTTGCGCCTGTGGCGCGTGCTGCGATAGCGGCAGGGGCGGATGGCCTCATCATTGAGGTCCACCCACGGCCCGATGAGGCCCTTTCGGACGGTGCTCAATCCTTGAAGCCCAGCCGGTTTCGGGATTTGATAGAGAGCCTGCGGCCCGTTGCCGAGGCCGTTGGGCGTACGATCTGAAGGATTGGGAGACATGGAACAGGGGGCAGAGGTGCTATTGAAGCCATTGTCGGAGTGTCAGATCGCTATTGTAGGCATTGGCTTAATGGGAGGGTCCCTTGCCGGGGCACTCCAGGGGGCGTGTCATCAGGTGGTTGGCGTTGATCGTGATGAGGTCGCGATCCGGGTCGCGCAGGACCGTGGCTATATCCAGTGGGGGACAACAAGCCTGGCCGATGGCGTCAGGGAGGCCGATGTCGTTGTTCTCGCGACGCCCGTGCGTGCTATCATCGAATTGCTGAGGGAGATCGGTGCTTATCTCAAGCCTGGTGCCCTGTTGATGGATCTAGGAAGCACCAAAGCGCACATTCTGAAGGCCATGGCAGCGCTTCCCCCTGACGTTGAGCCGTTGGGTGGGCACCCGATGTGCGGTAAGGAGGTTTCGGGCATCAAGGCTGCCGATCCGACGCTGTTCCAGGGCCGCACCTTCATCCTCTCTCCTTTGGAGAGGACATCGTCACAGGCTTTGGCGTTGGGCCGGGCGCTTGCGAGAGGGGTCGGTGCTCAGCCTTTGGTGGTCAGTGGTCACCGCCAGGACTTCCTGGTCGCTACACTCAGTCACCTGCCCTACCTCCTGGCCTGTGCCCTTGTGAGCACAGCCGATGCGACTACATCCGCGGACCCGTTCGCGTGGCAGATTGTGGCGGGAGGGTTTCGGGACACATCGCGGGTCGCAGGGAGCGATGTCACGATGATGGTGGACATCCTGATGACTAACCGGGAGGAGGTAGTGAAGGCAGCCCGCGTCTGTCAGACTAAACTGGAACAGTTGGTAAGCCTTGTGGAGGCCGGTGACGAGGATGGGCTGCGAGAGGTCCTGTCCTACATCCGTGAGACACGTCGGGAGATGTATCCATGAGCCGCCTGATCGTGTTGGGTCGAGGGCAAGGGAGAGCATCCCCTTTGCGTGGCCGGGTCCAGGTACCCGGTGACAAGTCGATCTCCCATCGAGCCTTAATGTTGGGGGCTCTGGCGGAGGGGGAGAGCACCATAGAGGGTTTTCTGCGGGCAGGCGACTGTTTGGCGACAGTCTCTTGTCTGCGGCAGTTGGGCGTCGAAATCGAGGTGGCGGGGACCGGACCTGTAGCTACGGCTACCGTGCGTGGGCGGGGACTCAGCGGGTTGCGACCTGCTTCAGCTCCTCTCGACTGTCGCCGTTCGGGTACCTCCATGAGGCTACTGGCCGGTATTCTGGCGGGGCAGCCCTTCGACAGCCAGTTGACCGGCGATCCGCAGCTCCTGCGGCGGCCTATGCGCCGTATCACCGAGCCGCTCTGTGCCATGGGGGCGCGGATCGAGGATCATGAAGGGCATGCCCCGCTGGTGATTCATGGCGGGGCAGCGCTTGCTGGTATGACCTACAGCATGCCTGTCGCGAGTGCGCAGGTGAAGAGCGCGATTCTGTTGGCAGGCCTCTATGCGAACGGCCCGGTGATCGTCGAACAACCGGGCCCGGCGCGCGACCACACAGAGCGCATGTTGGCCTCACAGGCTGTGCCAGCCTGGCAGGGTGCTACACCGGTAATCTATGATGAGGAGCGGGTTGCGTTGGAGCCGCGGGCCCTGGCGGCCTTGCGTCCCTTCCATATGACGGTCCCTGGGGACTTCTCCTCTGCAGGTTTTCTGGTGGCGGCCGCGCTGCTGGTGCCTGGTTCCCATATAGAGGTCGCTGGCGTGGGAATCAACCCTACTCGTACAGGGTTGATGGATGTACTTCAGCAGATGGGAGTGGATGTGGGCGTGACCACTCCCCGGTATCAGGGTGGTGAGCCGGTGGCTGATCTCCGGGTGCGCGGCTCTGCTCTGCTGGAGGGCACAACTGTGGCTGGTAGCACGGTTGTACGCATGATCGACGAGTTTCCAATCCTTGCCGTAGTGGCGACTCAGGCCCGGGGAACGACTGTTGTCCGGGACGCGTCGGAGTTGCGAGTCAAGGAGACGGACCGGATAGCGATGGTTGTGGATGAATTGCGAAGATTCGGAGCACGTATCCAGGGGAAACCTGATGGTTTTGTGGTTGACGGACCCACTGCACTGCGGGGCGCCCATGTGGACAGCCATGGGGACCATCGGCTTGCCATGGCCTTGACCATCGCTGCGCTGATGGCGGAGGGCGAAAGCGTCATCGAACACACGGCTTGTATCTCGGATTCCTTCCCTGGATTCGTGGAGATCCTGCAAGAGCTAGGGGCGGAGATCGATGTCGTTTCATAGCGAGTCCCTGTTGAAGAGGCCCCAGGTAGGGGGGATGGGCGTGCAGATCGATGGCCAGACTGCGCTGGTTGGGGTCATGGGATGGCCCGTGGCACACAGTCTGTCTCCTCTCATGCATAATACGGTGTTCACTCATTTGGGGCTCAACTGGTGCTATGTGCCTCTCCCTGTGGACCCCCGAGACCTTAAACAGGCCGTCGTCGGGCTGGTGGTGGCGGGATTTCGGGGGTTCAATGTGACGGTCCCTCACAAACAGGCCATCTTCGCCCTCGTTGACACCCTGACACCGGAGGCCAGGGCCGTTGGAGCAGTCAACACGGTTACTGTCAAGAGAGATGCAGCCGGCTGTATATCCCTGGAGGGACACAACACGGATGTGGCAGGTTTCATCGGCGATCTGCGGAGCGCGGGCTTC
>CAYLRT010000005.1:27459-58588 GCA_964385885.1 uncultured Anaerolineales bacterium | reverse complement strand
ATAGGTATGTTGGCGCGTCAGGGTGCATTGGCTCTGGCGCGTTGGGTCTCGCTCCCCGTCGATATCGATGTCGTGACTGCTTTGATGAGGGGAGTGTGTGTGGCCAGATTAGGACATCGAGGAGAGGTCGCAGTTGACCCATCATTGTAGGACTGTGCTGTGACAGTATCCATCGGGAGGTGATATGACAGAGAAGGTCGGAGATGCGTTTGAGGAGCTTCAGTGGCGTGGGTTAGTCCATAGCTATACTGAGGGCTTACCTGAGTTGCTAGCCACACAGAAGGTCACACTCTATATTGGGTTTGATCCGACATCGAGCAGCCTCCAGGTTGGCAATCTCCTGGCGTTGATGGGCCTAGCAAGGATGCAGCGCTTTGGCCACTCACCCATAGCCGTGGCGGGCGGGGGAACGGGCCTGATCGGTGATCCAAGTGGGAAAGCTGATGAGCGGAGGCTGCTGACGTTGGAGGAAGTCGAAGCGAATGTGGCCGCCATCAAGGAGCAAATGGAACGGTTCCTCGACTTTGAGAGCGGGGAGAACCCTGCCAGGATCGTCAACAATGCGGATTGGCTGCTGCCACTGCGGCTTGTTGACTTCTTGCGGGATATCGGCAAGCATTTTACGGTCAACTACATGGTGGCCAAGGATTCGGTCAAGTCGCGCCTCGATCGCGATACGGGGCTCTCGTACACCGAGTTCAGCTACATGTTGCTGCAGGCCTACGATTTCCTGCACCTGTACCAGAATTACGGTTGCGTGCTCCAGGCCGGGGGTAGTGATCAGTGGGGGAATATCACGGCGGGTATTGATCTGATCCGTAAGAAAGCAGGGGGGACTGCCCACGGGTTGGTCTATCCGCTTGTCTTGGATGCCCAGGGCCGCAAGTTCGGCAAGACGGCGGAAGGGACGGTCTGGCTGGACCCTGAGCGGACATCGCCTTACAAGTTCTATCAATTCTGGCTCCGGCAGGATGACAGTATGGTCGTGAGCTATCTCAAGTACTTCACCTGGTTGAGCCAGGATGAGATCGAGGCATTGGCCCATGAGGTGGCGACCCGGCCGGAGGCCAGGCAGGCGCAGCGTGTGTTGGCGAGAGAGATGACCCGACTCGTGCACGGTGAGGCGGCGCTTGCTCGCGCTGAGCGAGCCTCTCAAGTCCTGTTTGGGGGAGCTTTGGAGGGCCTCACTGCGTCCGACATCGGTGAGATCTTCGCGGACACGCCGTCGAACGAGATCCCACGAGACCGGTTTGAAGGGGATGGAATCCTCTTGGTGGATCTGTTGGCTGAGATCGGCCTCACCTACTCGAAGGCCGAGGCTCGCCGACTCATCAAGAGCGGCGGCATCTATGTCAACAACATCCGCGCGAGTGACGCGGCCCAGAGGGTGACCATGGCTGACACCATTGAGGGGAAGTACCTGGTTCTGCGCAGGGGAAAGAAGGAGTATCGTCTCCTCAAAGTGATGGATTGAGGAGAGCAGGAGGCGGTCGAGGAGGGAAGGTGATGGAAATCCTGGGTGGCCCCCTTTTTGGCGTGGCAGGAGCTGGGGAATCCCATGGCCCAGCCTACACCACCATCGTCTTTGGCTGCCCGCCGGGTCTCTATTTGGAGCGGGCGCAGATCCAGCGATATCTGGATCGGCGTCGTCCTGGGGGGGCATCGCTTGGGACTTCACGGCGCGAGAAAGATCAGGTGATCCTTACCGCTGGCCTGTACCAGGAGAACCATGAGAGGTTGACGGCGGGTCCCTCTTTAAGTGTGGATACTGATGGGGCAGAGGGCTCCATTCCCACGTACGAGGCCGGCTACACGACGGGTGAGCCAATCGCGGCGCTTGTGCTTTCTGGAGGGGCGCATACGGGCGACTACAGTCAATTCATGGGCCCTCGGGGTGATGTCCGACCCGGTCACGCTGACCTGGTCAAGTACTATCAATCGCGGGGTTTCGCTGATCCTCGGGGGGGTGGACGTTCCAGCTATCGAGCGACGATCTCGGATGTGATCGGTGGCGCTGTGGCCCGGATCTTTCTCAATACTACGTTCCAGACTGTATTCCTCTCCAATGTGATCCAGGTGGGGACACTGAAAGCTCGAAAGACTCTGGCCAGTGTGGCCGAGGCTGTTGTGAATGAGCGGACGCAGAGACGACCGCTCCCCCGTTCTGTCATAGCCACGTGGCAGCGCACTCTGGAGACTATGCCGTTTCCCACTCTGGATGCCGTGTTTGCTGCTGAGGCCGCTCAGTTGATTGAGCGGATGCGTGAGGAGGGCGAGTCTGTAGGCGCAGTGGTCGAGGTTGTTGGGGTCAATGTGCCCCCGCTTGTCGGAAGTCCGCTGTATCAGAGTCTCAAGCTGCGGCTCATGGGGGCGCTGGGAGGCCTGAATGCCGCGCAGTCGTGTGAGATTGGCTCCGGACTCGAGGCTGTGGAACGCACGGGGAGTGAGCATAACGACCCGATACGTTCCAATGGCTTCGGGGCCAATCATCATGGGGGTGTGCTTGGGGGTATAAGCACCGGGATGCCATTGGTGTGTCGCGTGGGATTCAAGCCGACGGCCTCTATCCGTAAGCCGCAGTTGTCAGTGCGCAAAGACCTCACCGAGGTAGCGTTCAGATTGCAGAAGGGCCGCCATGACCCCTGTGTGGGCATACGAGCTGGGATCACCCTGGAATCACGGATGGCGATTGAAGTGATGAACGCTGTGTTGATGCACCAGGCTCAGCATGTCGGCCAGGAACCCTTTGTCCTCTTCAATCGATCGGGGTAGGACCGTGCGTCATATGGAGAACCTGATCTTGACGGGTTTCATGGGAACGGGGAAGAGCACCGTTGGTCGGGAGGTGGCTCGGCGACTGGGGCGTGCCTTCATCGATATGGACCATCTCATCGAGCAACGGGCCGGACGTTCCATCGCACGCATCTTTGCTGAGGAGGGAGAGGGAACCTTTCGGGCGATGGAAGCCCAACTCTGCCGCGAGCTGAGCCAGGCGAGAGGATTGGTGATTGCTACAGGTGGTGGGACGCTCGTTGACCCCGAAAACCGACGCATTATGATGCAGAATGCGATGGCGGTATGCCTCGAGGCTGATGTCGAGACCATCCTGGCCCGGGTGGGGCGTCGGGATGACCGTCCTTTGCTGAGGGGAGCAGATCGGCGAGCGAAAATCAAACGGCTCATGGCGCAACGACGCGAGGCGTATGCTGCCATCCCATGGCACGTTCAGACGTCCGGCAGGACACAGAAGGAGATCGTGGATGAGATCCTGTGTCTGAGCCGGGGACGGACACTGTTGGTGAGCTATCCGGGCGGTTCCTACGAGGTCCATCTGGGGAGGGGTATCCTCCGCTACCTTGGCGGGGTGTTGCGGGCGGCGGGGGTGTCCCGAGGGAGCCGCGTCGCCATCGTCTCGAACGACACCGTGGCACCTCTCTACGGCGAAGAGGTCAAGGTGGCACTGCGGTCCCATGACTTGGTTCCGACGCTGCATGTGATCCCGGATGGAGAGGCGCACAAGCACCTGGACACGGTGAGGACGCTCTATGAAGCGTTTGTTGGGGCAGGCCTGGACCGTCACGGGGTGGTGCTTGGCTTGGGGGGCGGCGTTGTGGGCGATGTGGCAGGGTTTGCGGCGGCAACCTACATGCGGGGCGTGCGTTATGTGCAGGTACCCACTACCCTGTTAGCGATGACGGACGCGAGTGTGGGGGGGAAGACCGGGGTGGATCTGCCGGCTGGCAAGAACCTGGTTGGGGCTTTCAAACAGCCTTTGTTGGTCTTCATCGATCTTGAGACCCTGCGGACGCTGCCAGGGTCGGAGCTGCGCTCTGGCCTGGCTGAGGTATTGAAGCATGGTGTCATTGGGGATCCACAGCTCTTTGAGGCACTTGAGGCTGTAGATCGTGATAGAGTGCAGCAAGCTATGACGCCCGATCTCCTCGCTCGCTCGATTCAGGTCAAGATCCGTGTGGTCCAGCAAGACCCTTTCGAAAAGGGGTTGCGTGCCGTGCTGAACCTGGGACATACCACGGGGCATGCGCTGGAGAAACTCAGCGGATACACGATGCGTCATGGTGACGCAGTGGCGATCGGGATGGTGGTAGCCACACGGATCGCCCAGGCCCAGGGGCGTACGAGCAGTGCGCTGTGTGAGCGGTTGGAAGCAGCCCTCGACCATCTTGGCCTGCCGGTTATGTGTCCACCCTGGCCTGTGGAGGGGATCCTGGCCGCGATGAAACATGACAAGAAACGGCGGGGTAACCGTCTGCGGTGGATCCTGCCGCGTGATGTGGGTGAGGTGGTGATCGCTGATGACGTGCCGGAGGAGATTGTTCGGTCCGTCCTGGTGGAGATGGGGGCAAGGGGATGAGGACAAGGCGATGATAGATCGAAGGGAGTCAGCACACTCGCGCAACGTTGCGCTCAGACTGTTGGTGCTCCATGGCCCCAATCTGAACCTCCTGGGGCTTCGTGAACCAGGAATGTATGGAACGATGACGATCGGAGAGTTGAACCGGCGATTGGAGAAGCTGGCGGAACAGATGGACGTTACCTTGGTCATCAAGCAATCCAACAGTGAGGGGGCGTTGATCGATGCCCTCCACGATGCCATCGGGTGGGCTGATGGCGTCGTGATCAACCCTGGGGGCTACACCCACACCAGCGTGGCGATCAGAGATGCGATCGCCGGCATTGGCCTCCCTGTGGTGGAGGTACACCTCACGAACATCCACGCCCGTGAGGTGTTCCGGCAGAAGTCTGTGACTGCGCCGGCCTGTGTGGGGCAGATATCCGGCTTTGGCTGGTATAGCTATGCGCTTGGGCTGCAGGGCCTGGTGCACTACCTGCAGAATGTCGGTGAGTCGAGGAGTGGTGATCGGTGAAACGTGCTGAACGACTTGCGCAACTTCCACCTTACCCTTTTGCCCGCTGGGCGGCTGAGGTCGCCAAGGCCCGGCGTCAGGGACGCGATGTCATCAGGTTGGACATCGGCAATCCCGATATGCCCCCTCCTTCAGAGGTAGTCGAAGCCTTGTGTGAGGTGGCACGCAATCCCTCTGTTCATGGCTATGCTGGTTATCGGGGGACGCCGGCGCTGCGGAAGGCCATTGCGGCATACTATGCGCGTCGTTTCGATGTGACATTGGATCCTGAGACGGAGGTCGTTCCCCTGCTGGGCTCGAAGGAGGGTATTGTCAACCTTGCTCTGGCGTGGCTGAATCCGGGTGATGTGGTGCTCGTTCCCGATCCCGGCTATGCTCCCTATACGATGGGGGCTCGGCTGGCGGGCGCCGAGGTGTATGCCATGCCATTGGAAGCATCTAATGGTTTTCTTCCTGTGCTGGAGGTAATACCCGCCGAGATCCGTCAGCGTGCGAAAGTGATGTGGTTGAACTACCCCAACAATCCCACAGGGGCAGTGGCCGATGGGGCCTTCTTGAGGGAGGCTGTCGCTTACGCCAAGGCCCATGACATTCTGCTGTGCTATGATGCGCCGTACAGCGACGTCACCTATCAGGGATACACGGCCCCCAGCATTCTACAGATTGAGGGGGCTCGGGATGTGGCTGTCGAGTTCAACTCGCTCTCCAAGACCTACAACATGGCAGGTTGGCGGGTTGGTATGGCTGTCGGCTGTCCCAAGGCCCTGGCCGCTCTGATGCAGGTGAAGTCCAACGTAGATTCCGGGATGTTCTACCCGCTGCAACATGCGGCGGTCCGTGCTCTCTCCTTAGATCCTGAATGGATCAGGACGCGCAATGACGTGTATTGGGAGCGCTTGCAGTTGTTGGCGTCGGGGCTGAGGACGTTGGGCATGGAGGTAACACTCCCCAAAGGAGCGCTTTACCTGTGGACGCCCGTCCCAGAAGGCCAGAATGCAGAGCAAGTTGCACAACGCTGGTTGTTCGAGGCTGGGGTTGCTGTGGCTCCTGGCACATTCTTTGGTCCATCCGGTGCGGGTTACGTCCGCATCTCTGTGACGGCCCCCACCTCTCGTCTCAAGGAGGCGTTAGAGCGCCTCCAGGCTCTTGGGGCAGGGTAGGCCCGGTATCGGCTCAGCGCACGAGGCTAGGTTGCAGGATACACTCCGCATAGGGAACGGTCCATACGACGGGGTGGCTGATGCGATGCCCCCAGAATCCGTCTTCGCCGTAGGCTGTCCCGTGGTCCGAGAAGATCAGCAGTAAGGTGGGCCCCCTCATACGCAAGGCCTCGATTAGAGGAGGTAGTTGGCGGTCGACATAGGCCAGCGCGGCTCCATGGGATTTGAGGCTGTCCTCCTTCGCTCCAGGCAGGAAGATATGGTTGGGGGGATGGATGGCTGAGACATTGATGAAGAGGAAGACCCGCCTGCTGCGAGGGATCTCTGTCAGCCTCCTGACAGCCAGCGCCACCTGTAACTCCGTGGAGCGGCGGCTTCCGATCCCCATTTCGGGGCTCCAGTGGCTCTCGGCAAAGAACCCCGGCAACACGCGACCCAGGGGACTCTGTTTATCGAAGAAATTCACTCCACCAATGCAGATAGTGTGATAGCCGTCCTGGGCAAGGCCTGTGACGATGTCAGGGGCGTCAAAGACGTAGGTGCGATCGGTGATAGTCCCGCTGCTGGAAAAACTGAGCGCAAACAGGCGAGGTTGGTGGATGCCCGGGGTGATCGGTGTGGGGAGGAATCCAGCAAAGAAGGCCTGGTGCGCTGCATAGGTGAAGTTGCCAGGGGTGTGACGAGCTTCCCATTTTCCCCCTGGCAGAAGTGTCGCCAGATTAGGCGTTTTCCCCTGTCGTAATGCTTCGCTGGCCACATCGTACCGCAGGGTATCTAGCACAATCCAAACGATGTCGTGGCTGCCTACGATGTAGTTCGCATTGATCGCCGGTGGCTGATCGAGAGGATCTCTTAGCACTTCCATTGCCTTTGGTCAACCTTCGGCTGGAACAACTCCCTTGGGCTGTGGAATGGGTGTCGCGCGCATAGCCAGGGCAAAGGGAATCGAGATCAGAATGATACCCGCGGTTCCCAGGAAGATTCCTGAGTAGCCGATGTGGGGCAATAACGCGCCTGCGATCAGGGGCATAGAGACTGAGGTCACGTGATTGATACTGATGCCTGCAGACAGGGTCGGCGTGAGTTCCTCAGGGGGAGCCAGTCGATAGACGTAGGTCTCAAGGCCGATCCCGACTGTGACGAAGAGCTTGATTGCGAGCAGGAGAAAGATCAAGACCCTTACGTCAGGGATGAGAGCCAGGCCAAGGCAACTCAACATCAGGATGATATAGCTTCCGGTCACCATGGTGCGTTCTCCGAGCCGATCGATCATGCGTCCCAGGTAGGGAGCTCCGATCAGGTTGATCACGCTGCTGACCAGCAGGACCAGGCTGATCTGCCACACCGGCAGGCCAAAACGATCGACCAGCACCAGCATCCCAAAAGTGTTGAGCACCTGTTTCCGCGATCCCTGAAGGAACGTCAACACATAATAGAGCCAATAGCGTTTGCTAAGCAGGAGGTGAGGAGGCTCGACCTCCGTGGCTCCCACGTCGGGGGGAATGCGTAGGATCAGGAAGCCGGAGAGGATAATGAATACGGCTCCGATGATGTAGTACGCCGAGAGCGGAAGCTCACCGGCAAAACGGGTGACGAGGGCCAGCGCGGCCATACCAACGATGCCAGCCAGAGACCCGATGCCATTGAGGGTGCCTCTGACGCTCCCTGCCTTCTCCTTGGGGCTCAAACTCATGGCCAGTGAGCTGTTGAGTGGCATCCACAGGTGCATGCCCAGGCTTGCGAGGACGGCGACGGCCAACAGGCCCGTGAAAGAGTCTACAATGGCATAAAGGCCGTAGCCGACACCCATGATGATGACCGCAACGCCGGTGCGATAGGAGAGGGGAAATCGCATGGTCAGGGCCGCGATAAACATCAGGAGCAGTCCGGGGATCTCGCGGATGCCCTCTAACCATAGGACCTGATTGCCGCTGAGTCCCAACGTATCAACGAAGAAGTTGGTGCGAGCACCATCAAGGAGCCCCAGGCCAAACCGCTGAAGGAAACCTGCGGTGGCTAGCAAAACTAGATTGATCGTCCACACGGTGGGGTCTATTCTGAGCAGGCGCTTTAACACGTTGATCACAATATTCTTCTCTTCTTGCTGCCCTGGCAATGCACAGGGGCGCACATTGCGCCCCTGTCCTTACTCTTGGCGACGTTGAATCCGATCACAGTCTAACACGGTCTGTGGATTGCACAACTGACGCATGAGCTTATTCCTGCTGGGGCAAGATGTGAAAGGTATTTCCCTTCTTGTGGGTCATTTGGGCTGTGCCTCTTGTCCCGGGTCCGGGCGAACAGAAACACGGCCTCCGCGGAGACCGTGTTGTGTTAACAGGCAAAACCAAATGCGGGTAAGTCTGTACTAGCTATGTCCCAACAATCACTTGGTTTCGCGGTAGATCACATGACGGCGGACAATGGGGTCATATTTGCGCAACTCCAGCCGCTGCTGGTCGTTGCGGCGGTTCTTCTCTGTGTAATACATGTGCCCGCTCTCGGTGCTCTTCAGCTTGACCAAGATGCGTGCGCCTTTCTTTGCCATTCCCCTACCTCCTTCAAGTCGTCGCCGGCCCAGCGAGCGGGCCAACTCAATCGTACAATGATGCCCTTTATTTTCTGGTGCAGGCCGCATTATATCGGCAATGGAAGGGGTGTCAAGGAGATCAGGTTGGATATTTGAAATGGTGGTGTCGCCGGGAGGTGAGGAAGATGCATTGGGCACTGCGATGGGCTTCCTCCATCAGATGGACCGTGAGCAGCACACAGGGTTGTCGTGCCCTCGCTTCGTGGTAGAACACGCTTCAGATTTGTCATGCTGCAGCATGAGGAGAGACGTGATATGGCGGTGAAACATGTTGGCCCTCCCGAGCTGGATGTCTCGGTTGTCTTGCCTGTCTATAATGAGGCGAAAAACCTGCAACACTTCATCCCCGAGTTGTCACAGACGCTCCGGGACCTGGGGCGCTCGTATGAGATCATCGCGGTCGACGACGGCAGCACAGACGAAAGCCTGGATGTGTTGCGTAGTCTGAAGCTCGAGGAGCCACACCTTCGCATCATCAGTTTCCGCCGCAATTTTGGGCAGACAGCGGCGTTCGCAGCCGGTTTTGATCTGGCGCGGGGCCTGTATGTCATCACGATGGATGCCGACGGTCAGAACGACCCGGCGGATATCCCTCGACTTCTGAAGGTCATGGAGGAGGGCGAGTATGACATCGTCAGCGGATGGCGCCAGCAGAGGAAAGAGCCTCTGCTGTCTCGGCGGCTGCCCTCCATGATAGCCAATCGAATTATCGGTCGCTCCACAGGCGTCAGGCTGCATGACTACGGCTGCTCATTGAAGGTCTACCATCGGGACGTCGCGAAGCAGGTTAAGCTCTATGGCGAACTCCATCGCTTTATCCCTGCCCTGGCCTCCGGGATAGGGGTTCGGGTCGCGGAGGTCCCTGTGAACGACCGCCCGCGACGATACGGTCGCTCGAAGTACAATCTGTCTAAGACGATCCGGGTTGTGTTGGATCTGCTGACGGTCTCCTTCCTCTTGAGTTATCTGGGGCGTCCCATGCAGCTTTTTGGGTTGGCTGGCCTTATCAGCGGGGGGATTGGGTTCCTCTTGGGTCTATATCTGACCGGGCTCAAGCTCATCGGTGGTGTCGAAATTGGCAACCGCCCCCTGTTGTCGTTGGCGGTTCTGCTTCTGATCCTGGGTGTCCAATTTCTGGTGATGGGACTGTTAGGAGAGTTGCAGACCCGCACGTACTTCGAGGTGCAGAACAAGCCAATCTATGTCATCCGCACGGAAGAATGACATATCCCCTGGCAGGGGTAGGATGGCCTTCCCTCTGCACCGGGCACGCTGGATCAGCGCTGCGATCTTCGTCGTGGCGCTGATTGTTCGATTGATCCCCGCAGCTCTTTTCCTCTATGTTACGCCGGATGAACCCATCTGGGTGTATCGCAGTGCCAGATTTCTGCAGGTTCTGAAGGGTGGTAGCAGTTCGTCCTTTCCGGAGACCGGACATCCAGGTGTGACGACGATGGGCTTGGGCGCGCTTGGCATCCAGGCTATGTTGTGGTTGCAGCCCGCGGAGGCACAGACCCATTGGCGATGGATCATGTCACTGGGCAACCTGGCTCCCGAGAATGGCGCCGCGATGCGGCATCTCAGTTATTTCCTCCCTGCTGGCAGGGCTGCCGTGGCCTTGGTGACGTCGGCCGGGCTCGTGGCTCTCTATCTCATGGGGCGCAAGGTCTTTGGTGAGCGGGTGGCGCGCCTGTTGAGCGTCATGCTGGCGCTCGATTCTTTCTTTCTAGGCCATAGTGGGATATTGCACACCGATGCGTTACAGGCCACATTTGTGTTGTTGTCGGCCCTCCCGATCCTGTCTGTTTTCTCTTCTGATCGTAAACGGCGGGGTTGGCCGGCTCTGGCGCTGAGTGCCTTTCTGCTGGCATTGGCAGGCTTGACCAAGACATTGGGGCTGTTGGCGGCACCGGGCATTGCCTTGCTCCTGTTGCTCGGTGGTCACGAAAACTGGATGCGGCGCGTGGGATCCGTGGTGATCTTCGGCTTTCTCACGACTTGTTTCTTTCTGGGGGGGTATCCGCCGGTGTGGTACAAGGGCTGGGAGGGGGTTCTCCCCCTGGTTGATGCATTCCGGTACCATGAGGGTCTTGGACTCCGTCCGGTCTTCTTCATGGGGCGGATGCGGGCGGATGCAGGACCTCTCTTCTACCCGACTGTCCTTATCCTCAAAATGTCTGTACCGATGGCGCTGGGGCTTATCGGCGCGGGTGTGAGGTTCTGGAAGGGACAGGGAGGGGCACGGCATGCTGTATCGAGCCTGATGTGTCCGGCACTGATCTATCTCTTAGGCCTGAGTTTTGGGGCCAAGAAGTTCGACCGCTATGCCCTAACGGCTGTCCTCCTGTTGGCCCCAATAGCCGCGTCGTACTGGGCTGGGTTGAGGGCGATAGGACAACGGGTCCTTGCGGCGTCTTTGCTCTTGCCCTGGGCGTTGACCGCTGCAACTCCTTTCTTGACTGCCGACCCATTGCTGGGTGGTCCATGGCTTGCCGGGAAGATCATACCGTTGGGTTGGGGGGAGGCGGCCGGCATAAGTGCACACAAACTAAATGTCGAAGGGCGGTCGGCCGCAAGCTCTTTGATGGCGGCAAACGTGCCAGGGGCGGCCGGCATTTTTCGCGGGGAGGTGTGGCCCTGGGAGGATGAGAGACTGGGATGTACGGACTTCGTCTTGGCGGGGGGCGATGCTCTGGAGGGATACGTGCCCGTCGACGATGTGCGTGTCGCTGGGCTGCGATTGACAACGATCTTCCTGCGGGCGCACATGGCCTCCCTCGATACATTGACCCTGGCGCCTGGCTCCCTGCCGGGTGTGTCTGGTAACCTGCTATGGCCGTTGTCGGGTGATCTCCGTCGTCCGGACTGGCTCGCAGAGCACCTCACAGTGGGAACCCCTTTTCAGTGGCTCCATGCTGCACGATGTTACCCTCTGACAGAGGCAGAGTTGGGACGCCTGCTGGCGCAGGCGATGGATGCAGGTGTCGTAAGATGCAGGCCAGGCGATCCGGTGGTGGGGTTCCCTGTGGATGAATGTGTCCTTCAGGGGGAGACATGGCCTCAACTCGGGCCGATGGCGCGCTTTGGGGGACGTCTTGACCTCCAGGCCGTGTACTGGCCTCCGGTTGTTCAGGCCCCTGCCCCGTTGAACGTCTCCTTGCGGTGGATCCCTGTTGATGCCCTGCCTGAGTTAGACGTGTATCTGGCCCTGCGATCGGCGGGGGATCCCGCGCACGTGGTCTGGGCGGAAGGGGGCCAGCGTCTCCTGAGTGCGGCAGAGTGGGTTCCATCGGCCTGGATCCCCAATGTGAGTACGGATACGAAGGTGTCGATTGCACTCTCGCCGGCCCTGGCGCCTGGGCGCTATGAGCTCTTCCTTGGCATCTCTGGCCCTGAGGGGTGGTGGGGAATTACCAGGTCAGATGGCTCGTTTGGCGGCATTCAGCTCAAGGTAGGTGAGGTGGATGTCGAACCACCCCTTTCTCCGACTCCCGAGCTTTCACTCCCTGAGGCAATGAGCCTGGACTGGCCAGGGCTCCGTGTTCTTGGGTTGGAGCCGCCGCCCGTCGCTCTTCTGGGAGGGGAATATCTGACGTTCGCCGTGGGCTTTGAACGGGCTGAGGGCAGTCCTCCAGACAGTTTGACGTGGCATATGACCTGTCAGGAAGGAGGAGAACTCGTTGGCTCACTGGACTGGGGCCCTACCCGGCCCGAGGCCTGGCCGATGGGCCATCGATACGTTGTGCCGTTCTCTGTGCGAGTGCCTCCGGACACGTCAGCGGGACGTTGCCGCCTGTCCCTCAGGCCTGGGGAAAGCGGGGTTGGTCCCTCTGCACTGCCAGTGGGCGAGATCATGGTGCAACAACGTCCGCGGGATTTCGGCCAGGTTACACCTGGGGTTCGCACTTCGGTCAAGGTTGGTGATCTTGCGGAGCTGGTAGGGGGAGACTGGAAAACGGAAGGCGTCACAGCCGGAGCTGACCTCCCCGTGACGCTTTACTGGCGTGTTACAGGTATCGCTGATACGGACCTCACCGTGTTTGTCCACTTGGTAGATGAGGATGAGCGGGTGTGGGCTCAGTCCGACGCCCGGCCCATGCAAGGCGATGCGCCGACACTGACCTGGCTTCCGGGTGAGTTGATTGCTGATACGCACACATTGGTTCTGCCAGCCGATATGCCGGCCGGGGCTTATCGTCTCTATGTTGGGCTTTACGATGCCTTCCAGGGGGAACGGATCGCGCTGTATCAGGGGAATGTGCGGTTGGATCAAGATCGGGCTCTGCTTGGGACGTTGCAGGTGGATCGGTAGGGCCTCAGGGATGGGGACCACAGCGCAGCGGCTCACCGCTTGATCAGGAAGGGAGAGGAACCCTGGCAATAGCTGATTGTGTAGCTCTCCTGATCAGGCCGCCTGCGCACCGCGCTAACGTTGCCCCGAGTTGCACCTGCCTCGTGAGGATGGCAGCTACTCTGTATGAAGTGCTTTGCTTCCCTCCCCCGTAAGTGGCAAGGTGAGGAGGGTGGGGGTTGCACAATTCCTCCGTGGCAAGTACTGGCTGTCCCCCAGGAGGAGTGGAAACCGTGATACCGCGGTGTGGGATCAAACGCGGGCCTGGCGGTTTTCGCGAAGGCGCTGTAAGGCGCGCGCCAGTCTGGCTCTCCGGTTCTGGAGTCTTTCGATCTGTGCCTGGACCTCGACCTGCTCTGGGCTGTTGAGGTGGATGTAGTGTTTGAGCGCTTCTTGCAGAACCTGGATGCCAATGTCTAGTCGCCCCATGCTGCTCAGGAGGGTGCCGATCTGCCTGAGATTTTCAGCCACACCCTCCTCATTGGCCAATCTCCGGCAGAGTCGAAGGCTGGCAGTGAAGCATTCGATAGCCTTTTCGGGATGCCCTAACTCGCTCAGGATATATCCCCGGTCCTGTTCCACGGCGGCAAGCCCATAGAATGACGAGAGTGCCTCGTACTGTTCCTTTGCGGCCTGGGTGGCAACGAGCGCTTCTTGTAGGTTCCCCATCTCTCGGTGGAGGGTCGCAAGGCGGCGCAGACATTGAGCGGCTCCCTCTTGGTCGTCGACTTGGCGCATCAACTTCAGCGCCGTCTGATACCGCTCAATGGCCGCTTGTAGATTACCCAGGCGATGTTGGGCATCACCGGCGCGGAGAAGGACGTAAGCCCGCTGGATCTCCAGGTGTTCGGCATCAAGGAAGCGCTGTGTCTCCTCGTAGACTTGGAGGGCTGCCGCGAGACTCTGTTCTTCGGTCTGGAGCTGGTCCAGCATGGCTTGGGTTTTGTCTTCGGCGGAGAAGCCTGAAGCCTGAGCGAAGAATCGCCGGGCCAGGTCCTGGAGCCCCCGGCGGTTGAGTTCGGGAGCCAGCGTTCGGGCGATCTGCTTAGCTGCCTCGGTCTCCTCAGCCCTGACAAGGTGGTAGTACCAGGCGAGGACACGATCCAGCAGATGTTCAAATGGCCTCCCGTCCCGCTCAGCGCGGAGTCGGCTACCCAGAATGCCGTGAGCGTCCCGCGCCAGTAAACCAACGTCCTCTTCGGTCCAATGGGTGAGGTTGCGGTTGAGAAGTTGTCGGTGGGCTTCCTCTAGAAAGGGAATTCCATAATATTCCCCTGCCTTTCGATGGAGGTCCTGGAGATCTAACTCCGACAGCCTGTCAAGGATAGTCATCCTCACTGCAGGTCTGATAAGGAAGCACGTGCCGTCTCCCGCAGGCTCGACAAGACCAATTTGATGCCAGCGTTCAAGCATACGGTCGGCCTGGGAGGGGGCCAAAGGAGTCAATCCAATAAGGTCTTCCGTGTCGAACGGACGCCGGAGGATAGCAATCATGTGGAGCATCTGCAGCTCACCCGGATCAAGGGAATGCAGAAGTTGCGCGGATAGATACTCGGTCCATGCCGCGGGTGAGGGCTCGACGGAGGGAGGAGATTTGAGGAACTGATCGAGAGCCAGGCCCAGGGCGACCCATCCGTTGAGCAGGATCAGAGACTCGGCGTGTCCGCCAACGATATGGAAGAGTGTCTCTTTGTCTTTCAACGATACACGTCGGAGATGTTGAAGGTGATTCATGATGTGGATGGCGGGTTGGAGATCTAGCAGGGGAAGATAGATCTCATATTCTGCACGACCCGTTAAGTCGCCCAAAGCAGGCCATGGTCGGGAGGCAGTGCACACGAAGATGGTCTTACCCGATACACTCATCATGCCGAGCAAGACTTGTTCCAGGATGTCCTGTGCTCCCGGAGCAACGTCATGGGCCTCATCCTCGAATAGGGCCTCCAAGGCTATCAGCAGTCGCTTGGACGCCAGAAGTTGTTGGGCCTGCTGGGCTCGTCTGAAGGGGTCCTGTGAAGCATCGAGGAGCAACGCCGCTGCTTCCCTACCAGTCTCATCTGGCACGCTCTCACGCCAGAACGCGGCAATTTTCCCCAGCACGAGGAGTGGGTCAAGTGTGTCCGAGCATCGGATATGTAGGTTGGCCAGCGGCTTGGGGTTCAGGTCACGTTCCAGTTGGGAGAGGAATGCCCGTTTTCCCACGCCAGCGGGGCCCCATATGTACAGGATGCGGCCATTCTCTGCTAAAGCCCGGCGCGCTGTGAGGAACTGGGTCCGCCAGCCTACGATGGCTGATGAAGCAAGCTCTTGGGATACGTTGACGGTTTCACCAGCAAAAGCAAAGGAACGGGTCTCGGGCCTGTAGACTACAGGCTGGTTGACCGCTTGATGGTAGAGCATCGGCACGCCCCAGGCCAGGTAGCCAGAGCCTTCTGGCTCCACAGCCAGAGCTGAGCGAGCGCGTTGCAGGCTATCCCGCAAGGGCAGGCCCTTTGCCAGGGCCTCGTAGAAGGCGGCATAGAAGGTCGTGAGAACCTCATGGGGCAACTGGATGGGGATCGTGATAGCGCCGGGTAGTCCTCCTCTGAGCATGTCCTGTGCTATACCGGTAAGCGCCTCGAGGACACCGAATCTTGCACTCTGACACGCATTCAAGAGGGCGATTGTAGGAAGCCAGCCCTTCAGCGTGCGCGTCAGGTATTGCCCGGTGATCATCTCTGTCTGTGCGAACTGGTTTTCAAGGCACAATTGCCCCAACCGGCCATCGGGGGCCATACATGCGTGTCCGACGTAGTGTACCACCTGATAGTGACGCTCTTGAAGCGTGTCGCGAAGCGCGGACACTGTGGGCTCCGCCAGGATATCAAGCTCAAGGATGCCTCTGGCTATCACGTTGTTGATCGCGCGGTGAAGGCATGCGATCTCACATCCGGTGTCAACCTTTGGTTGATCTAGCGGTGCGGCGATCAGAGCGAGGACGCGGAGGGGAGGGGCCGAGATGCGTGGGGTAAGTGTGCGCAAGCCAGGTGGATGGCGGATCACAGGCATCCGCCCCGTGAGGCAGACGAAGTCCTTCCCATCATAGAGATATTCCCAGGGCTGACGCCAAAGTGTGGAGGTCTCTGGTGATAAGGTGAGGATCAAGGGGCAGGAGGTGTACGCTGGGTGTTGTTTGCGGTAGGACGCCAGGGCCCGGCCGTCTCCGAACAGGTAGCGGAAGAGCCGCCAGCCGTGGGCTGCAGCCTGGGCTCGACTCCAGTGCCGTGTCGGCCGTGGCCTAAGCTGACGAAGCTCCGATGGTTCAAGTCGGCTCAGGTCGATCGCCCATGGCGGTCCCAGATAGGTGAGGCCTGTCGGGTCATGTTGAAACTCATGACGGAGGACAAGTTCGCCCGTTTCGGTTGTGACATGGCTGACGTATCGCTGGCCAATGCGCTGAATCTCAGCTCTAAGCTCGGGCTTGGGCGACTCCGACATGGACCTACTCTTGATTTGTTCCACGCAAACACTCGTTTACAAGGTTACGCTCTCATGTTCAGATATCCATTTATCGGCCTTTTCCGCGGCCGGTGGTTTGCCTTCTGGGCCTTCCCTGGAAGATCATCTGGATCGGTGTGCCGGGGAATGAATAGAGCTCGCGAATGCGATTTTCCAGATACCGCTGATAGGAGAAATGGACGAGCTCAGGGTTGTTGACCCTAAACGTGAAACGCGGTGGCGCAACGCCCGTCTGTGTGACATAGTAGATACGAAGCTGGCGCCCAGCCTTGTGAGGTGGAGCGTGGTCCAGCAGAGCCATTTGAATGAGGTCGTTGAGCTGTCCAGTGGGTATTCGTTGAAAGCGGGCTTCGGCCACCTCGCGTGTCAGCGGCAGCACCTGGTGCACGTTCTTTCCCGTGAGCGCGGAGATGAAGAGCACAGGGACGAAGCTCAGAAACTTGAGTTCTTCTCGGACCCTGGCTTCAACCTCACGCCGCGCTCGTCGGACCTCTGGCGATACGGCGTCCCATTTGTTGACGAGGATGATCACACTGACACCTTTGTCCGCGATCATCCCAGCGATGTGTGCATCCTGCGCTGTGATCCCATCAAGGGCGTCGATCAACAACAGAGCGACGTCGCTCCGTTCGAGCGCGCGACCGGTCCGAAGCACACTCCACTTTTCGACGCCAGGCTCGATTCTCCCACGACGTCGTATCCCTGCAGTGTCGATGAGAATGTAACGCTCCCCATCCCAGACCAGTTCGGTGTCCAAAGCGTCGCGTGTTGTGCCGGCCACCGGACTGACGATGGCGCGTTCCTCGCCCAACAACTGGTTCAGAAGTGAGGACTTGCCCACGTTGGGCCGTCCCACGATCGCGATTCGGATAGCATCCTCGGTGTGCTGTTCGCCTTCTTCGTATTCTGGCAGATGCTCCACGACGAGATCCAGGAGGTCTCCCACCCCGGTGCCGTGGATCGCCGAGACGGGATAAACCTCGCCCATGCCTAACTCGTAAAACTCAAGCGCGATCTGTTCCCGGGTCTCGTTTTCCACCTTGTTCGCGACCAGTAGCACAGGCTTCTCGGTGCGGCGCAGGATGCCTGCGACCTCGCGGTCGGCGGCGGTGGGCCCCGTGCTGGCATCAGTGAGGAAGATGATCAGATCGGCTTCCTGGATTGCGAGTTCAGCCTGGGCTCGTATTGAGGGGACAAAAGCTTTGGAGTCCTCAAGCAACGGCTGCCTGTCCAACGGACGCTGCCCCTTCTCCATACCTGCTGGCAGGATTTCGATACCACCAGTATCCACCACCAGGAACGACCTGCCGTTCCACTCCGCCTCGGCCATGATGCGATCACGGGTGGTTCCAGGGATCTCGCTGACCACGGCTCGACGCTCTCCGACAATGCGATTGAAGAGAGTCGATTTGCCGACGTTGGGGCGTCCCACGATGGCAACCAGCGGTTTCGATGTCTTTTTCTCGCGGAGTTCCTGAGCGATGTGATTTTTCATACCTTAAGTATACCGGGGAGCCCTCTATAGCGCAATTGCTTCTAATCCAATCCTCATCCGCAATTTTGCCGGTGCGGCAGCAGCTATGTCGCGGCAGGCTTTTGCTTTTCCTGTTCCCTATGGCACAATGGAAACTATCAACCTGTGTCATGCATCAGAATGATGGGGAGTGGCTATGAAGCGCGATCTGGACCAACTCATGGAAAGCCGCGGGCTCGATGCGATCTTCGTGCGTGGTAAAGTGTTGGGAAACCCGCCGCTCATTTACATGTTGAATGGGATTCGTCTCACATCGGCGATTCTTCTCAAGAAGCGAGGTGCCTCGCCCACGTTGATCGTGGGTCCCATGGAGCGAAAAACTGCGGAGATGACGGGTTATCCGGTCATTCTGGCTACCCATTACGGTTACAATACGCTCTTACGAGAGTATGGGGGCGATTATCTGGCTGCCTCAGTAGCATTCTACTCACGCATCTTCGAGGATCTAGGGATCTCGGGCAGGGTAGGTTGCTATGGCTATCTCGATCAGGGCTACGCTTATACGTTTCTCAGTGCGCTTGACGCCGCATTGCCTGAGGTTGAGTTGGTCGGTGAAATCCAAAACAATCTCATCCTGGCAGCCCGAGCCACGAAGGATGTGGAGGAGGTAGCCCGTATCCGTGAGGTAGGACGGCGGACTGTACGCATAGTGCATCAGACCCTGGATTTCCTCAGGCACCATGCGGTAGATTCGGAGGGTGTGCTTCGAAAGCAGGGTGGCGGTGTCCTCAAAGTGGGAGATGTGCATCAGCACATTGCTTCTCTGATCGCTCAACAGGGACTGGAGGATCCGGAAGGTTTCATCTTCTCCACGGGAAGGGATGCTGGTATTCCCCATAGTCGTGGCGATCTGGAAGCACCCATGCGGTTAGGGGAGGTGATCGTGTTTGACATCTTCCCTAGAGAGATGGGAGGGGGATACTTCTTCGATTTGACTCGCACTTTCTGCCTTGGTTACGCGCCGGAACCTGTACAGGAGTTGCACCACGACGTTGTAGCCTGCCTCGAGACTCTCAAGGAGGCAATCCGTGTTGGGGAACCGACTCGACACCTCCAACAGATGACGTGTGCATTCTTCCACGAGCGCGGACATCCCACCATTGATCGAGATCCGAAAACCCTCCAGGGGTATGTGCATAGCGTGGGTCATGGTGTGGGCCTGGATATCCATGAGGAGCCGCGCCTCTCTGACGACCCTGCCAATACCACGCAACTTCAACCAGGCCATGTCTTCGCTGTCGAGCCGGGCCTGTACTACCCAGAGAAAGGCATGGGATGTAGGGTAGAAGATGTACTATGGATTGCCGAGGACGGCGAGGTGCATGACTTGACGGATATGCCCTATGACCTGGTGATCCCCATGGAAGGACAATCACAGAGATGACCATCCGGATTCTAGGGATCGAGACCTCCTGTGACGAGACGGCCGCAGCGGTGGTTGAAGACGGTCACGTCATTTTATCCAACATTGTGGCGTCACAGGCTGAGTTCCATGCCCAGTATGGCGGGGTGTATCCGGAAATGGCCTCACGTATGCATCTCGAGGTTATTGCCTCAGTCGTTGAAGAAGCCCTTGTCTCAGCACATCTTGGATGGGGGGACCTGGATGCGATCGCGGTCACCTATGGCCCGGGATTGCCCGGATCCTTGTTGGTGGGCTTGAATTTCGCTAAAGGCGCTGCCCTGGTCGAGGACTTACCCCTGGTGCCGGTGAACCATCTGGAGGGCCACTTCTACGCACACTGGCTGGACGTGGTCCACGAAGACAGGCCCTCTGATCATCTGCGGTTCCCGTTATTGGCGCTGATCGTGTCCGGCGGACACACCGAACTCGTACTGGCGACGGATCATGGGCAGTATGAGCGGCTGGGAAGCACGCGTGATGATGCTGCTGGCGAGGCTTTTGACAAGGTCGCCCGGATGCTGAAACTGGGATACCCAGGGGGACCAGCGATCGAAGAGGCAGCCCAGGTGGGTGATCCCGCGGTCTTCAATTTACCGCGGGCGTGGTTGCCCGATACCTATGACTTCAGCTTCAGCGGGCTCAAGACCGCGGTGCTCAGGACTTTGCAGAAGTATTCGGGTTCAGTCCCGCCACAATTCTACAACAACATGGCAGCCGCTTTTCAGGAGTCGGTCGTGGATGTTTTGGTCGGAAAGACCGCGCGTGCTGCCCGTGAATATGCCGTACGGGCGGTCCTGCTATCAGGGGGTGTCTCGGCCAACACCCGGCTGCGGGAGCGCGCGCGAGCGGAGATCCCGGTGCCGGTCTATATGCTGCCCAAGATACTGTGCACTGATAACGCGGCCATGATCGCAGCCGCGGGCTACTTCCGCTTCCAGGCAGGCGACCGGGCCGGGTGGGATCTGGACATCGATCCCGGGTTGCAGCTCAAGTGAGCTAGGGGGCGTGGAATGTCCCCGGAATGAAGACACGCCAGGGCATCACTTCGATGACATAGGTGCGGTTAAGGAAGTCGGTGCCATTCCAGCCACCTACGGCGTAGATAGAGGTTCCCCAGGCCACAGCGCTCATGTTGCGCCACTCTCCGGCTATGGGAGTTTCGATGACGCTCCATTCCTGGTTGGTGGGGAGGTATCGTTCGTTGAACCCCAAGGGTGTTGTCCATCCCCCACCGATTGCGTAGATCCGTCCACCCAGCGCTGCCAGGCCCAGCCCTCCGCGGGGTTGAAGCATGCTTGGACAAGGCTCCCACTTACCGGTGGAGGGCATGAACATCTCGCAGATGGCCAACTCATGCTGGCCGTCGTAGCCGCCGATATAGAAGACTCGATCAGTGAAGGCGACAGCACCGCCGAATCCGCGAGCCCGTGCGGGTGAAGGGAGAGTCTCCCAGGAGTCCGTGGTCAGGTGGTACGCGTAAGCGAGGGCTCGATATCGTTCCCCATCCCATCCGCCAAACAGGTAGGCCGTTTCGTCTATCGCAGTGAGCGCGTAAGCACATAAGGGGGTCGGCAGTGGAGCTGCTGCTGTCCACGTGTTGGTTTCGGGCTGATAAAGATGGGCTTCCGCGGTGGGTGTTAGAGATTCGTCACATCCTCCTGGCACAAGGATCTGATCGGCTAGGGCTACCGCTTCTACATTTGAGCTGGCAATAGGGCGTGGCGCGGCTGTATGCCAAGCGTCCCTCTCGATGTCATAAACGTCGAGTCGCTCACTGGGACCCTGGGGCGTCATGCCTCCGACGACGTAGATCGCGTTTGCGACGGCGGCTGCGCCCATTCCGGCTCGCCGTACGGGTAGAGGTTTCAGTTCTTGCCATTGTCCTCCTGGAGCTTCCATGATCGACAGGGCAGAGCTCTCCTTGGAGTTGAACACCTCTCCAGGACCAGACGCTGACTGCGGTAAAGGATTTCGTTCGGGTAGGGCCAACGAAAACGTGAGCAGGAGAAGCCCCAGTCCGAGCATGAAGCGGCGTCGTCTGGTGAGACGGGTGGAACCCCGGGGTTCTGTGTCGAGGAGATTGGTTCCTTCCTGGTCCTGCAGCTTGGTTGGTCCCTCTGGCGGCTCCGTAGCTGCAGGGAGACTTGGCAGTTTTACCCACCCCTCCTGAACCGCCAGCATGGAAAGCTCGGTGCGCGACGCCACGCCTGTCTTGGTGAAGATATTGCGCAGGTGGACCTTGATGGTGTTGTGGCTGATGTGCAGGCGAAGAGCTACCTCGCGGTTGGTCAGGCCCTCCGCAACAAGTTGCACGATCTGGAGCTCCCGCTCAGTCAGGGGCTCTCCGTATTCACTGGGCAAAGCTCACCTCTCCGCGTCGTCTTAGATAATCGCCGAAATGATCGCCGAAGTGATCGCTTGGTCGTCTTGTCAGGGAGAGCTTCCTTGTCCTGAGATCCCTTCCTGCTTGCCCAAGCTGTTCGGTCATCTAACCTTTCCCAATAGCAGTCGTCCATGCGGAGCTTGCTGATCGCGGGGATTGATTCACATAGGTGCTGCTAAGGTCCTCGGAATCGCAGATAGACGACCTCTTGAGTCCTGGTGGAGATCAGAGCGTCTGCGCTCAGGCGAATCCCCACCACCCATAGAATCGTATGGTCACGCCCGATAAGTAACGGGAGGTGATCCCGCTGGCATCGGGGAACTCTGGCGTTGATGAAGAAGTCGCTGAGCCGAACTTCTGTGCCTCCCAGGCCGTGTGGTCGGAAGCGATCGCCTGGTAACCGTGTCCGAAGATAGGGGTGTGGTCCCAGCGCTTCGCGGTCCATCCACGCAACCAGGGGATTAGGGTTCTCCGCAATGGTCTCCAGATTCCAGTGGGCGACGTGTCTGACATGGAGTGTCCACTTGCCTGGCAGTTCAGTTATCCCTGGAACCTGGATGGGTACTTCCTGGTGCGGAGAGAGCCAGGGTCGATCGGGTGGCAGAGGGCAGGCTTCCCGGTCGCCGATGGTTAGTGTTGTGTACCCAATGATCGCTCGGAGCCCCTGGGGAAGCACGGCCTGCATGCCAGTGGTGCCACGTTGGGCGAGTTCTACAGCGCGTTCCACATGGTCGAACCCGATATCTCTCAGCGTGGGGCGCAGTCGATAGGCAGCTTTTCGTATCAGAGCGCGCTGGATCGACCGGGGCTGCTCTCGCCAACGGGCGAGGTCGTAGGTGACGGCATTGGGTTGTTGAGCCACTAACAACGTGTCATGCGCAACCGAGGTGAACTCTTCCAGTAGATGGTAGTCCTCGCGGGCGATCTCGGCCAGGTTGCGCAGTCTCTCAGATATCCTGGGATTGAACTGCCGCAGATAGGGAAGGACTTCGTGGCGCAGGCGATTCCTGAAGAAAGCTGTGTCGAAGTTTGAGAGATCGGTGCGGGTTTCAAATCCATGGACTTCACAGTAGGCCTTGATCTCCGCCCGAGTGACTGACAACAGCGGGCGAATCAGCATGATATCTGGCGGGATGGGGCTGCCTTCTTGGGTGAGTATGTGGTACTTACACAGTTGCGTGGAGGGCAACATGCCCCGGAGGCCTGCCAGGCCACTCCCGCGCAGTAGGTGCATCAGGACAGTCTCTGCCTGATCGTCTGCGTGGTGCCCCACGGCAACATAGTGAGCGTCTGTGTCGCGAGCTACCTGGGCCAGAAATCCATAGCGGGCTTGGCGCGCCGCCTCTTCAACTGAAAGATGATGGCGACGCGCCAGGACCTTCACATCGACGTGGGCGGTCGTGATGGGGAGCTCTCGCTGTTTGGCCAGCTCAGTGACGTAGTGTAAGTCGGCATCTGCCGCGTCACCACGCAGGCCGTGATGTAGATGGGCCACATGTAGGGATAACCGGTATGGCTCTGCGAGGCGTTGGAGGACATCGAGCAAGGTGACTGAGTCGGGGCCGCCGGATACCCCGACCACGATCTTGCTCCCTGGTTCCACGAGCTGATGTCGCTCAATGAACGCCTGGACAGCATGTATGAGTTCCACCGATGGCTTCCCCCTGGGCGCACACCTATGCGGGCTCAGATGTTGATGACCGTGCCACAGTATTCACAGGTGACCTGTTTCATCCCCTTGAAGATAGGAGGCAAAGGTGCATTGCAGGTAGGACAGGCTGTGGGGAGTTCCTTCTCGGGACTGGCGCTTTCCTGCGCGATCTCTGTCTCAAGTTGTTCCTGAGGGGATGGTGCACCCAGTCGGTCTGCTTCGATCTCCCCCGTCTTGGCCCGCTTGATGAGCGAACGCCAGGTCTCGTTATCGACCCCTTTGAGCTCCAAGACGACGTCCCCTGGTGTTTCCCGTGTCCTTTCGCTGAAGCGCAGGGTCAGGAGCTGCTTTCGTCTGAGGAAAGCCCCTTTGTCTTCAGACTCCATCTCTTCGACAGCCCCGATGGGAGATTCCCACAACTTGCGCTGCACCAGTTCTTTCTCGGTGGTGATGAACAGGAATTTCTTCTTGGCGACCTCCTGCTTCTGCTCGAAAATCAGGCGGGCATCGGTCAGGAACAGGAGCCCCTCAGGCTCTTCGGGATCGGAACTCCACACCGCTCGACAGGCAGCGATGCCGTGTTCGTCTGGCAAGAGATCGAACGAAGCGTCGTCAAGTGCATCGAGCAGGAACTGGGCCTGTCGGATATCGCTTTCCAGACCGTTAATCTGTTCCTCAATAGCATCGTAGGTTTGATGGATCTGTTGCTCAGCTTCACGTACGGTGGCCTCTAACGCATCAACACGGCTCTCCGCAGCATCGATGAGCCCATCGTTGGTCTCGGCACGCCGCAGCAATGCCTGTGCGCTCTGAGCTGCCTGCCTCAGGCTCTGTTGTTGGTGTTGAATCACCTGGAGCGCTTGTTGCCTTGATTGACTCCAGATGCTACTCAGTTCGGTCGCGCGTGATTCCCAATCGCCGCCGAATTGGTATCCTCTGGACCGAACATCCGAGAGCGCCTGCTTCATCTTCTGCGTTCGCGCAGTGATATTCTCTACGGCGTCCAGAGCCGATGTCAGGGCGATGCTGGTCGAAACTCTGTCCCAACGGTTGCGAAGGGACGCTCTACGGGCATCTGCGCTCTGTGTTCCTGCTGGGGTTGCCCCGTTTGGTGTGCCCTGGGGGCGCCGGGAGACTCGAGACCTGATTTCGCGTGCTGGGTGCTGGCTATTGCTTCTCGCTTTGGATCCACCGCTGATCTTCGCTTTCTTCGCCATTGGTTCTGCCCTCCCTTTGCCTAACTACTGGCGGCCGGTTGATTCGGGGCCGACACTGTGACGGAGGAAAGCTTCGATGAATGGATCCAGATCCCCGTCGAGTACGGCCTGGACATTGCCTGTTTCGTAATTCGTTCGATGGTCCTTGACCATCTGGTACGGGTGTAGCACGTAGGAGCGGATCTGGTTGCCCCATCCAGCGTCCACGTGTTCGCCCTTGAGGTCGCTGATCTGCTGGCGACGTTTCTCCTCTTCGATCTGGAGGAGGCGTGCTTTGAGGATCCGCAACGCGGTCTCCCGGTTTTGCGTCTGCGACCGTTCATTCTGGCATGAGACGACGATCCCTGTGGGCAGATGCGTAATGCGGACGGCGGTCTCATTCTTCTGCATGTGCTGTCCGCCAGCGGAGGAGGCACGAAATGTATCGATCTGTAAGTCGTCAGGATTGAGCACAACTTCAGATGTCTCGCCGAGGTCGGGCCAGACTTCGACTAGAGCAAACGATGTGTGCCTGCGATGCGCAGCATCAAAGGGTGAAAGCCGTACCAGACGATGGACGCCACGTTCAGCTTTCAAGTAGCCATAGGCATACGGCCCGCTTACCGAGATCGTGGTGCTCTTGATCCCCGCCTCTTCCCCCTCTGTAGAATCCAACACCTCTGTCTTGTAATGATGCCGCTCAGCCCATCTCAGATACATCCGCAACAGCATTTGGGCCCAGTCCTGGGAGTCTGTGCCTCCGGCCCCCGCGTGGATCGCGAGGAGGGCGTCCGCGCGATCATGTGGCCCCGATAACATGAGCTGGAATTCTGCGTGTTCAAGTCTCTTCTCAAGCTGCTCCGCTTCTCGCTCTAATTCGCTTTGCAGCCCCTCATCCTCAAATGCGCATAGCTCGCGGGCGTCTTCGATCTCTTGGCGAAGTGTCTGCCAGCGTGTGATCTCCTCCTGCAGGGCAGCGAGGTCTTTCATGACTTGGCGTGCACGGTCTGGAGCGTTCCACAGGTCCGGGTCAGCGGCCTGGGTCTCTAACGCTTTGTATTGCTCTATCTTTGCCGGTAAGTCAAAGACGCCTCCAGATTGCTTCGACTTTGGCGGCGAGATTCTCGAAACGGTCAGATAGTTCGCTCATAATATAGTTTCTCCTTAACCAATCCTCCTCAGCCGGAGGCGAGATGAATCAATGGCTAGTTTTGCGTACTCAGGAGCCCTTCGACAAACGCTTCGCGATCGAAGGGAGCCAGATCTTCAAGGTTCTCCCCCGTCCCTACAAAGCGCACAGGGAGCCCTAACTCATGACCAATGGCCAACACCATGCCACCTTTGGCGCTGCCATCCAGTTTGGCCAAGACGATACCGGTTACCTTGACTGCCTGAAGGAACTGACGGGCCTGCGCCAGGCCATTCTGCCCCGTGGTGGCATCCAGGACCAAGAAGGTCTCATGAGGGGCCCAGGCCACCCGTTTGGCGATGGTGCGCTGGATTTTCTTTAACTCTGCCATGAGATTATGTTGAGTGTGTAGACGTCCTGCGGTGTCGATGATGAGCATATCCGCATGATGGGCCTGTGCGTACTTGATTGCGTCAAAGGCTACCGCACTGGGATCTCCCCCCTCGGGTCCTCTGACGACTGGCACTCCGATTCGGTCGCCCCATATCTGAAGCTGGTCCATGGCTGCGGCGCGGAAGGTGTCTGCCGCTCCAAGGACGACATTACGGCCTTGAGCCTTGAATCGAGCGGCCAGTTTGGCGATACTGGTGGTTTTGCCGGAGCCGTTGACCCCGACCACCAGAATAATCGCAAGCGGCCAGTCGAGGTCGAGCGCCTCCGGCTCAGGAAGCAGGGCTAGAATCTCCTCTCTCAGTACCTGGCGAAGCTGATCGGCGCGGTGCAATCCCTCCTGTTGCACTCGGGCTCGCACTCTGTCAATGAGCGCCAGCGTCGTCTCAACGCCCACGTCTCCCTGCATCAGCAGGGCCTCTATGTCCTCCCACGTCTCCTCATCGATGTCGCCGGCACCCAATAGGTTGACGATCTGTCCAAATATGCTCCTGCGGGTCTTCCGCAGGCTTTCAACGATACTTTTCATTCAGGCTCCATCCTCGATCAGTGGTTCCTTGACCAGCGGAGCGATTATAGCTTCAGCTCCGTTGTGGGTCAAGGTACACAGATACGGGACTGCCCAGACAGATTGAATCGGTGGTAACCGCGCACCGCCAGGCCAGGATTTTCACGCCGCTGGCAGCAGCCACCCTGAGAGCTTCACCAAAAGCCTGGTCGGTTGCATCGTTGGGGCTGAAAGCTACAGCGTCAGGTCTCTGGATGACAAAGACCACTGCAGCTTGCTCACCCTGTCTGACCAACTGCATGAGTGTCTCCAGGTGACGCCTCCCGCGTTTGGTGGGCGCATCAGGGAAAAGCGCTTTGTGCCCTTGGACGAGCGTTACCGATTTGGCCTCGAGCCAACATCGTTCTCGCTGCGGGCTGGTTAGCAGGAAGTCGATGCGACTGTGCCCCACCGTAACCTCGGCCTGAACCTGAGTGTATTTTGCCAGGCCGGCGAGTGAAGCACTCTGGAGCGCCATGTATAGGAGTCGATTGGGCACATGGGCGTCGACGGAGATCAGGGTTTCTCCCTGTTGTACGAGAGCAAGGTCATACGCTGTCTTGCGTGATGGTCTATCTGCTCGTCTGACCCACACGGTGCATCCCGGCGTCAGGAGTTCTTTCAGGCGCCCGGGGTTGGCCAGATGGGCGGTAGCCAGAACGCCAGCTACCTGTATCCGGACACGGAAACGGTTTTCCCGCTCCAGGAAAGTGGCCTGCAGCAGGGGAGCCAGGGAAATGCATGGGGGAGTAATAGGAAGATCCATGGGAGGATTCTAGTGGGCCGTGGTTGGGCGTCAATCCTGTGTCGGGAGAGGGCTTCGTGGCTTTGGTTTAGAGGGGATGCAAGTTGTTACAATGACGTTACGTTATGGGGGCGATGGTTCAGATATGGTTGCGACGTGTTTGTAGGTGTGATACAATGAATTGTAATACAGTAGTGTGTTTCACTGTCATGTTACATGAACTGGGGCACGGCCTCCCAGACTCACAGTGCGGTTTTGGCGTCCTTGAACCACCTCTGTGGGTCTCTGCGACGGCGGAGGTTTCTGGGTTGCTACTCGGTTAGGTTGAGGTTATAATGCAAGAGTAATCAACGTGATCCTAAGCGCAGATAGGATGCAGCTAGCTGCCCCGGGAGTGAACATTAGTCACGACGATCGAGTGTTGGCCCAAAGGAGGATTTCATGCGCGGGAACAGAGGTTTGATCATTATCGCGTTGCTCTTGATTATCGCGGTCGTCATTGCGGGTGGGGCGTATCTCTATTTGCAGTCCAAAAGCAGCGCAGAGCAGTTGTCTGTCGAGGGTGAGCCGACAGCCGTTGCTGTGGAGACGACGGAGATTGTGGTGGCCCTGCAGACCATCCCGCGTGGGATGAAGATCAGTGTGGAAGATAACGCTGTGGCGCTGCAACAATGGCCAGTTGACAGTCTGCCGCCGGAGTATTTCTCCAGTCTGGACGACGTGGATGGCAAGTTTGCGCGCATGGAGATCCCTCGTGGCATGCCTGTGGTACCTGCTATGTTGGGAGAGCCCGGTGGGATGTTGTCAATGGCGGGCTCAGCGGCGTCGCTGTTCGAACCCGCAGATCGGGTAGCCTATGCAATTCCGCTGGACACCCAGGGTGCGGTGGGGTGGGCTATCCAACCGGGTGATAGAGTGGATGTCATCGCTGCGCTCAAGATGGAGCCAGTGTACACGGATTTTCTGGATACGGGTGTGAAAGAGTTCACCTACCTGCAATCAGGTGGGGAGGGAGATGTAGCCCAGACCAGTCCCTTTGGCTCCTTCGAGCTGTTACCCAATGGACGTTGGGCAGCCATTTATCCCTCTGAGGCTGGTCCCAATGTAGAGCCTGCGTTGTTGGTTCAGATGACAGTCCAGGATGCTGTTGTGTGGCATGTGGGCATCTGGGAGTCTGAGATGGCATCTGAGGTCCAACCCGTTGTGGAGACTCAGGGTGAGGAAGCTGGGCCTCTGGGCGGCCCGGCTGTGGCGCAGCCGACACCCGTCACTGTGGCGATGCCAGTGGTCCAGGACCTCCAGTTGGTAACCTTATTGGTAACGCGGGAAGATGCGCTGATCCTTAAGTATCTCTACGAAATAGGGGCAGATCTCGATCTGGTGCTGCGTCCGGCCGGGACGACGGGGCCTGTGCTCCAGACGCAGCCGATCTGGTTCCGTTACATCGTGGACAAATACCAACTGCCGGACACGATGCCCTCCGATCCCATTGGCCCGGTGCCGGTCCATCCACCTCTGGAGGTGCATATTGAGCCTACGCCCACGCCAACCGAGTAAGCGGTGCCTGGGGACTGGGTATGCCTGATCGCGTCCGTGTCATGATCGTCGACGATGTCGGCGAGACGCGAGAGCAGTTGACGAAACTGCTCTCGTTTGATCCCGACATCGAGGTTGTGGCAGCGGTAGGAAGCGGGGAGGAGGCCGTCGAGGTCGTCGCTCAGGCATTGCCCGATGTCATCCTGATGGACATCAACCTCCCCGGTATGGATGGCATCACGGCCACGGCCAAAGTCATCGAGGCCGTGCCCACCGTCCAGGTCATTATGCTTTCGGTGCAGGGAGAGACCGACTATATGCGTCGTGCCATGATGGCCGGCGCGCGGGACTACCTGACGAAGCCTCCTGCTGCTGATGAACTCCTCTCTGCGATCCATAAGGCCTATAAGCTCAAGCAGAAGCTGGTGACGGGCCCCCTGGGGGTCTCGACTGGCGCTGGAGCCCAGTCCGGTGTTGCGTCTGTTCCTGAGCATGAGGCTAAGATTGTGGCTGTCTACAGCCCCAAAGGCGGGACTGGCTGCACTACAGTGGCTGTGAATCTGGCGATTGCGCTTCAGGTGATGATGGGCCCAGAATCTCGCATCTGCGTCGTGGATGGCAACTTGCAGTTTGGTGATGTGTCGCTGTTCATGAAGCTGCAGCCATCCCGTACTTTGGCTGATCTTGCCCCTCATGCCCTTGACATGGATTCTGATCTGCTCGAGACCGTTGTGGCAACGCACGCCTCGGGGGTGCGTCTGTTGGCTGCGCCCAAACTTCCTGAGGATGTGGAGGTGTTTCGCGAGGGTGGTGTAGAGGAGTCAGGTGCCAATGTGTATTTCAAGACGATCCTGGAGTTTGCCCGGCCTCATTTTGACTATATCATTGTCGATACAGCCCACCAGATCGACGATGTGTTTCTGGCTCTACTCGATCTTAGCGATCTGCTCCTGGTCCTGACTCGTCCGGTTATCCCCGAGATACGAGGGGCTCGTGTCTTCGTTGAGTTATTGCGTCGGCATCAGTATGATCTGGCCCATGTAGGCCTTGTGATCAATGGCGTTGATAAGCGGATGGGTATTCGACCGGAAGCGATTGAGAAAGCGATGATGCCAGCACTGGTGCATCTACCGTTGGATGAGCGGACGGCGCTCAGAGCGGCCAATTTGGGCGAGCCGATCATGATGAGGGGAGGCAGGACGGCCCTGGGCCAAGGCTTCACAAGGTTAGCAGAGATCATCCACCAGCGATTTGAGGCACCCAGGGAAGATGAGTCGAGGGAGGGTGTGCAGGGCCGTATTGGATTGGGTCGCTTATTGTGAATGACTTATACCTACAGACGGTAGTGACGGAGTCAAATGATGTCCCTTTTGCGCAGGATTGAGAAGAGGCCTCAAGGATCATCAAAGGATGCTCATACCCAGGGGTCAGCTAAGCCCACGGCATCGTCAGTGAGAACTACGGGGCCGGCTGTCCAGAGGCGGACGGCACCACGAGCTCGTGATGCCTATGTGGATCTTAAGAATCGCGTTCAGAACCGCCTCATCGCGGAGCTCGATCCGGCGATGGACGTCTCCCGTACAGAAGAAGTGCGCCAGACGATACGGGAGATGTACGAAGCGATTCTTCAGGAAGAGAGCATCATCCTAGGCCGGCGCGAACGTGAGGTCCTATTCGAACAAATCGTCGCTGAGATTCTGGGTCTTGGCCCACTGGAACCCTTGCTCGCCGACGAGTCAATTACAGAGATCATGGTCAATGGGGCCAAGCAGGTCTACGTAGAGCGGAATGGGAAGCTCCAGCGGGTCAACATCACATTTGAATCTGATGAGCACCTTATGCGCATTATCGAGCGGATTGTCGCACCTTTGGGGCGACGTATTGATGAAAGCAGCCCGATGGTCGACGCCCGTTTGAAGGATGGGTCGCGTGTGAATGCTGTGATCCCTCCGATTTCGCTGCGTGGGCCTATTCTGACTATCCGGAAGTTCTTCACACGCCCACTGACGGTCGACGATCTGATCCGGCTAGGGACATTGACTGAAGAAACAGTACAGTTTCTAGAAGC
>CAYLRT010000005.1:20112-27359 GCA_964385885.1 uncultured Anaerolineales bacterium | reverse complement strand
ACGATCTGATCCGGCTAGGGACATTGACTGAAGAAACAGTACAGTTTCTAGAAGCAGCAGTTGCTGCAAAAATCAATACTGTTGTCTCCGGAGGTACAGGGACAGGTAAGACAACGATGTTGAATGTGCTCTCTCAGTATATTCCCTCTGACGAGCGCATTGTTACCATTGAGAATGCTGCTGAGCTCCGTTTGCGTCAGGAGCATGTGGTAACGTTAGAGTCACGTCCTCCTAATGTGGAGGGCAAGGGCGAGATAACCATCCGGGATCTGGTGATCAACTCGTTGCGGATGCGCCCGGATCGCATTATCGTCGGCGAGTGTCGTGGTGGAGAGGCTCTGGATATGCTCCAGGCCATGAACACAGGCCATGAGGGTAGCATGACGACCCTTCACGCTAACAACACCCGTGAAGCTCTGGCGCGGCTTGAGACAATGGTCTTGATGGCGGGAATGGAGCTGCCTCACAGGGCTATCCGTGAGCAGATTGCGGCCGCTATCGACATGATCGTGCAATTGGAGCGTCTGCGCGATGGCTCTCGCCGGGTTGTAGCTATCACCGAGGTGCAGGGGATGGAGGGTGACGTCATCACGACGGCTGATATTTTCAAGTTCGAACAGACAGGGTTCGAAAATGGGCGCGTCATCGGACGACTGCGTCCCACGGGCATCCGCCCCAAGTTTATCGATCGCATTGAGCAAGCCGGGATTCACCTGCCGCCCTCGATTTTTGGAGTCGCTCAGCGTCTGAGGTTCTGAGATTGGGGGGGGCCGAGAGCGGGGCATGTGAGTCGGGAGGTTGATGTACTATGTTCCTGATCATTGCCGGTGTCGTATTGGTCATTGCCATTGTTGCTCTGGTGATCGGGCTGTCGACGCCGGCGACGGGCGACGCTTTAGTGAAGGAGCGGTTGGGAGAACCCGCCCGCAAGCGCGAGGAACATGGCGAGCGTGAGGAGAAGGCCAAGCGTCGCGAGGGGATCGTTGCTGCCGCCCTGAACCGGGCGGTGGAGGGCCGTAGCTTCGCTGAGAGTTTGTCGACCCAACTTGCGCAGGCCAATCTCAAGTGGACGGTGGGGGAGTTTCTGGTTCTCACTTTCCTGGTCTCCTTACTTTTGGGCCTCCTTTTCTACGCGCTCCATCGCTATGTCCTCATTCCAGTGGGAATCGTGGGAGGTTTTTTCCTACCCCGGATCTATCTGGGTATGCGGCGTAGTCAGCGGCTCAAGGCATTCAATGATCAGCTCAGTGACGCGCTTAACTTGATCGTCAACTCTTTGCGGGCCGGGTATAGCACTGCTCAGGCGCTGGAAGTTATCTCCAGCGAGATGCCTGCGCCGATCTCTGAGGAATTTGGGCGTGTGGTCCTCGAGCTTCAACTGGGTGTTCCTTTCGATGTCGCAATGGCGAATCTGTTACGAAGGATGCCTAGTGAGGATATGGAGCTCATTGTCACGGCTATGTCGGTACAGCGCGAGGTAGGAGGTAACCTGGCCGAGGTCCTTGACGCCATTAGCTTCACCATTCGTGAGCGTGTTCGTATTAAGGGGGAGATCCGCACGCTGACCGCACAGGGTAGATATACTGGGTATCTGATCACAGCGCTACCGTTTGTGTTGGCGACCATCATTTATCTGATTAATCCGGGTTTCATGGGCGTCCTCTTCACCGATCCCTGTGGCTGGTTGATGATTGGCATCTCGTTAGTGTTGATTGTGATCGGATATATCGTTGTGAGTAAAATCGTGAATATTGAGGTGTGAGGAGGCCGTGATGGTTCCTCTAGTTATCATTGGGGCGCTCTTGGTGGTGTTTGCACTGCTTCTCGTGGTCGCTGCGCGGGCCAGGAGCTCCGCCCAGAGCGTAGAAGAACGCCTGGACGAGCTGGCTGCTATGGGCGAGGTCGTGACTTTGGAGGAACTGGAACTCTCCCAGCCATTTGCACAGCGCGTCCTGGTGCCTATGCTCGAGGCTCTGGGGCGGATTGCACAGCGCTTCACCCCCCGCAGCACCATCGAAGCGACGCGACGCAAACTGGAGCTGGCAGGCATCGCGCATAAAGTGAAGCCTGTGCAGTTTTTGGCCTTCCGGATCGGTGGGGCCCTGATCTTGGGTACCATGTCCATGCTGATTATTTTCGCCTCGAGCGTTCCCACAGGGCGACGCCTACTAATTGTTGGAACCGGCTTTGTGCTTGGCTATCTGTTGCCCAGTATCTGGTTGGGCTCCAGAATTCAGCGGAGGCAGGAAGAGGTCCTTAAGACTTTGCCGGATGCCCTGGATCTGCTTACGATCTGCGTGGAGGCGGGTCTTGGTTTCGATGCCGCTATGCAGAAGGTAGCTGAGAAGTGGGACAATGAGCTTGGTCGTGCTTTTGGCCGCGCCGTCCAAGAGATGCAGCTTGGGAAATTGAGGCGTGAGGCCTTGCGAGACATGGCCAATAGTGTGGATGTACCTGATATGAGTACATTCGTCGCCGCGATCATTCAGGCAGATCAGCTGGGCGTGAGCATGGCTAAGGTCATGCGTATCCAGTCCGATACGATGCGGCTTAAGCGGCGACAGCGCGCTGAGGAAAAAGCTCGTCAGGCGCCTGTCAAGATGATGCTACCTCTGGTTTTCTTCATTTTTCCGACCGTGCTGATTGTCCTTCTTGGACCTGCAATAATCAAGATCAGGGATTCAGGTGTCTTTGGCGGTTTCTAAACAGGGGACAGCGACCAACGAGTGGAGCTGAGGGCTTTTCCACCTAGGCTGTCAGCACATTGGCGTTCTGGGGAGTCATCGCTCAGACGCATGCGGTCCCTTGTGTTGGACCTGCTCCTTCCTCCTCGCTGTGTTGGCTGCGGCCGGGTCGGTGTGTGGCTCTGTGAGCGGTGTGCTCAGCAATTGGCCCTGAGCGATCGGCCGATCTGCCCAAGATGCGGCGATGGTTGGATGGGCGGGGGGCTTTGTCCAAGGTGCAGAGTTACGCCGCTACACCTTGCGCCTGTACGATCTGCCTTCTTGTTCGAGGGTGTGGTTCGTGATGCAATCCACGCATTGAAGTATCAGGGAGCGCAGTCGATTGCCCTCCTACTGGCGCCCTACATGGCTGAGGCCTGGCACCGTTTCGCCTTTGCGACCGATGTCCTGATACCGGTGCCCTTGTATTGGGAGCGTGAGCGAATGAGGGGTTACAATCAGTCTGTCCTCCTGGGGAGGGCACTGGCCGTTGAGATTGATCGTCCTTTGGCGGAAAATGTGTTGCTTCGGGTCAGGCCAACACGGGCTCAGGTGGGACTGGAACGTGAGGCCCGGTGGCGCAATGTTCAAGGTGCTTTCATGTGCTATGATGAGTGTGACCTGACGGGTTTGCACATCACGTTGATCGATGACGTGGTCACCACAGGCGCGACCTTGGAGGCCTGTGCAGTAGCCCTGCTGTCTCGGGGGGCCAGAGAGGTAAACGCCATCACGTTGGCCCATGCGGTGTAACTCAGGGGCTTTGGTAGGGGTATACTCTGATGAGATGGCGGGTTTCGTTCGGCTCCTTATGACTACCTTGACTCAAGGAGGATTCAGGTATGGAGATGCTACAGATTTACACCAGGAACCTGGAGTTGACAGATCGTCTTCGTCAGTACGTCGAGAAGAAAGTGTCTAAACTCCAGCGGTACTTGCCGAACCTTGACAGTATTCGGGTGGATCTGTCTGAGAGCAATGCGCGGGATGCCTCACGGAGGATGGTAGCTCAGATCACCATCTACGTCCCTAAGGCGATCTTACGAGCTGAGGAGCGCGCGGGGGACATCTTCGCTGCAGTTGATCTGGTGACTGATAAGATGTATCGACGTGTGGAACGGTACAAGGGGCGTCGACGGTCAAGTCGGCGTGCTGCAAGTGTGGCTCACGAGGGACCACTGCTGGAGGAGATAGCGTTAGCCGAGGGAGAGGAAGCTGAGGAAGGTGAAGCCCCGGCTATTGTGCGGGTCAAGGAGTTCGAGGTCAGCTCCATGCGGGCTGAGGATGCGGTAGAACAGATGGAGTTGCTCGGACATCGGTTCTTCCTCTACGTAGATGCAGAGGATGGACGTCTTAGCCTTGTGTATCGCCGGGACGATGGAAACTACGGGGTGCTAAAGCCTATTTACTGAGGCGCAGCTATCTCAGGTGGGTGTGATGAGGCGCATGGCTCCTACGCCATGCGCCTCATCTATGCATGCTACTCCCAGGGCTCATCAACCCAATCGCCAAGGGGGAGATCCAGGTCGGCGTGTTGTCCCCATGCCTCGCGGATATCAGCGGCAAGAAAGATGGATCCCGTGGCAATGATGCCACGCCCCGGTGTCAGGTGATGCCAGGCCTGTTCCAGTGCCCGTCGCGCGCTAACCGCGATCTCAGCGCCATGCCCCAATTCTGCACATAGATCGGCCAATGTGTAAGGCGCGGCCGCACGAGGATGATACGATCGGGTGACAATGACATGTTGGCTTAGGGGAAGGAGTGCTTTCAGCATTCCTCTGATATCCTTGTCGTTTGAGGCACCATAGATGAGGATCCAGGACGTGTCGGGGAACCACTTTTTCAGTGAGGCTACGAGCGTCTGGGCGGAGTATGGATTGTGGGCACAGTCGATCACTAGAAGGGGCTCCCGGTTGAGGACTTCCATCCGCCCGGGCCAGCGTACAGATGCCAGGCTATGCCGGATAGCCTCCGGTGTGGCCCAGAGATGTCCACGCTGAGCAAGCACGGCGGCAGTGGCTACAGCAACCGCTGCGTTCTCCTGCTGAAAGTCACCAAGCAAGGAGACCTGGTACCTTCCGGTAAAGGGAGAGGCCCCCGAGGTCTGTCGGATGGACACGGTTTGCCCATCAACTGAACGGGATTCGGCAACCCAGGTCCAGTCCCGCCCAACCACGGTAAGAGAAGCATTACGCGCATCTGCGACGTCCTGGAGCACCTTCAGGGCAGCGGGCTTCTGGGGCGCAGTGACGACTGGTATCCCTGACTTGATGATCCCGGCCTTTTCGTAGGCGATCTGATCGAGGGTGTCTCCGAGCAGTGCTGTGTGATCCAGGCTTAGCGAGGTAATGACGCTGACCTCCGGTATCACGACATTGGTGGCATCCAATCGACCTCCCAGTCCCACCTCCATGACAGCCAGATCTACTTGTTTTCTCTGGAAGTAGAGGAAGGCCAGGGCTGTGGTGACCTCGAAGGTCGTGAGCCCTGGGACAGTTGCCACCACTGGACGGATCTCTTCTACCAGTGTGGTCATGTCCTCGCGTGAAATCGGGACTCGATCGAGTTGGATGCGTTCCCGATAAGTGTGGAGGTGGGGAGACGTGTAGAGCCCAACGCGCAGCCCTGATGCCTGGGCCATTCCGGCGAGCATAGCCGATACGGAGCCTTTTCCCTTGGTGCCTGCAATGTGCACTGTTGGGTAGGCCTTGTGAGGGTTGCCCAATTTGTCGAGCAGGGCAATCATCCGCTCGAGCTTGAATTCCCGGGGGGAGTAGCGTTCGATGCGACGTTTTTCGTAGTCTATCAGGCTATAAAGGTAGCGCAAAACCTCATGATATTTCATAGTTCATCGATTTCCCACTTGGATAATCATGGTACAGTGCATATAGATGAACAGATCCTCTGGTCTCCGCAGTTTCTCCTCCCGCAGCTGCGTATGGAGACCGAGGTCATTCTAGCGGTGAACAAAGAGTGCACAAGCGAAGACCCTTGATGACAGGTCCTCTTCCCATCCAAAGGTGGGCGAAGATGCGGGGCTCCAGAATGTCTTCTATGCCTTCCGCGGCATGGTCGTCGCAGGCACGGTTATCGCATTGGCAGAGCCGTGAACGATCACGGAAGCGCGGTGTATTGTGTGATCGCCCGATATGTGCTAAAGTGAGCTACAGCATCGGTGGTTAGGGGGATAGTGGCGGTGACGCTGGCTCGGCTCGGCTTCCTTGTGCTCTATGGTGCTGCGGTCTTTGCTGTGCAACAGTTTATCGCGCGCCGCTTGGGTAGCGATACGAAATGGGCGTCACGGCAGGTGCTGCTGTGGGTTGCCCTTCCCACTCTGTGGTTTTTGCCCGGCCTGTTGTGGATTGGCTGGCTTCCCCTTCCCTTCCCCTATCTCGCGTTCCTCAGCCTGGTCTGGCCAGCTTCTGTTGTGATCCTCGCGTTTGCCCTGGTGGCAGGTCCCGATCTTGTACGACGAGTTGGCTCTCAGGAAGATCGCATCCTTCTGCTGCTGCTGGTGGTGGTTGCACTTGTGGCCGTAGGATTGGCGCCCGGGTTGTATCATGTGCCACCTGTGAAGTTGCTGCTTTTCTGCCTCCATCTGGGGATTCCGCCTGTGGTGTTGGTCATGCTGCTGTGGCTGTGGGCTCCCACCGTTGTCCCTTTGAGAAATGGATCCAGACGACTAGCTCAGCAGGCTCTGAGTGTGCTGTTGGGGGTAGTGGGGGGATGCTCTCAGGGTATCTGGGCTGTTGAGCAGGGGCACCTGCAGGATCGCGTGGTCGACGATCCTGTGGACGGTATGGGACCGGGCTTGGTGTTGACAGAGCCTGAGACGGTGGTTGTGCTCCAGCGTGGTGCGCAGTTGGCCCGCGTTGATGGCCCAGGGATTGTCCTTATGTCACAGGGTGAGATACCTCATCGCGTCGTGTGTTTACGGGACCACAGACGCACCGAAAAGGTGAGGACGGTCACGCGCGATGGTATCGAAGTCACGATGCCCCTGACTGTGCGCTTCCGCGTTCATAGGGCGCACCGGTCGGTGCGGCTGGGCGCGCCCTGGCCCTATCGTTCTGCCAGGGATGTGATGCATGTGCTCCTCTCAGAGGAAGTCGATCTCACGATGGACTCTATGGAGGAACGCCGCACAGTGGCTTCCTGGGATGAACTTCCCATCAAGATTGCGGTGCACAAGCTCGAGCAGGTGATTCCCCTGTACAGTATGGAGCAGTTACTTGGGGGGATCTTGGGCTTGCAGAGTGGGGGGCTCGATGATGATGCCCGGGAGCAGCTACTGGCAGTGCACCGGAGAGCAGAAGCGGCGCTGGATCTACTTCCGGCCCGCGACCTGGGGGATCCGCTCACCCGTTCGACGGTGGAGAAACTGATCCACAGAGCCGTGAGTAAGGTGTTGGAGGCGCGTGGATTTCAGATCATTGATGTGGCGATCGATGGCAGGATAGAGCCGGTAAACCGTGAGGTGATTGTGCGTCAGGTGGAGGCGTGGAAGTCTCGCTTCATTGAAAG
>CAYLRT010000005.1:0-20012 GCA_964385885.1 uncultured Anaerolineales bacterium | reverse complement strand
CAGTTTCGTTCCTCGAAGACCTGCATGCCACACTCATCTCGCGCCAGGGCGAGGAAGGGGGAGGGCAATGAGTTTGCAGAGAAAGGTCCTCCTGCTAGGGACGCTCGTATTGCCATTGGCCTTCGTGACGCTTGCCCTTCTCGCGTTCTGGCCGGAGCTTATGCGTCCCGGGCTCTCTGGATGGTTCGATCTCGGTCTGCTGGTGGCGGCCTTCGGTCTGGCCTTGTGGATCAATCGAAACCAGGCCCTTCATTGGCTTGAGTTCGCGGTGGAACGCATCCATGGGTTGGAACCAGCGGATGCCCGAGAGCTGACATCGCGCCTGTTGGGGAATGGCCTCCTTCAGGGACGGCTATCTATGCATATTCGATCTGGCAGGCTGGACATGGAGGCTCCGCCTCTGCTTTATCGCGTGGGAGGGCCAGCCAGACTGATTGTGGATCATGCCAGTGCTGTTGTCACTAGCCGGTTGGGCTGGCTGTGGCGGGTCGTGGGGCCAGGGGCCCATGCGCTAGAGCCTTATGAGCGAGTGTGGGACGTACTGGATCTCCGTCCCCAACGCCGCTCAGTTCAGGTCCGTTTCATGACTCGCGATGGGATCCCGGCCTCTTGTCAGGCCACGGTGGTCTGTCGGGTGGCTTCGAGAAGCGGAGCTGCCAGTGGCCTCAAAGGGGCTGAAGCGACTTTACTTCCTTTCGGCTGCGACAAGGAGATGGCCCTTAAGGTGTCAACAGCACGATGTCTCGTTGATGATGGAGGACATGTCTCTCTGTCTGATTGGGCCTCAGACTTTGCCCATGAAGTTCTTGCTCGAACCGTGCGTAATCGGCTTGAGCGACTGCATCTGGATGAGTTCCTGAATCCACAATACTGGATGGCCAGGGGGGATGAGGGCGAGCCTATTCTGGAGCCCCAACCTATGTCGGAGATCGAGAAGCAGATCGAGTGGGAGGTGCGACGGTTGGGGCAACGGTATGGGGTCGCGGTGGAGCGCGTTGAAGTGGGTGTGGTCTATCCAGAGGAGGAGGCTGTGTCGAAGCAATGGTTAGATCATTGGGGGGCAAAGCTTCAAGCGGCTCCAGGAGAGACAAGGCCGCGCGTTTTGGTGGAGGATGGACAGCGTAGGGCACGAGCGCTATTCATTGCTCATCTCGTCAGGAAGTTGGATCAGCTTGCCCGCCGCAAGGGGGGGCTCTCGGACGATCTCGTGATCGCAACCTTCCTGCAAAGCCTGCGGGATCTGAAGCAGGGTGAGTCTTTGAGACAGCTTACTGATCTGCTTGAGAGAGATGCCAGGACCTGAATACGGTTTTGAAGTTTCCGCCGTGACCTAGCGTTTCACTCGTTGCAGCCAGGTCAGGGTGTCTTGATTGTCCGTGACCCTGGATGATGGTCTGTGAGGTTGTGCCATGTCCGATCAGCGTTAGTATTGGGTGACCGAGGGCAAGGTTCTCATGGAGATTCCCAGAAGGTCACCGAAGAGATCCCCAGCGGTTTGTCAGCCATTCGAAACTATGAAAAATCATCATGGGGTTGTCTGCGCCCAATGTTTGTGGGAGATGATCGTAGCTCTGTTGTAGATGGCGTAGTGCTTTGTGGTTTCCGTATGAGGAGAAGCTGTCGGGCTGGGTGGCTCTGTCGAGGGGAAAGGACGTCAGTATTTTGGGAAGACTGGAAGGGAGAGGGTCCATGCGAACAGGGGGGGGCCAGGTACTCGTCATTGGGGCTGCCGGGTTTGATCTGAAGGTATTCCCTCGAGAACCGGCGGTGGAACCGGCGCGTTCCAACCCAGGGACCATCCGTTGGGCTTGGGGAGGGGTGGCACGGAACATCGCTGAGAATCTGGCACGCTTGGGGGTTGATGTCCGACTGGTCACCGCTGTGGGTGACGATTGGTGGGGACATGCCCTGTTGCAGGACATCGAAAGCATTGGTGTCGATATCAGTGGTTGTGTGATCTCGGGGATGAGGGCCACGGCTTCTTACGTGGCGCTTCACCATACTGATCGGCGGCTGTGGGTGGCGTTCGATGATATGGCCGTCATCCGAGAGATTACCCCCGCTCATCTCTATCGTCTGCGTCGGTCGGTGCGTGAGGCCGACCTGGTCTGTATCGATGCCAACCTCTCCGAACCTGCCTTGAGAACGTTGTTCCGCCTGTGCGAGCAATACGAGACCCCTGTCTGTGTGGACCCGACGGCTGCGCTGCTCGCTCACAGATTGCATGCCTACCTACCGCGTATTGCAATCATCACGCCAGACCGCGATGAGGCCGAGGCACTGTTAGGGATGAGGATGGATAACGAGGATGCCATCAGCATGGGGGCGCGTCGTTTCGTTCAATTGGGGGTTCAATTGGCGATCATCACGCTGGGGGCCGATGGCCTCTATTATGCTACATCCGAGGAGAGTGGTCGTTTGCCCGCGCTGCCGGTTGAGGTGGTGGACCCGACGGGGGCTGGAGATGCCTTGACGGCTGCCGTAGCCTACGGGTTACTGGAGGGGGTATCGCCAGAGGAGGCCGTGCGCCTTGGCATGGCGGCGGCAGCGTGTACGCTCGAATGTCAGGATACTGTCTGCCCAGATTTGAGCCCTGAAGCACTTTATGAGCGTTTGGTGCTTTGAGCTTGCACGGCCGACGGAGAAGACCAACGCGGTTCCCCCGCTCGACCTCAAGAGTGACTTGTTCGATCCATTATCGAATTGATAGACATAGACCCTATCTAGAACCAAAGGTGGCGTTATGATGAGAGAAATCCGACCAGATCATGCAGAGTTTCGCGAGACATCTACAGATAAACCGTGGTTGCCAGCGGAGATTCCGGGATCGGTACATGTTGATCTTCTGAGAGCTGGACGTATCCCAGACCCATTTGTGGGAGATGAGGAACTGGCAGTTCAGTGGGTTGCAGAGCGAGACTGGGAATACAGGGTCTCTTTCGATGTTGATCCTGCTTTCCTGGAGAATGACAGGGTGTTCTTGGTCTGTGATGGTCTGGATACGCTGGCAGATGTTGGTTTCAACCAGCATGTACTGGGCCATACAGACAATATGTTCCGCCAGTACCGCTGGGATGTCACGCCTTGGGCGCAGGCGGGGCGCAATGAGGCGCACGTGCGGTTTGCTTCGACAGTACGCTATATACTCGAGCGTCAGCAGGAGGAACCTCTTGTTGGACCGACGCAGGCCATCCCGGGGGGCTCCCACGTGCGGAAAGCTCCCAGTCATTTCGGTTGGGACTGGGGGCCTCAACTCCCTCCCATTGGAATCTGGCGACCTATGCGTCTCGAGGCGTATAGTGTTGCGCGGCTGGCGGATGTGCACGTGCGCCAGCGACATGCTGAGCAGGAAGTGACCTTGAATGTCAGGGTTGACCTGGAGCGTTGGCGAAGTGCTGATTTGACGGTTGTTCTCCAGGTGGTCTCTCCAAAGGGTGTGCGTCGGGCGACATCTGTGGTCGTGGAAGGTGAGGAAGACGTCACGGCTCTCTCCTTGACCATCCCGGATCCAGAGCTGTGGTGGCCCAACGGATATGGGGAGCAGCCGCTGTATGAGGTCACGGTGCTCGTCCAACAGGAGGGACGTGAGCTTGATAGGGGCACCTGGCACATTGGGTTGCGCACGCTGAGTTTGAGGCAGGAGTCTGACTCTTATGGGACATCGTTTACCTTTGTTGTGAATGGCGTGCCGATCTTTGCGAAAGGTGCGAACTGGATTCCGGCCGATTCCTTCCCAACGAGGATCACGGATGCCCATCTCGAGCATTTGATCCGCAGTGCGGCTGCGGCGAACATGACTATGCTGCGAGTTTGGGGAGGGGGACTGTACGAGGACGAGCGCTTTTACGCTCTGTGCGATCGCTATGGGATCCTGGTATGGCAGGATTTCGTGTTCGCCTGTAGTGTCTATCCGACTGATGACGCTTTCTTCGAGAATGTGCGTCAGGAGGCAATTCAGAACATCAAGCGATTGCGCCATCACCCTTCCCTCGCACTGTGGTGCGGCAACAACGAGATGGAGTGGGGTTGGGTCGACTGGGGTTGGGCGCAACGCATGGATCCTCGGTACAAGGAAGCCTATGACCGGATGTTCCATCATCTGCTCCCTCAGCTCTGTGCGACCTACGACCCGGATCGGCCCTATTGGCCCAGTTCTCCGTCTTCAGGTGTGCCATTTGAGGACCCCAACAGTGTGCGGGCTGGAGACACCCACAACTGGGAGGTATGGCATGGGAATTACCCCTTTGAGCATTATCGAAACCATCCCTCTCGCTTCGTGAGTGAGTTCGGTTTCCAGTCGCTGCCCCCCATGGAGACGATCAAGGCCTTTGCGGCGCCCGAAGACTGGAACATGACCTCCTACATAATGGAGCACCATCAGCGGAACGGTGAGGGCAACGGTAAGATCGTCACCTATATGACCAAGTATTTCAGGCTGCCCAAGGACTTCCCATCCCTGGTGTACCTCTCTCAGATCTTGCAGGCTGAAGCCATGCGGTTCGGTGTCGAGTACTGGCGCCGGAACCGGGCTTGCACGTCCGGCACCTTGTACTGGCAACTCAATGACTGCTGGCCTGTGGTCTCGTGGTCGAGTATTGACTATTTCGGCCGTTGGAAAGCCCTGCATTACGTCGCTCGGCGCTTCTACGCCCCCCTCTTGCTCTCGGCCGTGCTGAAACCACGCGAGCCCCAGAGTCCCTATCTTGCTCAGTCGTGGTGTGGTGTGCGGGTCGATCTCTCGCTCACCAGTGATTACACGGAAACGTGGCAGGGGCTTGTGCGATGGTCCCTCGAGGACGTGAACGGCAAGGTACTGGCTGACGACGAGCTTCATGTGTCCGTTGATCCCCTTAGCACGACGCACGTGAGCACGCTGGACCTGACGCAATGGATCAATCGGGACAACGAGCGTCGGGTTGTGCTGGTATACGAGCTTCTCAAGGATGCGGAGGTTCTGTCCCGAGGGGTGCTTCCCTTTGTGCCAGACAAACACCTGGAGCTCGCTGCCCCTGAGTGTGCGGCGACGGTCAGCCAGGTCCCTGACGGGTTCGAGATAGAGATCTCTGCCAAGACTCTGGCGCGTTATGTGCAGCTCTCGCTGGACGGCTGGGCAGGGGATTTCGGACAGTTCAGCGACAACTACTTCGATATCCCCGCTGGGCGATCTCACCGCGTCTCTCTGAGATTGGAGGAGCCCTGGGGTGTGGACGCCGTCGCGGCGGCATTGCGTATCCGGAGTTTGAGGGATAGCTACGTATGAGGGCGCTGGTCATTGGATCGCCAGGTGTCGCGGAAGTTGCTGAGGTCCCGATGCCTTCTCCAGGCCCTGGCGAGGTGTTGATCCGGGTAGCGGCCTGTGGTATCTGCGGGACGGACGTCCACATCTTTCGTGGCGAGTATATGGGGGAGTACCCGCTGGTTCCGGGTCATGAGTTCTCCGGTGAGGTTGTCGCTGTGGGGGAGGGCGTCTCTCGTTTCCGGGTGGGGGATCGCGTGGCGGTGGAACCCAACATCGCCTGTGGCAACTGCGAGGCGTGCCTCAACAACCGGCAGAACTTCTGTGAGAACTGGCAGGCGATTGGGGTTACGTTGCCTGGGGGCATGGCGGAGTACGTGGTTGCACCTGAGCCTGCGGTGTTCGACATCGGTTCTCTGTCCTTCGCTGAAGGAGCCTTTATGGAACCGCTCTCCTGTGTCATCCATGGCGTGGAGCGCGCGGGGATCCGCCTGGGTGACCGGGTTGCCATCTTAGGGGCGGGGCCGATTGGCCTGCTGATGGTACAGGTCGTTCGACTCCGAGGTGCTGCGACGATTACCGTGCTTGAGCGTCAGGCCGCGCGCCGTGAGCTGGCGGTCCGTCTGGGAGCAATGCACGCCGTGGCAACCTTTGAGGAACTGACTCCCGACGCCTATGATGTGGTGATTGATGCCACAGGTGTGCCCGAGGTAATGTCGCATACGCTGTCACTGGTACGCAAAGGCGGCTCGATCCTGCTCTTCGGGGTCCCTCCACGGGGTGCCCGTCTGGTCCTGGATGCATTTACGGTCTTTGAGAAGGGGGTCAGGGTCAGCTCGTCCTACACATCACTGCGCAATTCCTATCAGGCGGTGAGACTCTTGAGCTCCGGTCGGGTGCGCGTGGATGCCTTGATCTCGCATCGTCTGCCGCTCGCAGGTTTCGAGAAGGGGGTGCATCTGATTGAAACTGGGGCCGAGGATGTCAAGAAAGTGATCCTGTGTCCTCAGATGCCGGATGAGAGTGGCTAGCCAGAGGTCATGGGAGAGGGAATTGCGGAGGATGGAGCTCCTGTGACCAGCATCCGGGACGCACCGGGAGCCACTGCGCGATGAGACAGGCCTGACAAGGGGAAGCCATGACTACGTGCCGGCGGCTGCGTCTTCAGCTCTTTTGTCCCAATGGTGAGCTGTCGCCGCGTTGCGTTGAGTTGACGCGACTCCGATCCGTGGTATGGTAGAGGCCATGGCACAGGGACGACGCTTTCATCATCACCATGCGGAGCGGACGCCGCCCAATGCGGGAGGTGAGTCCCATCGTGCATGGTGACTACCACGATAGGATACGTAGAACCCCCCGGATTGGATCGGGGGGTTCTTTTTGTAGGAGGAGGTGAGCGTGGAGACGCGTGATGACATTAGACTCTCGTTGCCGAGCAAGGGAAGGTTGGCAGATGACGCGCTGGCTTTCATGGAGGCCTGTGGCCTCAAGATCCATAAGCCCAACCCCAGGCAGTATGCGGCCACAATCCCGGCCTTGCCGGGTATCACGGTGCTCTTCCAGCGTCCCACTGACATCGTGGTCAGTGTGCGGGATGGGAGCGTTGATCTGGGTATCACAGGCCTGGACGTGACTCGGGAGCACGGTGGGTCTCAGGATGAGATCCTGGTGCTTCATGAGGCGTTGGGCTTTGGGGGGTGCCGCCTTGCGGTAGCTGTGCCTGAGGCCTGGAGTGACGTGGACAATGTCGATGACCTGGCCCACTATACTACCCAGTTGGGACGGCCTTTGAGGGTCGCGACGCAGTTCACCAACTTGGCCCAGCGGTTCTTGCAGGAGCACGGTGTTGAGCCTGTGACCCTCGTCTACGCCGAGGGAACTTTGGAGGTGGCCCCTGCTATTGGCTATGCTGACTGCATCGTCGATCTGGTCTCCTCGGGGCAGACACTGCGAGACAATCGCCTCAAGCCCCTGACGGATGGTGTCATTCTGCGCTCTGAGGCCGCCCTGATCGCCAATCGCGAGGCCCTGCGTCGACGACGAGAGGTGCTGGAGGTCGCGCGAACCTTACTCGAGTTTACCGAGGCCCATCTGCGGGCTCAGGAACACCTGATGGTGGTGGCCAACATGCGAGGAGAGTCGCCTCAGATGATCGCGAGGCGTATGTTTGCTCAACGCGTGTTGGGTGGGTTACAGGGCCCCACTATTGCCCCGGTAGTGGTCGCCGGTGAGAACCCAAACTGGTATGCGGTCCAGATCGTGGTGCGTCGTGACGATCTGATCGAGGCTATCGCTGAGCTCCGCGCAATCGGCGGGAGCGGCGTTGTGGTGACGCCCGTCACGTATATCTTCGAGGAGGAGCCAGAACGGTGCAGGGAGATGTTGCAGGCGGTGCGTGAGACGCCCGGCTGTTGTGAGAGGAACGGAGAGGGGGAGAGCGCATGATTACAATCTATGAGAACCTGGATGCGGCTGCAGGTATCCTTACGCGGCGCGGCATGTCCTCGGTGGATGATGTGCCGCCGGCTCTGATGGAGAGCATTGAGCGAGTCTTTGGTGAACGTTTGACCCCCGAAGCGGCAGTTGCACGGCTGCTGGCTGATGTTCGGGCGCGTGGGGATAGTGCGATCCGGGAGTGGGGAGCGCGTATCGACGGTACCACAGTGAGCGCCCTTGAGGTGCCGCCGGCTCAATGGAAAGCCGCCTATCAGTCCCTGGAGAATTCATTGAGACGGGCACTCGAGCGTGCCGCCGACCGGATCCGGGCCTTCCATGTCCGCCAGCCAATCCCCCATTGGCAGACACAAGAGCTGGGGGGGCTGTTGGGTCAGCGCCTGGTACCTCTGGAGCGGGTGGGAGTCTACGTGCCGGGTGGATCGGCCCCCTTACCTTCCTCCCTGCTCATGGCTGCTGTGCCGGCCCGTGTGGCGGGTGTGACGGAGATCGTGGTCTGCACACCTGCAGAGAAAGGGGGAGAGATGCCGTCGCCTTTGGTCCTTGCTGCCGCTCACGTGGCTAAAGTGAATCGGCTGTTTGCCATCGGTGGCGCGTTGGCTGTGGGCGCGATGGCTTTCGGTACGCAGACCGTGCCCAAGGTGGATAAAGTGGTGGGAGCGGGCGGGCTCTTCACCACGGTAGCGAAACGACAGGTCTATGGTCTGGTGGGCCTGGATGGCCTGTACGGCCCTACCGAGACGATAGTAGTGGCGGACGACAGTGCCGACCCGCGTTGGGTGGCTGCCGATCTCCTGGCTCAGGCTGAGCATGATCCCCTGGCGACCGCGATCCTGCTTACGCCCTCGCGGAGCCTGGCGGACGCGGTTCAGGAGGAGGTCTCACGTCAGCTCCAGTCGCTCAGCCGTCGGGAGATCATCGAGGCGGCTTTGGCGGGGCAGGGCGGGATCGTCCTGACGCCGGACCTTGCGACAGCCGTAGAGGTCGCCGACGCTTTTGCTCCTGAGCATCTTTGTCTGTCGGTGGCAGATCCGCAGGCCTGGGTGGGACAGATCCGCAATGCAGGGGGGATTTTCCTGGGAGAGCACTCCTGTGAGGTCCTGGGCGACTACGTGGCTGGCCCAAGTCACGTCATGCCCACAGGGGGGACGGCTCGATTCAAAGGCCCACTCAACGTGTTTGACTTCGTCAAGGTCATCAACATCATTGGGCTCGATGCGGCGACGGCCAGGCTCCTGGCGAACCAGGCTGCGGAGATCGCGCATGCCGAGTCCCTTACAGCCCATGAGGCGGCCGCGCGCTATCGAGCTCAGGACAAGTAGGGGGAAAGGCTATGGATGTCACATCCTTTGTGCGGTCTGAGATAGCCGCCATGGAGCCCTACACGCCGATCTATCCGCTTGATGTGCTTGCAGCACGACTGGGGCGATCGGAGTCGGAGATCATTAAACTGGACGCCAACGAGAACCCCTATGGTCCGCCGCCGCGTGCGCTGGAAGCGCTGGCACGTCTGCGGCATGTGCACATCTATCCGGATCCTGAGAGCCGGGCGCTGCGTGCAGCGTTGTCGACATTCACAGGGATGCCAGCCGAGCTTCTGCTGGCAGGTGCCGGTGCCGACGAGCTGCTTGATCTCGTCATGCGGCTGTTTCTGGCACCGGGGGACGCTATCGTGAGCTGCCCGCCTACCTTTGGCATGTATGCCTTTGACGCAGCGATCTGTGGCGCTCGCGTGATATCCGTGCCCAGGCGGCAGGATTTCTCGGTTGACGTGGACGCGGTTATCAGAGCCATTGAGTTGAACCGTCCCAAGCTTCTCTTCTTGGCTTCACCCAACAACCCTGACGGCAGCTACCTGCCTGACGAGGTGTTGGAGCAGTTGTTGGCACTGCCGGTCATCGTGGTGCTGGATGAGGCGTACGTCGAGTTTGCCGGAGAGCACTGCAGCCGTATACAGTGGGTGCTCGAGCATGACAACCTGATCGTGTTGCGGACGTTCAGTAAGCTTGCTGGCCTCGCCGGACTGCGTGTGGGGTATGGGGCTTTCCCCGAGCGGCTGATGGCCCATCTGTGGAAGATCAAGCAACCTTACAATGTGTCGGTCGCCGCCTCGGCGGCGGCGATTGCCGCGCTGGAGGATCTGGCGTGGTTGCAGGATAAAGTGGCGCGGATCGTGAAGGAGCGAGCCCGGTTCTATGGGCTATTGAAGGCCATTCCCTACCTGGAGCCCTATCCTTCACGGGCGAACTTCATCCTGTGCAGGGTGACCGGACGTGAGGCGGAAGGACTCAAACAGGATCTCGAGCAGGAAGGGATCTTGATACGGTACTATCGCACACCCCGTCTCCGGGATCATGTGCGATTCACAGTGGGGCGGCCGGAGCACACCGAGGCTGTTATCAACGTGTTACGTCGCTGGGTGTAGTGTATTTTTTGGGGGGAAAAGATGCGACGAGCAGAGGTTTCGCGCGAGACGAACGAGACGCAAGTCGAAGTGACCGTTGAGATCGATGGCCAGGGCCGGGCGGAGATCGCGACGGGTCTGGGGTTCTTCGACCACATGCTGCACCATGTGGCGGTGCATGGCTTGATGGATCTGACGATCCGAGCCCAAGGGGATCTGGAGGTAGACCCGCACCATACGGTCGAGGATGTGGCGCTGACCCTGGGGGCAGCGTTGGATAGGGCATTGAGAGAGCGCCGGGGCCTGGTGCGGATTGGCGCTGCCTATGTGCCGATGGACGAGGCCCTGGCCTTTGTGGCTGTTGACCTCTCTGGGCGGCCTTATGCGGTCGTCCAGGTGCCCTGGACGGGCCATGAAGTAGGGGGGCTGCCAGTGACCCTGTTGGAACATTTCTTCGAGTCCCTGTCTGTTGCACTCAGAGCCAACATCCATGCCCGTGTGGAGTACGGTCGGGATGATCATCACAAAGCAGAGGCACTTTTCAAGGCGTTGGGCCGGGCCCTATCCATCGCCGCTTCGCTTGACCCTCGGCGGGGAGACCAGGTACCCTCGACCAAAGGGGTGTTGGGATGATCGCTCTCATCGATTACGGTGCCGGTAACGTGCGCTCTGTCCACAAGGCACTCAAGGCCGTGGGGGCTGAGGTCTCCCTGACTCATGACCCCACCGTGGTGGCGAGTGCGGACAAGGTGGTATTGCCGGGTGTGGGGGCTTTCGCCGACTGTATGGACAGCCTCGAGCGTTTGGGGTTGGTTGAGGCTGTGTTGGAGGTGGTGGCTCGTGGCACGCCCTTCTTGGGTATTTGTGTGGGGATGCAGGTGCTGTTCGAGTATGGCGAGGAGCTTGGCGGACGCGAGGGGTTGGGCCTGTTACCGGGTCGGGTGGTGCGGTTTGAGGTCGCGTCGCCTCTAAAAGTGCCGCACACGGGATGGAATCAGATCCGCTCGGTGCGAGACACGCCCTTGCTGCGTGGGGTGCCGCAGGGCGCCTGGGCTTACTTCAACCACAGCTTCTACTGTGATGCAGCCCCTAGGGATATCTTGGCGACGGCTGACTACGGCTCTCCCTTCCCGGCGATGGTAGGACGGGGAGCCCTCTTTGGTGTGCAGTTTCATCCAGAGAAAAGTCAGCAGGTGGGGCTTCAGGTGTTGCGGAATTTCGTCCAGCTCGCAGACGGGGAGGAGTGAGCCCATGAGGAGTTTTGAGGTCTTTCCAGCGATTGACCTTCGGGGTGGGCGAGTGGTCAGGTTACGCCAGGGGGATCCGCGGCGCGAGACCATGTATGCTGAGGACCCAACCGATGTTGCCTCTTTATGGGCACAGAAAGGGGCGCAGTGGCTGCATGTGGTGAACCTGGACGGTGCTTTTGGAGAGGAATCGGGGGCCAATCTGGCGGCGCTTCAGCGCATTTTGAGCCAGGTTGCGGTCAAGGTGCAGCTTGGAGGGGGCATCCGTGACATGACTTCGCTCCAGAGCGCGCTCGAGCTTGGTGTGGCGCGTGTGGTCATTGGCACGGCGTTCATCGAGGCTCCTGAGTTTGTTGCGATGGCGTTGGCGCGTTTCGGGCCCGAGCATCTGGTGTTGGGGATTGATGCTCGGGATGGCGTCGTGCATGCGCGGGGTTGGCGGAGTTCCACTGGATTGCTGGCGATCGACCTTGCCCAGCGCTGGGCCACCATGGGTGGGCGCTGGGTGGTCCATACTGATATCGCGCGGGATGGGATGGGTACAGGCGTCAACGTCAAAGCCTCCGCGGGCCTTGCCTCCATATCCCATCTGCAGGTCATCGCTTCAGGAGGCGTCCGGACGCTTCAGGACGTCCGTGATGCACGGGACGCAGGCCTTGCGGGCGTAATTATCGGACGCGCTCTCTACGAGGGCCAAGTCGATCTTGCCGCGGCGCTGGCCGTGGCGCAGGTATCGGAGGGTGAGGATGCTGGCTAGACGGATCATTCCGTGTCTCGACGTCAAAGACGGTCGTGTGGTCAAAGGTGTGAACTTTGTCAACCTGCGTGATGCGGGGGATCCTGTGGAGCAGGCGAGGGTCTATGACGTTCAGGGGGCTGATGAGCTGGTCTTCCTTGACATCTCTGCGACGCACGAGGGGCGCAGGACCATGATCGACGTCGTGCGACAGGTGGCGGTTGAGGTCTTCATGCCTTTCACGGTAGGCGGGGGCGTGCGGACGATCGATGATGTGCGGAACTTGCTGCTGGCAGGGGCGGACAAGGTAAGTATCAATTCCGCTGCCGTGCGGACGCCGGAGATCCTCACGGAGGGGGCGCTGCATTTTGGCAGCCAGTGCATTGTGCTTGCAGTTGATGCCAAGTGCGTATCCAGCACGCCGCCGCGCTGGGAGGTCTATATCAGCGGTGGCCGCATCCCAACCGGGCTGGATGCCGTTGCCTGGTGTGTGCAGGGGGTGGAGCTGGGGGCCGGTGAGATCTTGCTCACCAGTATCGATAGCGACGGGACATTGCAGGGGTACGACATCGCTCTGACCCGTGCTGTGGCCGAGGCGGTGTCGGTGCCCGTGATCGCCAGCGGTGGAGCGGGTACGTTAGAACACTTTGCTGAGGTGCTTACGGCGGGGAAAGCCGACGCGGCGCTGGCTGCGTCGCTCTTCCACGATCATGTCCTGACGATCGGTGAGGTCAAGGCGTACCTGCGCGATCGTGGGATTCCAGTGCGACTGTAAGGAGCGAATGATGGAGCCTATTGAGCTCAAGTTTAATGACCGGGGCTTGATCCCCGCGGTGCTCCAGGATGTCCACACGGGGCAGGTCTTGATGGTGGCCTGGATGAATGCGGAGTCTTTGGAGTTGACGCTGGAGACCGGCGAGGCCCACTTCTGGAGCCGCAGCCGCCAACGCTTGTGGCACAAAGGTGAGACATCGGGCAATGTTCAACGGGTCTGTGAGATCTGGGTGGACTGCGATGCGGACACGCTGCTTCTGAAGGTGGAACCGGCTGGCCCCGCGTGCCACACGGGGGCCCAGAGTTGTTTCTTCCGAAGGATGTGGCAGCGGGAGGGAAGACCTGATGCGTGATATCTTGGACGAACTCGGCGAGGTTATCGAGACGCGCAAGCGTTGTCCGACACCTGGGTCGTACACGGCGCGATTATTGGCCAATGGTGATGAGATCCTCAAGAAAGTGGGAGAGGAGGCCGTTGAAGTCATCCTGGCTGGCAAGGGACAAAGTGACCAACGAGTGATAGAGGAGGCAGCAGATCTCCTCTACCACTTGCTGGTGCTGTTGGCATATCGAGGTCTATCTCTGGATGATGTGCGCGCAGAGCTGGCGCGTCGCCGTCACTAGTTGAATCTGGGCACTATCGAGGTCGCAGTGGCTCCAGAATCGAGGGCCAGAGATGCGGCACACTCAGCCGCTCCTGGCTCTCATGGGCCAATTCCCTGATGTGTTGCATGACGTAACGTGAGATCTGCCTTACCCTGTTGCGGTCCTCAACATCCCCCTCGAATTGTAGCGGCTTGCCGAACGTCACGCCGTAGGGCCCGTGAAGTGCCCAACGGCTTTCCACCCACTCATCGCCCATGGCGCTCTGCACATGCCAGAGGCCCCTGGGGGATAGACTGATGCCGACCGGGATAATGGGAGCACCGGTTGACAGCGCCAGCCGGGCCATGCCCGATCTGGGCTCCCGGAACCCCCCTTCAGGTGGGCTGAGGTGTCCTTCTGGGAAGATGATCAATGTGCCGCCCTTGCGGAGGTGAGCTTCGGCAGCGTCGAACGCTTTGCGGCCCTGGCCAGGGATCACTGGAATGTGCCCGGCCTGTCTCAGGTAGGTGCCAAAGATAGGAACGTTGAAAGCATGGTTGATCACCAGGATTCGGGCTGGCTCATCGGTAACTTTCAGAATCAGGAACGGGTCGGAGGTGCTGGGATGGTTCACAGCAATGATCTTCGCCCCTTTGGGGAGCCGCTCGTGGCGGTATACATTCAACTTCAGAAGTCGGCTATACAGCCCAAGCACGGGCCTGGCCAGCCAATATAACGTCTCTCTAAACACGTCCCAGCCTCCATATACATTTGCGATACATCTCGAAGTATAACGGGTTTCTGGATTTTGGCGATGAGCAAAAGACCCTGGCCACGGTGCTATGTCTTGATTCCCAATGCCTATTGAAACACCAAGACTAGCCTGTGGTTACGTTTACTCTGACGACCCTTCTGGTCGGCTTCATGAACGTGACCCTCTGGAATTGGCTATCTCCAGATTCTGGCTGGTATGTGATATACTGAGTTAGCTAGCGGGCATACACTGATAGCTCTTATGGGCCTGGGCAAACGCCGTCTTACTGGCGCTCGCGCAGAGGCGGCTTATGCTTCATGGATTCAGTTCGTCTGTGGCCCACTTGGTCAGCTGAATTTTCACTTAGACTTCTTCAACAAAGTGAGGGAGGGTGTGATGAATAGGCTTGAAGCATCTATCTTTGACTCTCCGGTGTTCTCAGAGATACCGTCGCCCCAGAGTGTGTTGGATACCCGTATGGGTGTGAGATTCGTTGTGACGGGTCCGCTGCACTCGGGTGCCTGGGAGGGGGCGTGCCGCGTGGGGGATCTCAGTACGTTGACCCATGAGGCGGAGCGCACTGCAATGGAGACACACTTGCATGCGCTGGAGAAGAGCCTATCTGAGTACCCCTTGCCGCCTGAGGTGGAGTTAGTCGAGCCCACCATAGTTGCTTCGTGGGCTCAGGGAGGTGATCCAGACATCCGACTACCTGAAGCCCAACTCGATGCCCTTGCTGCCAAAGACGAAGAGACCGATGTCTATGTCGTTACCCATCCTTTTGAGGGGGTGAGGATCGCGGAGCGCTACCGGAAGCCAGTGATCATCCTGCAAGAGGCAGGATGGGCGGTGGATATGCCGGCGCGGATTCGTTCCTTGGGCCTCGAGAGCTTTCACGCCGAGAATCTCGATGCCGTCTTCCGGTTCGTGCGTGTATTGAAGGCCAAGAAGGCATTACGCCAGACCAAACTGCTTTCGGTGACCAATTTCCCTGGCCGCAGCCCATGGGGTGTCGTCAGCGGAATCGAGGATCTGGAGAAGCTCAAAGAGCGTTACGGGTTGGATTGCGAGGTCCTGGACTACCCGGCGTTCTTCGGAGAGATGGATGAAATCGTCGCAGACGCCACCATCAAGCAGCAGGCCGCCGTGATCGCTAATTTGCTGATGCAGCGTGCCACCCATAACACGATGACCAAAGAGGATATCGTTCAGAGCGTGCTGTTCTATCTTGCAGTGCGCAAGGTGATGGCAGAACGGGGGGCTAACGCTTTCACGATTGAGTGTTTCGAGCTGTGTACCTCTCTAGAAACCTGGCGTCGACGTTTCACGCCTTGCCTAACGCATGCCCTGCTCAAGGATGAGGGCTATCCTTCAGTGTGTGAGGGAGACATCAACGTCTTTCTGGCAATGGCGCTTGAGATGTATCTCTCGCGCAAGGCTGTTTACATGGGAAACCCTACAGTTCATAAGGAGACGGACGTCCTGAACATCCACCACTCCGTTGCCTCCTTGAAGTTGGCCGGTATCGATGGGCCTGACTCTCCATACAACATCTTCAATTTCACCGCTGCGGGGTTTGGCGTCACATTGCGACATGACTTCAACCGGGATCGGGGACAACCAGTGACCGTGGGACGCTTTGATCCCTCGGGGACGCGAATGCTCCTCACCCGTGGGAAGGTCATAGGGGGCGGCGGACTCACGGGTCTCAATTGTGCTCAGAATGTGGATATCTTGCTGCCAGATGGGTACGAATTTTGGCGCGAATCGCAGAACTTCGGTCATCACCTGGCCGTGGTCTACGGGGATTACGTCAACCAGTTCAGGGACTTGAGTGAGATCATGGGCTTTGAGTTAGTGGCAATTGTGTAAGAGCGAGCAAAGCGGGCATGGGCATGGGCTGTTGGCGCAATAGATAGGCTGGCTCCTCGTGCCCGCCGCGTGACATAGCCTGATTCATCCTGTGGTCGATTGGGAGGTGAGACATCGTTATGACTTCTCTCTCTGGTTTGGTTTGCAACATTCAGCGTTTCTCCTTGCACGATGGTCCTGGCATCCGCACCACGGTGTTCCTCAAGGGATGCACGCTACGTTGTTTCTGGTGCCACAACCCTGAGAGCATCCGGTTGACTCAGGAGCTGCGATTGTATCCCGATCGTTGTATCGGCTGTGGGGCGTGTGTGGAGGTCTGTCCGACGGGGGCACAGGGGCTTAGCCCTGAGGGCGAGCTTCAGTTTGACCGGGAGCGCTGCCAGGCCTGTGGCGCTTGTGTGGAAGTCTGTTTCGCCGGCGCCCGTGAGTTGAGTGCGCGTCGGATGACAGTGCCGGAGGTTGTCGCGGAGGTGTTGCAGGACCGGGCGTTCTACGAGAGCTCCCGGGGCGGCGTCACGCTCTCGGGCGGTGAACCCGCATTGCAGCCCGAGTTCTCCTACGAGATCCTGGCTCAGTGCCGCGAGGCTGGCGTGCATACAGCAATCGAGACGGCCGCCAATGTGCGCTGGGAGAATCTGGCTCGCTTGATGCCGGTGACCGATATGGTCATGATGGACTTGAAACAGATGGACCCGCAGAAGCATCGCTGGGCGACGGGGGCCTCAAATGCACTGCTGCTCGCCAACGCGCGTCGCCTTGTGGAGACGGGCAAGCCGATCATCTTCCGCACTCCGGTCGTGCCGACGGTCAACGATACCCCAGAGGAGATCGCGGCGATCGCGGCTTTCGTCCGGGAGATGGTGCTTTTGCGGCGTGCCCGCGGCGATGCGGATGGTGACGGGGTGGGGGAAGATACTATTACGCTGGAACTGCTACCCTTCCATCGCCTGGCAGGCGACAAGTATCGAAGCCTTGGGCTGGACTATCGCGCGACCGATCTGGAGCCACCGACCCATGAAGTGATGGAGGCATTGACAGCGACTGCTGCCGAGCAGGGCATCACCGTGCATCACCGCTGAAGAGCATAGATTCGACTCGGATGTCATCAAGTACAGGAGGACGAGGACTTGCTACGTTTGCTTCTGATCAGGCACGGAGAGACGGACTGGAACGCCGAGGGGCGCATCCAGGGGCAGTCAGATGTGCCTTTGAATCCTCGAGGGCATCAACAGGCTGAACGCCTGGCACACTATCTGGCAGAGGAACCTGTGACAGCGATCTACGCCAGTGATCTGCTACGTGCCTCGGAGACTGCTCGCTATGTCGCACAGGCTCTGTCGATGCCTGCGGCCTATGACCAGCGTCTGCGTGAGGTGCATTTTGGTGAATGGCAGGGGATGACCTTCGAGGAGGTCCTGCAGCACGACCCTGAGGCTGCTGCCCGATGGTCGGCAGATCCGATCCAGTGTCGTCCGCCGGGCGGTGAGACGTTGGCTGAGTTGGCGGCGCGTGTCGCGGATTGCCTGGAGGAGATCCGTGCGCATCACGACGGAACTGTGTTGGTTGTGACCCACGGCGGGTCGATCCGTGTTGCCCTTTGCGCTTTCCTTGCCTATCCGCTGAGGCAGAACTGGCGCTTCGAAGTCCATAACACCTCGGTCTCGGAGCTGGTGTGGCGCGATCGCGGCCCCGTGGTCGTGCGTTGGAACGACACAGCCCATCTGCGCTCCAATGGATCGTGAGGTGAGGGTCTGCCCTGCCGGTGTGCCAGGGCGCTGTCCTGCCAACCCAACCGGGCTCATCTGCATTGCGGGAAGAGACCCTGGCAGGTCGCTAGGCAGCATCAAGAAACGGGGTATAACCTGAAATCACCTGACTGATGTCTGGGTGCATTTGAGACCCAGGTCTCATGTGAATCATCTTCTGGAGGACGAAACGAAATGGCGACGAAGACCCCTATTGGATTACAGCTTTTCTCCGTGCGCGGTGAGGTGAACAAGAGCTTACCGGAGACGCTCAAGCAGGTTGCCGCGATTGGCTATGAAGGCGTCGAACCGTGGGGTTACGGTGGTGATAAGCTTGAGTGGATGGGCTGGACGCCACAGGATATTCGCACGATGTTGGATGACCAGGGCCTGACGTGCTGTGGCATCCACCTGGCAACAGCGGCGCTCCTGGGCGATAATCTCCAGCGCACGATTGAACTCAATCAGATCCTTGGCAACAAGTTCCTGATCATCGCGGCGGACAAACAGCGGATGAGCGCGCTCGATACGATCCAGGAGCTGGCGGATATCCTGAACCAGACCGCAGAGGTCCTGGCTCCCCTGGGGATGGCGGTGGGGTATCATGCGCATCCCTTTGACTTCGTTAAGTTCGGCGATGAGACTGCGTGGGAGATCCTCTTCAGCAACACGCGTGACGAGGTGATCATGCAGCTTGATATTGGCAACTGTGCCAATGGCGGGGGGGACCCCATCGCGATGTTACGGAAGTTCCCGGGCCGTGCACGCTCGCTACACCTGAAGGACTACGGCGGCGAGCCAGGCTCAGTCATTGGCGAGGGCAAGGCGGATTGGGAGACGATTTTCGAACTGGCGGAAACGCTCCACCATCCGGAATGGTATGTTGTGGAGGAAGGCGGGCCGGACGGGCTGGGCTTCGATGTCTGCCGGCGCAGCCTGGAAGCGCTGCACGCGATGGGGAAATAGGGAAAATGGCACGAGGGCGCGGGGTGCACCCCGCGCCCCTGTGTTCTCGTCATACTCCAATGGGAACGGCCTGAACCGAGCAGATCGGGCTTTCCACCGCCGAGGGGACCCCCAGCAGCAGGTCCAATCGCCCTCACAAACCGCGCCGACAGCCCCGTCCGCTCCAGTGAGCTGTTAGGCCCACCTATGCCCCTCTCCCTAGAGAACAAAACAAGGAGAGGCTTCCTCAACCTCTCCTCTTCACTACCTGCCTCTCCCCTCCGCGCCTTACACTACGATGACACCCCTGTCGGCATAACCCGATACTCTATCTGATACGGCAACCCAACCCGCTGCGATGCATCCAATATCTCCAATGACACCAAATTCCCGCTCGCATCATAATCCAAAATCACTCCGGGCTTCTCCTCATCACTCTCTACTACCGGTGCTTCGCTGAAGATCACCGTTAGCGTGTCCGTCTCCCGGTCATAGATCACCTTCATCCCTCATCCCTCCAATACTTCTCCACCTGGCTCGTCCAGTACGCCGTCACCACCTCCGCAGGCTCCCGTTCCACGTCCACCACCACCCGCAATAAGTAGACCCGCCCAGCCTTTCCTCGCTCGAACCGCGACTGATACACCACCCGCCCCGGCCGTACTACTTCCGCCTGCTCCGGCGCACTCAACACCCTCGCAACATCCGATCCCTCGACCCCGCGGCGCTCCATCTGAAACCGCGCGTGATCCGTCAATCGGTATTCCTTGACCAGCGGTATCCTACCATCTTCTAGATCCATTATACAACAACTCTATCCCACTCGCCCGCCCTGTCAAAACCCGCGCTTAACGATGGCATCAACGGCAGCGGCAGTGACTATGAAATCACCGCAACAACTCGCTACATCCTTTGCAAATCACGCCCGCTATTGCGAGTGATGAAGCTGCTGTCCGCTGCAACCAAGGTTAGGTGCCCACTTAAACATGTATACATATTTTTACCAACCTCAATCTCTCATACCATCAACAATTGAGGTGATCCCCATGTTCTGGACCACGGCAAGGGGAGCGAGTAAAACTCGGTTGCTGATACAGCAAAAATACCACGCTTTGATGAATCTTAACAGGGGCAACGTAACCCAGCATCTCTACCCGTTCGCCCGACTCTGCTTCTCGCGGCTGCCAGCGCCAACCTGAACTTGCACGCTGCACTGTACCGCCGTCGTTTGCTCATTGCTCCTCCACATGCTCTCATTTT
>CAYLRT010000004.1:61920-66945 GCA_964385885.1 uncultured Anaerolineales bacterium | reverse complement strand
GGTCCTTGATCCACATCAGATGAGGAACCAGCATAGGGCCGCTTGACATTCCACCCGGCCCGTTACAGAATAGACGTAGAGTTAACGCCCAAATCCGTGCTGAGGAGGTGGACGCCGTGGACTTCTTTGAGCTGATCAAAAAACGCTACAGTGTTCGTTCCTACAAGTCAGACAGGGTCGAGAAGGAGAAATTGGACAAGATCCTGGAAGCGGCCCGGCTCGCGCCGACAGCGGCCAATCGCCAGCCATTCCGTATTCTGGTGATCGAGACAGAAGGCCAGCGCGAGGCCCTACTAAGGGTTTATCGGCAGGAGTGGTTCGTCGCTGCCCCGCTCGTGCTGTGTGTGTGTGGTGTTGAAGCCGAAGCATGGGTCCGCAACCACGATGGGAAGAGCTATATGGATGTAGACGCCGCCATCGTCATGGACCACATGGTGCTGGCAGCAACGGCATTGGGACTGGGGACTTGTTGGATTGGGGCCTTCAATCCGGATGCGGCACGTGAGGTCTTCAACCTACCTGCCGGTGTCGACCCCATCGTGATGACACCCCTTGGCTATCCAGATGATTCCCCTCGTCCCAAGCGACGAAAGCCGCTCGAGGGTCTGCTCAAATTCCAACGCTGGTAGCTCAAGTACGGGTAGCCCCTGTCCCGCGAACAGCAGAATCTCTGATCACAGGCCCACAGGAGATTTCACTTCGGCCAGAGGGAGTCGCATGCTCATCGTGATGGCCGGGCTGCCAGGCACGGGGAAATCTACAGTTGCCCGGAGGCTAAGTCAGATCCTGCAGGCTCCAGTACTCGACAAGGACGCAATCCGAGCGGCCCTGTTTCGTCCTGAAGATATTGAGTATTCCCGAGAGCAAGACGACCTCTGCATTGAGATTGCGCTGCAAGTGGCAGCCTTCCTGTTGCGAAGGAGGCAAAACCGCCCCGTGATTCTGGATGGTCGCACCTTCTCACGCTCCGAGGACGTCACACGTCTCCTCGATGCCGCGCAGGCTATGTCGGCTCAAGTCGTCTTCATCGAGTGCATCTGCTCAGAGGAAACCGCGCTTCATCGCCTAGAACAGGATCAAGTGACAGGGACCCATCCAGCAAAGAACCGTGGAGTTACGCTCTACCGACACCTGCGGGCGACGGCTGATCCGCTGACCGTGCCACACCTTACGGTCAACACAGAAGAGCCATTGGACGACGTGATCGCAGCGTGCCTAGCCTACCTGGATCACCTGTCTGGAGGGGTAACCGCCTGGGTCGACTGTGAGCGGTGACCTCTAGAAAGGGACAGCGATGCACGATACCTGGGAACAACTCACGCACGACATTATCACCTGTCGCCGTTGTCCACGTCTGGTGGGATGGCGAGAAGAGGTCGCCCGCATCAAGCGACGCGCATACAAGGACTGGACCTATTGGGGCAAACCGGTTCCAGGCTTTGGTGATCGCGCTGCCCGGCTGCTCATCATCGGCTTGGCACCTGGCGCACACGGAGCCAACAGGACCGGACGCATGTTCACCGGCGACAGCTCGGGCAACACGCTCTTCGCTGCACTCCATCGAGCTGGCTTCGCCAACCAGCCAGGCTCCCACACGCGCGACGATGGACTTCAGTTGTATGATACGTTTATTTCCGCTGTAGTGCGCTGCGTCCCCCCAAAGAATCGCCCCACAGCGGATGAAATTGCTCAATGCCAGCCCTTCCTGGCACGGGAGATAGGGCTGCTCAGCAACCTGCAGGTTGTCCTTGCCCTGGGACGGACTGCCTTTCAAGGGTACCTCCGTCTTCTCAAGGCCTCTGGATATCGGGGGTCTCGTCTGTCCTTTCAACATGGCCTGGAGGTCCAGCTACCATCTCCCCTACCCACTCTGTTCGCCTCCTATCACCCCAGTCAGCGAAACACCCAGACTGGGCTGCTTACACCTGAAATGCTGGATGAATTGCTCGAGCGTATTCGCTATACTCTGAAGAAGTCAGGGAGACGCCCATGACAGACACATCGAAGTTGCCTTCGCCCGAGGCCACAATGAGCCTACTCATCGGACGGCGTAGCATCCGACGCTACCGTTCAGATCCAGTCCCTGACGAACTGCTCCAGCAGGTGCTGGAAGCAGGTCGTTGGGCTCCTTCCGCCAGTAATCGCCAGCCCTGGTCCTTCATCGTGATCCGTGACCCAGCCATGCGTCGCGCCGTCGCACAACATGCAGCGTACTACTTCATACGCTGGGCCCATGTGGAAGAGGCACCTGTGATCATTGCGTTGTGTGGCGACGCGCGAAGTCGCGTCTATCGTCAGTTTCTGCATGAGGATATCGGACTTGCGGGGGCGTACATGATGCTGCAGGCATCTGCGCTCGGTCTGGGGACATGTTGGATCGGAGGACTAGATCGTCAGGCTCTCTCGGACATCCTGAAACTTCCGCAGCACGTCGAGCTTGTGGCGCTGCTCACACTCGGGTATCCCGCTGAAGAACCGCCCCCGCCCCCCAGGAAGCCACTGGAGGAACTCGTACACTACGAAACGTGGGGCAACCAGATATCAGGACAGGCAACGCCAGGGCGCCTGAGAGCCGGCCCATTGAGTGTCCTACTGCGACGACTGCGCATTAAGTTCCGTTCGTAGAGACGGCTCACACTTGCCTGGAACACATAGCCTACTCCTGTGGTGTGACGGCTATGCATCGTCACAGGATGTGCATCCCGTGAAAAAAGGGCTGTGCCCCTTTACATACGTCGAGATTGTTACGAGAGTGGTGGAGGAGAGGCGGTGACTGTCACCTCTGTCGAGGCCCTTGCCGAGAGCCCTAGACGCAGGCAATGGCTCGCGTACGCCACCCATCTATCAAGGTGACGGGCACTCCACAAGATGAAAGCTGGTCTTGCCCCTGTTTCGCCAACTGTTCTTGGGGCAGTTACCAGACGTCCAGGCTTGCCATCTCACACAACAAACCTATAATAACAGGGTTAGTTAGGGTAGGAGGTGAGCAGTATGCCACTCTACGAATATCAGTGTCAAGAGTGTGGGCTGCGATTCGAACGACGCCAGAGCTTCAGTGACGAGCCTGTGAAGACGTGTCCTGACTGTGGTGGGCCCGTCGTGCGGTTGATTCAACCTGCAGGTATCATCTTCAAGGGATCAGGCTTCTACGTCACGGATAACCGCTCTAAGTCCTCTACCTCGATCCCTGGTGTTCGAAAAGAGGAGCCTGAGAGCCCCTCCACTAAGGAGAAACAAACCAGCTCTGACTCCTCGAGCCCGGAGTCGAATAGCAGCAGCAAGTGACCTAAAGAGCACAAGGCAGGACACAGGGGCTTGCGTACAATCAAGCCCCTGTGTCTTGTTTCGAATGCAGGCACCACGCCCCACCCTACCCGGTGGCGGTCAAGCGCACAATTGTGGCACCCTCTCCACCCTCAGCTGGCGGAGCCGTCTCATAGGACGCAACCAACGGATGGTCCTTCAGCGTCCGCTGCACCGCAGCGCGTAAAGTCCCTGAACCTTTTCCATGGATGACACGCACCCAGGGCAACCCTGTCATGGTTGCCTGGTCCAGATAACGTTCAAGATGCTCCAGTGCCTCCTCAACTGTCTGTCCTCTCAGATCAATCTCCAGGCCCGGAGATCTGACACGTGATGGCATCGAGACCCCTTTGGAAGCCGGCTCCGCCACAGGTTGAGTGGGCTCCACATCGACCAATGGCAGACGGGTGCGGATGGCACCAATCTGGACCGTCGCTTCATCTCCATCAAGCCCCACCACCACACCCGACACACCTAGTGAGCGTACTCGAACCCGGTCTCCTGGCTTGATGGACCAGGACTGGGCAGGTTCCCCATCCAGAGGCCCGGCCTGCTGTGAAGGCTCCATCTGCTCCAGACGCGATTCAAGAGCCTGCAGATCACCAACGAGTGTCTCCAGATTCTCCGCGGCTTCTGAGGAAGGCACCAACCTTAACCGGGTACGAAGGCGCCGTACTTCCTCCCGCAACGGCTCGAGTTCGGCCTCGGCTTTGGCACGCGCCTCTGCTAAGATCCGCGTGCGTTCAGCCTCGATCTCCTTGAGGCGCCGCTCCAGCGCCTGCTGCAGCTTCTGAGCCTCACTCAGTGCCTGCCGTGCCGCGTCACGGGCTTGCGCCTCTTGAATCCGTAGCCGATGCAAGTCATTCAACATATCCTCTGCATGCAAAGCTTCCCTGTTCAGTCTGCTCTGAGCATCCTTCACAATCTCCTCAGGCATCCCCAACCGTCGGGCGATGGCAAAGGCATTGGACCTCCCGGGCAGCCCCATGGTTACTTTATAGGTCGGCGATAGCGTCTCCACGTCGAATTCCACGGATGCGTTGACCACGCCCGGGGTGTCATGGGCATAGAGTTTAAGCTCAGGATAGTGCGTCGCCACAAAGATCATAGAACGCCGGCGGCGGAAGGCCTCCAACAGAGCATGAGCCAGCGCTGCCCCTTCGGCAGGGTCTGTCCCGGCTCCCAGCTCATCCAACAGGACCAGGGATCGATGATCTACATCATCCAGGAAGGACAGGATATTGCTCAGGTGAGACGAAAATGTTGACAGGCTCTGCTCGATGGACTGTTCATCGCCAATATCAACGACAACCCGTTCGAAGCAGGAAAGCTCGGCTCCCTCATCAACGGGAAGCTGCATACCGGAGAGCGCCATCAGGGTCAACAGCCCTACGGTCTTCAACGTGACCGTCTTACCTCCTGTATTAGGCCCTGTGATAACGACGATGTGTGTCTCATCAGGGACCACAATATCGACAGGCACGACGCGATCCGAGGGAATGAGCGGATGCCGCGCTCCCTTGAGGCGTATCACCCCGCCACCGTACAGGTTTTCACCGATCGGTCGAGGCGGTGATGATGGCAGTGGGAGAAGCCTGGGCATAGTAGCGTCCAGATCCGTTGCGTAGCGGGCCATTGCCACCACCAGATCGAGCTCCGCCACCGCCTCAAGCGTATGATGCAGGAGATCGGCCTCTCGTGCCACTCGGGCCGTCAACCTCT
>CAYLRT010000004.1:37402-61820 GCA_964385885.1 uncultured Anaerolineales bacterium | reverse complement strand
TCAAGCGTATGATGCAGGAGATCGGCCTCTCGTGCCACTCGGGCCGTCAACCTCTGCAGTAGCCGGCGGACCTCCTCCTCCTCTGCCAGCTTCAGCTCTCGCAAAGCGTTATTGAGTGGCACAAGCTGGGTTGGCTCGATGAAAAGGGTCGCCCCACTCGAGGAGCGATCATGGACAATCCCCGGCACCTGTCCCTTGTAGTCCGTGCGGACCGGGATGACGAATCGCCCAGCGCGCTGTGTAATCAGCGCCTCCTGCAAATAAGGCGCGAACTCAGGTGAGGTCAGAATACGCTGCAGACGATCCTGAAGTCGGGATTGCGTCACACGCAGCTCACGACGAATCCGACCGAGATCATCCGAGGCGGTGTCCCGTACCTCACCCCGGTCATCCAGAACCCGGCCGATGGCCTCCTGCAAGGCAGGAAGAGGTTCTATCCGCCAGGCGATGTCACCCAAACCAGGGAACCGAGAGTCCAGTGACGTTAGGAGGCGACGCACACGTCCTACGCCAGAACATGTGGCCTTGATCTCTAGGAACTCCGTAGGAAGCAACGTGGCACCATGCCGGGCACGTTCGACCAGAGGGCGGATATCGGAGACTCCACCCAGGCCGAAGTCTGGCCTAACCTCCAGAAGCGCACGGGCCTCGGCCGTCAACGCCTGACGCTCTCGCACCTCGTGGATCTCGAAGGCCGGGGTCAAAGCCAACGCCAGTTCCCTGCCTCCAGAGAAGTCTGTGTACGAGGCCAGGCGTTCGAGGACCTGTGGATACTCCAACTTCTGCCAATGACGGTCCATGATCCTTCGTATCCCTCAGCCTACCAACTCACCTTTGTGAGAAAACCCTTCACCCCTGGGGCGCCAGAGCTGGCGGTATCCCCTGGAAGAAAGGCACAAAGCTCCAGGCATAGAGGCGCAACATGGGCGCTGTCCATTGCCGTATGCGCGAGGTCACAAAGACAGCGCGCAGTCGTCCCCAGCCCGTGGGATTCGCCGACCATCGCTCAGAGGTCATCACGCCCAAGCTGTTCACCAACAGCGCCAGCAGCAAAACCGCGATCACCACTCCCACTAGCAGCGCCAACAGGTTGTCCAACACCCCAAGGGCGGGCAGTTTGGTAACTGGGAAAGCAATGCGAGTGCTGATGTATCCCGCAACCAGGAAGACCAACAGCAGAATATCGAATATGAGCCCGCGCCCCAAGACCGGGTTTCTACCTGTCAGAGCCTGGAGACGAAAGGCCAGCGCCTGGTAGAGAAGTCCACTGAGTAATGTCGCCATCCACAGCTCCACCAGCCCCAGCAGAGCTCTCACCAGTCGGGAAAATGTGAACAGGACAACAACCGCAACACCAACGAAGACGAACAACCAGTCGTAGGGGGTCACGAGTCCACCTCCCATTCCTCGCAGCTCAGCCCAAAAACCAATAACGCCATTATAGCACGTGCCGCGCCCTACACCCGAGCCGCCAGAGAGACACAGACCACGCCCTCCTCATCGGAAGCCGTGGTCTGCCTTTTTGTGACCTCTGAATATGCGAGGGGTCAGGTGGTCTTGACAGGCTCGCTTTCGCTAAACGGAAGCTCATCAAGCGTAAACGTCGACTCGCACACCGTACACTGAGCTGTATTCTTGCTGGCGATCACCAGAAGACCTCCACATTTCGGGCACCGCTGTGGAAGTGGGCGCTTCCATGATCGGAACTCGCACTCCGGATAGTTGGAGCATCCATAGAACACCCGGCCCCGCTTTGTGCGCCGCACGACGATCTCGCCATCCTCGCACTCCGGACACTTCACACCGATCTTCTCCAGCCATGGCTCGGTGTAACGGCATGTGGGGTAGTTCGAACAGCCAATGAACTTGCCAAACCGTCCCCAGCGCACGATCAACTGACCATCTTCGCAGGCCGGGCACGGACGACCCACGTACTCAACTTGCTCAACCTTGGGGATCGTTTCCTCGGCTTTCTTTAGCGCCTCTTCGAAAGGGGGGTAGAATTCACGCAGGACAGCGACCCAGTCCTGGCCCCCGGACGCAATCTCGTCCAACTTCGCCTCCATCTCAGCCGTAAAATCCACGTTGATAAACCGCGGGAAATGCTCCACCAGCAAGTCGCTCACCAACTTGCCGATCTCTGTGGGGCGCAATCGCCTCCCATCACGCTCGACATACCCCCTCTGGGAAAGGGTGCTCAGAATGCTCGCGTAGGTCGACGGGCGGCCAATCCCAAACTCCTCCAGAGCTTTGATCAGCGCAGCATCTGTGTAGCGGGGTGGCGGCTGAGTGAAATGCTGCTCAGGCAACAGGCGCACGAGTGCCAGGACCTGATCCTGTTCCAGGGAAGGAATCCGCTGCGTCTCCTCATCTTTCCCGCCGTTGGTGCTTTGTTTGCCCCCATAAACAATGAGATAACCCGCGAATCGGAGGGTCGAGCCGGACGCGCGGAAGAGATAGGGCAAATCCTCCCCCGCGCCAGCGAGGACCTCTACCGCAATCGTATCATAAATAGCAGGCACCATCTGGCTGGCAACGAAACGACGCCAGATCAAAGCGTAGAGCCGATACTGATCGGCACTGAGATAGGGCTTCACAGATTCCGGCGTGCGGGACACATGGGTAGGGCGGATAGCCTCATGGGCCTCCTGTGCAACTCGTGAGCGAGTCCGATAGATGGGTGGCTTCTCAGGCAAATACTCCGCGCCGAACCGCTCCGCGATCAACCCACGGGCCTCCGCCTGGGCTTGAGGAGCCACATGGACACTATCTGTACGCATGTAGGTGATGAGCCCTTCGGCGTTCCCTCCTCCCAACTCCACACCCTCATAGAGCTGCTGGGCTATCCGCATCGTCTTCCGGGCAGCGAAACGGAGTTTGCTGGAGGCCTCCTGCTGGAGTGTGCTCGTAGTGTAGGGGGGTGCCGGCCTGCGCCTGCGCGTCCCCCGTTTGATGCTGGACACCACGTATCGGGAACGCTCCAACTCGTCCAGAACAGGTGCTACGTCTTCCTGAGTCCCAAACTCGACATCCTCGCCCCGAATCTGAACCAGGCGCGCCTTGAAGGTCGTCCCGTCACCACTGGCCGCCGTCGCGGGTTGCAGCTCGGCATCGATCGTCCAGTATTCCTGTGGCACAAAGCTTTCTACCTCACGCTCCCGCTCTACAATCAAACGCAGTGCGACCGATTGAACCCGACCGGCCGAAAGACGGCTGCGCACCTTGCGCCACAGGAGAGGCGTGAGCTTATACCCCACAAGTCGGTCCAGGACCCGGCGCGCTTGCTGGGCGTCGACCAGGTTCATGTCCAGAGCACGGGGATGCGCAAAGGCCTCATCGATCGCAGATTTCGTGATCTCGTGGAAAACCACGCGCCGTATCTGGTCATCAGAAAGCTTCAACACCTCTTTCAGGTGCCAGGCAATGGCCTCCCCCTCTCGATCCAGGTCTGTGGCCAGGTACACCTCAGCGGAACCCTTGGCGGCTGCGGCCAGTTCCTTCACCACAGTCCGCTTCTCATTTGGCACCCGATACTTGGGCGCGAAATCATGGTCCACATCCACCGAGAGCTGAGAGCGCAGAAGATCACGCACGTGCCCCACCGAAGCTTTCACCACGAAGTCCTTGCCCAGGAACCGTCCAATGGTCTTCGCCTTCGTTGGTGACTCAACGATGACCAAGCGTCCCTTTTTCGCACGCCGGGCCCGTGGCTCCACAGGAGGCGGCTCCAAGCCCTCATGCAAAGGAGTCCGCCCCATGCGAAACACCTTGCTCCCACACACACTGCATCGTCCCTTGAGGGCAGGGCGGCCATCGCGTGTAAAGACGGGAACTGGATCGACCAGCTCCCGCTTCTGCTTACACTTAACGCAATACGCTTCAAAGTTAACAGTATCTGACATTGTGTTTCCCAATTTTTCTTGATTCCCCCTTGCTGGTCCGAATCATACAGAAACCTGTCGGCGTGTCAAGAGTCACTTGGATGACATCATAGAAGGTCTTCTCTCTTCTTGAGCCGTAGACGTTCGACCACCTCACGAACTCGCTCGGAGAGATCTCGCCGTGTAATGAGCAGTGCGTCGGGGGTATCCACGACAATCACATCCTCCAAACCAACGACAGCGACGAGGCGCTCACTGTGGGCAAGAACCATGCTTCTGACCGTGTCCACAGGGATGACGTCTCCTTGCAAGACATTGCCTGCCTCGTCACCCTCATGCAGATCCATAATGGCTGACCAGCTCCCAACATCGGACCACTCGATAGAGGCGGGGATCACCGCCACACGCTCGGCGTGCTCCATGATACCATAGTCAATCGTCTGCTTCTCCAGAGAAGCCCAGGATTCCCGCAATACGGCGTCATGCTCTGGATGTCCCAATGTTGGCTGAATCCGCATCAACGCGCGGTGCAATTCAGGCATCCAGAGACTTATCTCTTCCAGAATTCGATCGGTCCGCCAGACAAACATACCACTGTTCCAAACGCGGTCCCCCGCAGCGAGAAACGCCCTCGCTCGGGCCAGATCAGGCTTCTCGATGAACGCATTGGCACGGAAGTACACGGCGCCATGGACCTCACCAAGCTTCTCTCCCACACGAATGTAGCCGTAGCCAGTCGACGGGAAAGTAGGTGTGATACCCAGAGTGACGAGATATCCTTTGTCAGCCACTACGTAGGCCGCCTCCAGGACCGCACAGAAGGCAGGAACATCACGAATACAGTGATCCGCCGCGACAACAGCCATAAGGCCATCGGGATCACGCTGTTGGATATGTAGGGCGGCCAACCCAATGCAGGGCGCTGTACCTCGCCCCATTGGCTCGACAATGAAGTTCTGTGCAGGCAGGTCAGGATATTGCCGGGCTAGTGTCGCCACCTGTGCCTGCGTGGTCACGACCAGAATACGGTCAGGGGGCAAGAGAGAGAGCAGACGATCCACGGCCAACTGGAACAACGTCCTCTCGCGAAACAGATTCAGGGTCTGTTTGGGTGAGCCTTTGCGACTGAGCGGCCATAACCGCGATCCCACCCCGCCCGCCATGATCACGGCATAGCGATGTCTGTCCAGTTCCATAGCCATAGTCTTCTCCCACATCTTTGAGGTACCAATCCCCTCACACGGGATCGAGCGAATCGCTTACCTGATACTGACCGGGGGGCTCGAAAGCTCGAACGTAGGTCAGAGGGCCCACTTGGCGCACCAACCCTTTGAGTTCCATGAGTACCAGGGCTCCACTTACAGTGGCTGCCGGCAGTTCAGTCGCCCGTGCCAGGTCATCCACATGTTGCGGATCTGTTGAAAGCTGAGCGAACACGGCACGCTCTGTTGGTGTCTTCGGCAAGGCCATCTGCGCTGCCCGTTTTTCCTCAACCTGGCCCAAATGCAGTACCTCGAAGACATCTCGGGCCTCCGTCAACACATGAGCCCCGTCACGCAAGAGGCGGTTGCAGCCGGCCGAAGATGGGCTGAGGATACTGCCCGGCACCGCGAACACCTCACGCCCTTGGTCCAGAGCGAAGTCGGCAGTGATGAGCGCACCACTTCTGAGGCCGGCCTCGATCACAATCGTCGCCAGACTCAGGCCACTGATGATACGATTGCGAGGCGGAAAATTCGAGGCCTCAGGCCGCGTCCCCAGAGGATAATCACTGACCAGAGCGCCATGCTCAGTGATCGCCTGGGCCAACCCGCGATGCTCTGGAGGATAGATGTGATCAACCCCAGAGCCCAACACAGCAATCGTACGCCCACCGGCCTCGATCGCAGCCCGATGTGCGATGCTGTCGATGCCCCGAGCGAGCCCACTCACAATCGTAAGGCCATTGGATGCCAATTCGGATACCAGACGATAGGCAACCTGCTGTCCATACGCCGATGCCTTGCGAGTCCCGACGACGGCTACCGTCCACTCATCCTCCTGCAGACATTCGCCACACAGATAGAGAACAGGCGGCGCATCAGGGAGCTGAGCTAGCAACGTAGGATATTCTGGACTTTCCCAGGTGAGGATCCTGACCCCCAGATCCATTGCCTTCTGAAGGACCTGATCGAGATCAACCTGAGCCCGTACCTTGAGCAGGTTACGCAGCGCTCGCTCGTCGAGGCCAGAGGCTCGAAGCGCGGCCTCGGTGGCCGTCCAGGCCGAGGCTACATCGCCAAACACCTGCAGGAGTCTGCGAAGACGGACCGGCCCAACACCACGTACAAGGTTGAATCCTACCCAGTACCGGAGCGTTTCCTCCATGCACCCTCCAGAATCTGGATGCAGATCAAGCAACCGCCCGCTGAGACATCCGCTTAAGCGCAAGATCAGTCATCAGGTAGTAGCCCAGGCATAGGATGTATCCACACCTGTCCAGCCTCCAGGTCAATGGCAGCAATGGCGTCTTCAATGACCGGAATCAGGACCTCCCCGCGTGGCCCATGCACAACCAGCACATCATTGGCACCGGGAAGCGTAAAGACCTCAACCACCTCACCCAGCGATTCACCAGAGGTCAACGTGGCCTTGAGCCCGCAGACCTGATGCTCATAGAACTCATTCGGCTCAAGCGGTACAGCATCCTCACGCTTGATATACACGAGTTGTCCACGCAACATCTCAGCGGCATCCCGGTCCTCGCACCCCTCAAGCTTGATCAATGCGACCTTCTGGTGAAGACGGACACCAGCAAGCTCAAAGGTCACGTAGCGCTCGCCCACATACACTGTCTTAAGCCGCGATAGCTGATCGGGATAGTCCGTCAGCAACTCCATCCGCAGCTCACCATGGACACCATGCGGGCGCACGATACGCCCCACTGCCAAATAACGGGGCTCAGGTTGCGTCGGACGCACGCCTGAGCCCCGTTGCCCTTCGGTTTCCGGCCTTTCGGCCATAGCTACACAATCTCCAACGTAACCTTCTTACCCATTTTCGCACCCAAAACCCTTGCCAGGGAGCGCAGGGCATTGATTGTGCGCCCTTCGCGACCAATCATCCGCCCCATATCCTCGGGTGCTACTCGCAGCTCAAGCACGATAGACGTCTCGCCCTCAATCTCCGACAGGTTCACGGCATCGGGCTTATCCGCCAAAGCCTTGACGACATATTCGACCAAATCCTTGACCTTGGACATTGTGCTACCTCCTTGGGTGAGTGAAACACGAACGCTTCAGAGACCGGGATGCGTTGTATGGCAGCAACCGCACGATCGGCAAACCTTACACAGCCACCGAGGCGTGAACCAGACAGGCGACAACGTCCGATCCCATCCGAGAGCCGTGCCTGGCAAGGCCTAGGCCTCGGCCGTATCTTCCTCGCTTTCGGGCTCAGGGACAACCGTCTCCTCTGCCGCCACTCCCACCTGCTCGGGAAGCACTCCACCCTGCCCAGACTGCGCCTGGCTCTCCGCCTCCGCCACAAGCACGTCCAGTGATTCACCCGCCTTCAGTCGCTCAAACCGTGCCCAAGTGCCATGAGTCTTGAAGATGCGGGTAACGGCATCACTGGGCTGTGCACCGACCGACAACCAGTGTAACGCTCGCGCTTCTTTGATCTTGACCGTCTCTGGGTCTGTCCTCGGATTATAGAACCCGATGACCTCGACAAACCTACCGTCGCGTGGTGCTTGCCTCTCCGCGACCACGATACGATAGCTGGGCTGCTTCCGAGCCCCTACACGACGAAGTCTTATCCTTAGCATAGGCCTCCTACTCGATTCAATCTTGTCTGTACTGCATTTGCGAAACCACTCTGATGCTCCATCCCCAGCTTAATGAGAATGCAGATCGAGATAGAGCTAGAACAACCGCGGCAGGCTACGCATTTTGCCCCGATTGAACTGCTTAATTGTACGCTGCATCTGACGGAACTGGTTAAGCAATTGGTTTATCTGCTGAACCGACGTCCCGCTACCTGCAGCAATGCGCCGCTTACGACTCGCATTCAGAATCTTTGGATAGCGGCGTTCCTCCGGCGTCATCGACAGGATGATCGCCTCTACAGCTTTCAGGTTTTGCTCGACTTCTCTCTGATCAATCTCGATCCCCCGCATCGTCCGTCCTAATCCGGGGATCATACCAAGCACTTCCTGGAGTGGCCCCATCCTCCGAACCTGACGTAATTGCTCGAGAAAATCCTCGAGATCAAACTCTCCCTTACGGAGCTTGCGTTCCATCTTCGCGGCCTGCTGAGCGTCGAAAGCCGACTCAGCCCGCTCAATAAGCGATAACACATCGCCCATCCCCAGGATCCGGGAGGCAAGCCGGTCAGGGTGAAACAGCTCCAGACCATTGAGTTTCTCTCCTGTACCCAGAAACTTGATGGGCACACCGGTCACCTCTCGCATACTGATAGCAGCCCCGCCGCGGGCATCGCCATCCACCTTCGTCAAGATCAGACCGGTCAATCCCACACGCTCATGAAAACCTTCTGCGATGCTGACAGCTTCCTGTCCCGTCATCGCATCGGCCACCAGGAGGACCTCCACAGGTTTGAGACGATCGCGTATTTGCTCCAACTCCTCCATCATCGCCTCATCGATCTGAAGCCTCCCGGCCGTATCCACGATGATGGTGTCAGCGCCTCTCTCGCGCGCGGCCTCGAGGCTGTGTTCACAAATCGCAACCGCGGACGTCCCATGTTCCTCGCCATAGACCGGTATATTGATCTGGCGTCCCAGGACCTCTAACTGAGTCAGCGCAGCAGGACGATGAACGTCAGCCGCAACCAACAACGGATAATGTCCTTGAGATCGCAGATGAATCGCCAGCTTCGCTGCAGTGGTCGTCTTTCCGGACCCCTGAAGGCCCACCAGCATAATGACGTAAGGCGGACGTCCTGTTAACGAGAGACGCCCAGGCTCCCCCAGCGTCGCCACCAGCTCCTCGTGGACGATCTTGACCACCTGTTGAGCAGGGTTAAGCGCTCTGGAGACTGTCTCACCGACGGCTTTCTCCCGCACTCGGGCGACAAAGCCCTTGACGACTCTATAGTTGACGTCAGCTTCCAGCAACGCAAGCCGGATCTCACGAAGCATCGCCTGCACGTCCTCCTCGCGCAGCACGCCCCGCTTCCCGAGCCGGTCAAACACAGCTTGAAGCTTTCCCGTCAGAGACTCAAACATTGCGATATCAATTCCAATACGCGCTATTTTGACGCATTCTAATGGATTGTCGGGATTCGTCAAGCGCCCGCGGCTTGCCGTCCAGAGTCCTCTCAGAAGCCTTCCGCGAACCCCACCCCACTCACGCGGGAAAGAACGGGTTGAAGCGATAAGTGCTGGGGGTCCCATCCGGCACACCGTCTTCCGTATACTGTCCTGCGGCGCAGATGAATGAAAGAAAAAGCCAAGGGGAAGTTCTTGACAAAAACCACATATGGATCTATAATATTTATAGATAATCATTATTTACAGATACCGGTTATTATGAACAACGTCCAGAACACCCTTCGCTTTCAGCAGATGATAGAGTCGCTCAAGAGCCGTGGCTTCCGTCTGACTCCTCAGCGGCTAGCGTTGGTCGCGTTGCTGGCCGACACTACCACTCACCCAACTGCAAACCAGCTCTATGAACAACTTCGTACACGCTTCCCCACTATGAGTCGGGCAACAGTCTATAAGACTCTGTCAACCCTGAAAGAATTAGGGGAAATCCAGGAATTGAGCACCGGAGATGGAGAAGCCAGATACGATGGCTATCAGGCGGAGCCACACCCACACCTGATGTGCATCCAGTGTAAGCGCATCATCGACTATCCCATGGAGGAGTGGCCAGCAGCACTCATCGCTGAGATAGAGACAGCCTCTGGGTTCCAGATCCTGGGCTATGAGATGGTATTCTATGGAGTTTGCCCGGTCTGCCGCGCGGCGGGCCGTCAGACACAAAGCTCGGATTCCTCGAGCTTTGATACAAGCACCAACTAGTTTCATGACAACCAGCAGGAGGTACAGAGATATGGAGAGCAGAAGTATTCCACTGATCGGCGATAAATTCCCAACCATGACTGTCAGCACCACACACGGCACGATGACCCTGCCCGATGCGTTCAAGGGACGGTGGTTCATCCTGTTCAGCCACCCAGCCGACTTCACGCCGGTATGCACGACTGAGTTCTACGCCTTCCAGCAACGCTATGAGCAGTTCAAGGCACTCAATACAGAGCTCATCGGCCTGAGTGTTGACCAGGTCTTCTCACATATCAAGTGGACCGAATGGATTCAGGAGAATCTGGGCGTGAAGATCGAGTTTCCCATCATCGCGGATACGGGGGCAGTGGCCGATAGGCTAGGTCTCATCCACCCGGGGAGCCCCACCCACACCGTCCGTGCGGTTTTCATCGTGGACCCCAAAGGCACCGTGCGTGCCATTCTCTACTACCCGGCCGAGCTCGGGCGCAACTTCGACGAGCTGCTGCGCATGATTCGGGGGTTCCAGGTCGCCGAAGCCCAGGGCGTTGCCATTCCTGCCAACTGGCCCAACAATGAGTTATTCGGTGATGACGTCATTCTTCCTCCCCCCTCGGATGAGAAGACTGCCGAGTCCCGCCGTGGGATGGAAGGTTGCCTGGACTGGTGGCTGTGCCACGTTCCCACGAAGAAGTGAGTCGTCCGCACTGTAAACAAATCGCCAAACACAGGAGGCGTCGACACAAAGTCAACGCCTCCTGCGTCTTCAGACCGCCCCGCTGACCATGAAAGGGGAATCCTCACTTCCTCCGCCTTGGGGAAGTTTCTACACTCCTGCCCCCATGATATGCCGCTGTCACTCTTTGCGCAGCTCAAGATAGCGTGCGTAGGCAGCGTCCCAGGCCCCGGTGTCTCGCGGCTCGAACACCCGCAGATCAAACGACCGTCGGATAACCTCGCGCCCTTCTGCAACAGACCCCAGAAAACCAAGGGCTATGGCCTGTACCAGCACGTTACCCAGAGCCGTTGCCTCCACCGGGCCTGTAATCACCACGCGCCCCGTCGCGTCTGCAGCTAGCTGGTCCAGAAGGACATTCTTGGAGCCCCCACCGATGATGTGGATCGTCTCCAGATGGCGCCCCGCGACCTCGTCGAGTCGCTCAGCCACCCACCGGTATTCCAGCGCCAGGCTCTCCAGGGCAGTCCTCAGTATCTCGCCTTTGGTCTCGGGCACACGCTGCCCCGTCTCACGACAGAAGTCACGGATCCGGCCAGGCATATCCCCAGGCGGCAGGAACCGCACATCACCCGGATACACAAGCGGGCCAAAGGGCGGCGCCGCAGCTGCCATGTCCACCATCTCACTGTAGCTGTACTCCTCGCCCTCATGCTGCCATTGGCGCCGACATTCCTGAACCAACCACAGCCCCATAATGTTCTTCAGCAAACGGAAGGTGCCCTCGACGCCGCCCTCGTTGGTGAGGTTGTAGGCCAGCATCCGCTCATTGATGACTGGTTCCTTCACCTCGATCCCCATCAGAGACCAGGTACCCGAACTCAGATAGATAGCATTCTCAGGATCCATCGGCACTGCAGCCACCGCGGAGCCCGTATCATGTGTCGCCGGCGCCACCACGGGGACGCCCGTCAGTCCCGTCTCCTCCGCCACATCATTGGACAATGGCCCTAACACGGTACCTGGCGGCACGATCTCACCGAAGATCGCAGTGGGAATACCAAGCTTCTCCAGCATCTCCCAGGCCCAATCCCCCGCTCGCGGGTCATAGCACTGGGTCGTTGTGGCGATGGAAAACTCGCTCACCATGCGACCACTAAGCCAGTAGTTCAGCAGGTCGGGGATATTGAGAAACCGATCGGCTATGCCCAAGATGGGCGAGTCGGCCTCGACCATCGCCACAAGCTGGTAGAGGCTGTTGAGCTGCATAAACTGGATACCAGTGCGCGCGAAGATCTCCTCACGTGGGACCTTGGCAAAGGCGGCTTCCATCATGCCATTTGTGCGACTGTCACGGTAGTGATAGGGATTACCCAGCAAACTCCCATCGCGCGCCAGCAATCCAAAATCAACTCCCCAGGTATCCAAGCCAATCCCACTGATACGATCACCAAACGCCACCGCCGCTTTGGCCAATCCTACCTTGATGTTGCGCCATAGGTCCAGGATATCCCAAAACAGGCTACCCCGCACCGTCACCGGGCCGTTGGGAAACCGATGGACTTCCTCCAGACTGACACGCCCCTCATCCAGGTGACCAGCGACAATTCGCCCACTCTCTGCACCGAGATCGACAGCTAAGAACACGCGTCCATGTACATCTGTCATATACAATCCCCCTTTCTCTTCGACCTCCCAGGAGACAGACTAGAAGTACGTCTCATAACCCTCAATGCCCAGAGCATCACGCATCAGGATCAGATTCCTGCGTAGATTCGCATTGACAGGGACTCCCAACCTACGGATCTCCTGTTCCTTTTCGTACTCCTTCTCACCTGCCACATAGACACGAGCCGCCCCAGGCGCTTTACGTGCCTGATGCAGCGTTCGAATCATGTCCCCCACGATCTTTTTGAACGTTGGCAATGGGACGAAGTGCTCGACATCGATGGCAAGGAAGAAGTGGCCCAACATGTGTGGACGGCGCGAGCCATCCTCGTTGAAGCCCAATAGATCCTTCATGAAAGGTCCTCCAGAGAGCGCGGCCGAGAGGATCTCCACCATCGTAGCCAGGCCATAGCCCTTGTGCCCACCCAACAGCTCTCCAGCGCCTCCCAATGGCAGCAACGCTGCCTGAAACTTCGGCAATGCCTCCAGAATAGCCGCAGGATCCGTCATGGGATTACCTTCGGCATCAATCACCCATCCCTCCGGAATAGGTTTCTCTGCGCGGTCAGCGACCTCGATCTTACCTCGCTGTGTAATGGAAGTCGCACCGTCGAAACAGAACGGGAAAGGCAGATCGGACGGAGCCGCGAAAGCGATTGGGTTGGTGCCCAACATAGGCTCGGTGCTAAACGTAGGGGCAATCGAGGGACGCGCGTTGGTGAACGTCAGGCCGACCATCCCTTCACCCGCCGCCATCAGGGCATAGTACCCGGCGATCCCAAAGTGTGTAGCATTGCGCACGGCCACCCCACCCAAACCGTACCGCCGGGCCTTCTGTATCGCCAACTGCATCGAACGATAAGCCGTCGGATGCCCCATCCCATGATGGCCATCAACCAGGGCCGTCGTCTCGGTCTCCTTGACGACCTCCATCTGCGCCTCCGGAAACTGAATACCGGCCTGGATTCGATCATAGTAGTACTTCAGCCGACCAACTCCATGCGACTCGATCCCCCGTAGGTCAGCAGTGATCAGGACATCCGCACAGATCTTGGCGTCCTCCTCCGACACCCCCTGAGCGCGAAAGACTTCCTCCATAAAACGTACCAACACATCGACCGGAATCCTCATCAGTTCATTGCCCATCCTTGATACCTCCTGGAAACATAGATGACAGTTCAGCCGGGTGCCGCTAGAGTGTCCAGATCCCAGGATTGAGACAGCCTGTCGGATCCCAACGCGCCTTAATCTCACGGAGAAGATCGTCGGCTTCCGACACATATCCCCAGGGATCAAACCCCGCGGACCAAGCCCTCGTCCCGGCTCGAATCACCACGCAATATCCACCGGCTGCCCGAGCCCTCTGGCGCACCTGCTCCAAATCAAGCTGCCCCCGGGCGAAGATCTGGCCATTGCCTAGGTCCACCAGAAGCTCCGACTCGCTCAGCAGCGGAGCAGCCTGTTGCACCCACTCGCTCACAGCCCCGGGGGCAACACCTACCCGTATGACAAGATCCTCGGGGGCCGCAGACCGTCCTAACCACTCAGCCCACAAGACATTGCCTGAATCGGGCAAAGATGTAGGTTCAGGGGCTCCCAGGTCCCGCAAGTGCCCGGCCACCAATTTCATCTCTGTCTCGACATCCTCCGGTTGCCCCTCCGCCGTATAGACCAGTACATCCCCATGCTCCCCTCGCCACCGACTTCCTCCTCGCAGTAACATCACCGAGGATGCCACCAGCGATGTATGCAAGAGCGCCTGTCCCCAAGCAAGCCCCTTGAACAACGTAGGAACAGGCACCGAGAGCGTTTGAACCCTTCGTGGGTTTGGGCTGAGTTTGAAGGTGACATCAGTAATCACCCCCAGAGTCCCATAGGAACCGATGAAGAGTTTCTGCAAATCATAGCCTGCCACGTTCTTCATGACCGGGCGCCCCAGATGCAGGACGCGACCGTCCCCCAACACCACGGTCATAGCTAACACCAGGTCACGTACGCCACCATAGCGCATCCGAAGAGGCCCATTGAATGCGGTAGACACCACACCCCCAACAGTCGCCTCAGACCAGGGGGACATCAATGGGACCCACATCCCCAGCGGCCCCAGGTCTTCTTCCAGGGCATCCAGCCGAGTGCCGGCCCCAACCCTGACGTAGAGGTCATCAGGTGCACACTCCAGGATTCCGTTCAGACCGCGTGTGCTGAGGATCACCTCGTCAGTCACCGGCTTGAACGACTTACTCCCTCCCCCTATCACTCGAACGTGTTTCCCCGCAGCCGCCAACCCGCATAGGACTTGAGATACCTCCTCCGCGCTTGAAGGAGCCACCTCATCTTCAGTCATCGGTGCCGCACCGACGAGAGGTGGAACACAGGCCATCGCGTCCGCATTCGGCGGGAAAATCTTGCCAGGGTTGAGCAACTCCGACGGATCGAAGATCTCCTTGATCTCCCGCATGGCTGACAGCTCTTCGGGTCCATACATCAGAGGCATAAATGCCTGCTTCTCAATGCCAACGCCATGCTCACCGGTGATGGATCCCCCCTGAGCAACGAACATTTCCGCCATGCGGCGCCCACCCTCCCGAAGCCGCGCAATGAACGCCTCATCCTCTGGATCAGGAACCAGAACCATGGGGTGCAAGTTGCCATCCCCTGCATGCAGGAGGAAAAGGACCTCGAGATGCAGCTCCTCACAGATTTGGATAACCTGACGCAGTGTGTCGGCGAGTTTACTGCGCGGCACCGAGCCATCCACGGTGTAATGGTCCACTGCCAACCGCGCCATGGCTCCCGCGGCGCTCTTGCGGGCATACCAGATACGCTCCCGTTCCTCCTCTGATTGTGCCACACGCAACTCAATTGCGCCATGCTCGAGGAGCACCGCACTTACCTCCTCAAGCTGCGGCTCCACACTGTCAGGGTAGCCGTCGACATCGATTACCAAAGCTGCCCCGGCATGGACAGGCAGGCCGGGATGATTGTAGGCCTCGATGGTCTGCATGATACGCTGCCCCATCATCTCCAGCGTGGCAGGGATCAAGCCTGCGGCAATCACAGCCGAGACCGCATCGCCTGCCTCAGCCACGGAATTGAACGCCGCCAGCAGCGTCCGCACAGCCGGTGGATTGCGCACCAAGCGCACACTGGCCTCGGTGATCACACCCAAGGTACCCTCGGCACCGATCATCAAGCCCACCAAATCGACGGAGGGGTAGTCAAGTGCCCGTCCCCCCAATCGCACCTTTCTACCGTCTGCCAGCACCACGTCCAGGCCGGTGACATAGTTGGTGGTCACCCCGTACTTGAAGCAGTGCGGCCCACCAGCGTTCTCAGCGATGTTCCCCCCGATGGTCGCCGCGCGTCCGCTGGCAGGGTCAGGGGGGAAGTAAAGGCCCTCCCCCTTGGCTATTTCATCCAATGTCAGATTGACCATCCCCGGCTGAACTACCGCAGCACGCCCCGAGACATCCAGTTCGATGAGTTGCTTCATCTGCGAGAATTCCACCAGCAGACCACCCCTGCGCGCCACGGCCCCACCAGACAGTCCTGTGCCCGCGCCGCGCGCCACAACCGGCACGCCATGATCGCGGGCCCACAGGATGACCTTCTGGACATCGTCTGAGCCATAGGGGAACACAACCCCAACAGGGTCCCCTCGATCCAACCCTCCATCCACCTGATAGGTCACGAGTTCGACTGGATCGTCGAGCACCTGACCAGGCTCTAACTGATTCGCCAGCGACACCAAAGCCGTTCCCCGTCGGTAACGCCGAAGACGCCGGGCCTGCCACGCCAACCATCGCCTTGGGAGCTGAGGAGCACCGAAGAGAGGCCGAGGATGATGGAGAGAGGCACGGAGCCTCGCTACCACGTCACCATTGCCTCGCTCCGCCAATACATAGGAGAGATCGAGTATTTCAGCGATGTGGAGAACCACCATGTTGAGATGTGCTCGCCGCACCCCAGCTGCGATCTGCATATGACAACCCGTGTTACTCGTGACCACCACATCAGCACCGGTGCTGGCAATGTCGGTGATTTTGTCGTCAAGGATAGCCGTCGCTATCTCATGGCGCACGATGTTGTAGATCCCGGCACTCCCACAACAGCGCTCTGGATGCTTCAACTCGATGAGCTCAAGACCCGGGATCATGCATAACAGAGCGCGGGGCTGGTCGATGATATCCTGCCCATGCCGCAGATGACAGGAATCGGCATAGGTCGCCCGCACCCGCAGCACCCCTCTCGGGGGCACATTGAGATGATCGTAGAGAAACTCACTGAAGTCCTTGACTTTGGAGGCAAATCGCTGCGCTCGCTCCGCATACTCGGGATCATCCTTCAAGAGATCAGGATATTCCTTGAGTGTGAGCCCGCATCCACCCGCATTATTGACCACCACATCGTAAGGCTCAAAGGCCTCGATGTTACGTCGTGCGAGATCCCTCGCGAACGTTTCATCCCCCGTATGCCACTGGGCTGCGCCGCAACAGGTCTGCGAGAGAGGGAAATGGACTTCATAGCCATTCCTCTGCAGAACCCGCACCGTGGCTCGGTTGATGTTATTCAAGAACGCTTCCTGAATACATCCGTAAAAGAAAGCTACAGTCCCCTTCTTTTCGCCAATGGCGGGGGCAGGATGACTGTAATCCATTGCCGCAGGCGGGATCGGTGGCAAAATGCGCTCCATAGCTTCCAGTGGTTCGGGCAGGAAGCCGAGCGTGCGGACCACCCATTGAAGGCCTGAGACCTCGTACAGCCTCAGGAGCCGCGACAACACCTTGAGCCTGTCGATGCGGGGCATTAAGGCTCGCATTCCTAACCAACGCACGAACCTCTCTAGCGGACCCGGGTGACGCTTGGCTTCGAGTGCGACACGAGCCCCTTCAATCAGCTTGCCGTACTGCACCCCAGAGGGACAGGCAGACTCACAGGCACGGCACTCAAGACAGAGGGTGATGTGCTCCGCGAACACCGTAAGGAAGGATTGTTGATCGATCCGATCCTGCACAACCGCTCGCATCAGTGCAATACGGCCTCGAGGCGCATCCATCTCCGTCCCAAACAGCCTATAGGTAGGACAGGTCTCCAAACACAGGCCGCAGTGGACACATTGGTTGAGCAGCTCACGGTACTCTGGGGTTGACATCCCAACTAGATCTGGCACGTATCTCTCCTCCTGACACAGCCCACGCAACCGCGCGGCCTTCGCCCAGCGATTGTACCATTGCCAATTGTTTTCGCACAAGTACAGGGACGTCATACAGCATCGTGCTGGCGGTGCCGCCTTAGTAAGTCGTTGCCGAAGCAGAGATACTTGCCTTTCGTGCGTATCCCAGTATCATCTGGGCACCTTAAGTACTCGCGGAGGAGGAAGTCATGCTGTTTCGCAATTTGGGTGTGCCTGAGCTGATCCTGATTCTTGTCATTGCCATCCTGATCTTCGGACCTGGTCGTATCGGCAAGATTGGAGCAGAGCTAGGGAAAGGGATCCGCGGCTTCAAAGAGGGCGTTTCGGCCGGTGACAGCGAGAAGGAAGAGCCAGAGGAGGAAACCTCTGAGGGGACCCAAGAGGAGACCACCGAGGAGCAGGAGAACGCCTGATCTGCAGACTGCCAAACTGACGGTATCTCCATCTGCCACTCTGTGAAAGATGGAGAAAGGCTGCTTAACCAAAGGCCATCACGTTTGGTCCAGACGACCCGTAGCACTGGCGGTGAATGATGGGGTGATGGGGCATGGTCATTGGTGTGTGCATACTGCAGTTGTACCTTCCCGGCGTCGCCTCTCTCAAAGCCAAACGCAGCATCTTGAAACCGCTTCTCCATCAACTCCGACGGCGGTTCGAGGTCGCGACTGCCGAAGTCGATCACCAGGACGTGTGGCAATCCGCGGACGTGGCCGTAGTAGCCGTCGCCAATGAGAGTGGGCACATTCACCGGGTGCTGGAGAGGGCTGTGCATTGGGTTGAAGCGTATGACCCCCGCGTGGAGGTAATCGACTGGCAAGTCGAGCTGCGATGAAGCGCCTGCATGCAGGGGATGCTCAGACGTGATCCGCGGGCCAAGCTGGTTATGAGCGTCATCGATCAGATAAAAGAACGCCTGGATATCGTGGATCTGATAGGTCGCCACGTCCACCTCCAGAAATCCGGACGCTATCTGAAGGGCCTCTGTCCATTCCATACCGAAAAGACACCATCCTTCTTCGTCTTCCCCGACACACAGCGGTGGCACTGTTTTGGCTGTAATCGTGGTGGTGATATCTTCACTTTTATCATGGAGCTCGAAGGGCTGGATTTCCGGTCTGCCCTCGAGGAACTTGCCCGACAAGCCAATGTCCCCCTTGTCAAACGAACGCCTCAGCAGGTACAGGCAGAGAACGAGGCCGAGCGTCTACGATCCCTCATTGCCTCAGCCGTTGAGTATTATCACACATTGCTTATGACAGCCCCGCAGGCCCGCCAGGCCCGCGACTACCTGAAGAGACGCGGGTTCAAGAGGGAAACCGTTGAGCTCTTCCAACTGGGATACAGCCTGGATACCTGGGATGCACTGCGTACCCACCTGCTGGGACTGGGATATAGCGTGGAGGAGCAGATCAAAGCGGGGCTCCTCATCGAACGGGAAGGGGGAGGTACTTACGATCGTTTTCGTGGACGGGTGATGATCCCCATCTATGATCGGCGTGGGCGGCCCATTGCTTTTGGCAGCCGAGCCTTGGGTGATGAGCAGCCCAAGTACATGAACTCCCCTCAGACACCGCTCTTCGACAAGAGCAAAGTGCTCTTTGGCCTCCATCTGGCCAGTCGTGGGATCCGTGAGACCGATGCTGCAGTCATTGTCGAGGGCTATATGGATGTGATGATCCCATACCAGGCCGGGTACAGGAACATCGTGGCTCCCATGGGCACAGCCCTCACTGAGGCGCATCTGAAACAGTTACAACGACTGACCCGCCGGTTCATCCTGGCCCTTGACCCTGACAGCGCAGGCATCCACGGCACGCTTCAGGGTCTGGAGACCGCGAGACAGGTACTCGACCGTGATTGGGTCCCTGTCTTTGACGCCCGCGGCCTGGTGGGCTATGAAGGACGGCTCAAAGCAGAAATACGTGTGGCGACACTTCCGGATGGCCTGGATCCCGACGAGATTGTCCTGCAAGACCCACAGCGGTGGGAGTCGATCGTCGAGCAGTCTCAGCCCGTTGTGAGGTTCGTCTTCCGCCAGCTCCTCTCCCAGGGCAACCCTGACGAGCCCAAAACCAAGTCCCGCATCGTCGACACCATGCTCCCGCTGCTCCGTGACATCCAGGACAGCATTGAGCGCGAGGCTTATGCCCAGGAGATCGCAACCACGTTGGGGCTCGACCCGCGTACACTGCTCGACCGACTGCGAGCGACGGAGCGAGCCGCTGCCATCCGAGTCGAGGCTGCGATCCGCGAGCGACAGCGGACGCCCACAGGGTCGGACCTGGAGGCATACCTCTTGACGATCCTGTTGCACCATCCAGATCTGCTCAAGACCGTGGACAAGCGCCTCACATCACTGGGGTTGCGTCCCATCGATGAGCATGATTTCTCCACTGGCTACCAAATGATCTGGCATGCCTGGCACCAACTTCTGGAGCAGCCGGAGTGCGAACTTGATGAATTACTGCCTCCGGATATGATAGAGACAATGCAAGGGTTGTCATGTGAGGCCTTACCCGAGCTGTCTCTCTCTCAATGGCAGCGTGATGTAGTTCGCACGGTATTACGCCTGCGTGAGCGTAAACTGCGTGAATCAATTCAAGAAGCCCAAATGGCACTGACGACAGCGCAATCTGAGGGACAGGCTTCAGTGCAACCGGAGATCAGCGCACGAATTCAGCAGTTATCTAGGGAGTTACGCATGGTGCAGGTCGCCCTGGCACAACGCTGAGGCAGACGTGGAGACCGTCCCATGGAAAGTCGTTTAGATGATCTTCATGTGAGTTACCCAGCACCGAGCGAAGATGGTTGGGACGATTGGGATGAAGGGAGGCCGGACATTCCTGACGATTTAGTCAACGTAGATGGTCCCATCATCGAAGCAGAGGATGGAGAAGAGACAAGTAGCAGAGAGCTCCTCCCTGAGCTGACGTTGAACCTGGAACCTTCCAGTGATGAGTTAGATGAGATCGAAGGGGAGTTCAGCAGCTCCACGCCCTCCGGGGATCTCATCGACGATCCAGTCCGCATGTATCTTCGCGAGATCGGACGGGTTGACCTCCTGGAGCCTCACCAGGAGGTCTGGCTGTGCATCATCAGGGAGGCCGCGGCATACCTAGAGGAGTTGCTCCAGGAGATCGCAACTGCGCCAGACCCCGAGGTCGTCGAGGCCAAGGTGATCGATCTCTACAAGGACGCTCGCTCGGCCTGGCACAATGCACAGCGGCTGGCCGAACGTGAGGGCGTGGATATCCCGGCGGTGGAGTCCATCACGGCAGAGGTGTTACAGCAACAGCGGGTCCTCCTCTCTCAGGATGAGTCGTTACTCTATCAAGTCATGGGACCCAACCAATGGGGTGATGATCCTGTGTGGCGACCGATCGTCCTGGAACTCCTTCGCGCTGCGATCGCTCTCTATCTCGTGCCCCCACCGACCGTTGAATGCATCCAGGCATACCTGACCGAAAACCACCGCTGGCCTACCATCCCCAAGATCCGCAAATGCGTCACAGATCAGGCCGCGATCTTTGATTGGTGGAAAGAGGTAGAGGTGCGAGCAGCCGAGGCGCAGCAGATGCTGGTGCGCGCCAATCTCCGTCTCGTCGTCAACATCGCCAAGCGTTACATCGGGCGGGGGGTCTCGTTCCTGGATCTCATCCAGGAGGGCAACATTGGCTTACTGCGGGCCGTGGAGAAGTTCGACTACACGCGAGGCTACAAGTTCTCCACGTATGCAACCTGGTGGATCCGACAGGCTATCAGCCGTGCGATTGCGGACCAGGCGCGGACCATTCGCATCCCAGTCCATATGGTGGAGACCATCAACCGACTGATCCGGGCCCAGCGCCAGCTTATGCAGGAACTGGGACGGGAACCGACCCTGGATGAGATCGCCCTCGAGCTCAATCTGCTGGACCCCGCCGACGTGGAGTCCATCAAGTCCGCACGCCAGGATCACCGCCCTCTCCCACCACCGCTGGAACGCAAGCTACGACGAGCCATGGCAAAGGTTCATCGCATCATGAGCATCTCGCAGGAACCCATGTCGCTGGAAAGCCCGGTAGGCAATGAGGAGAACAGCGAACTCTCGGACTTCATCGAGGATGAGAATCTACCTGGCCCGATGGATGCCACCTCCACACACATGCTGCGTGAGCAACTGCGCAGCATCTTGGATGAACTCGATGACCGCGAGCGAGAGGTCCTGGAGATGCGGTTCGGGCTAAAAGATGGGCGTTCGCATACGTTGGAGGAGGTAGGGCAGGCTTTCAATGTGACCCGGGAGCGCATCCGGCAGATCGAATCCAAGGCCCTGCGCAAACTTCGACATCCAGGCCGCAGTCGCAAACTCCGTGATTTCCTCACATAGATGGGGAAACCCTACAGTGAAAGGTAACCAGTAGATCAGACTATGTTCGTCAAGATCGAGGCTCAAACGCGCAGCAAGGTCGACCTGATTGACATAACCGAGCGTGTCCGAACAGCCATCGCTGAGGCGGGCGTGACGGAAGGGATCTGCTTCCTCTTCTGTCCACATACCACGGCAGGGCTGGTGCTCAACGAGAACTGGGACCCAACGGTCGAGCAGGACATCGCTATGGTACTGGAACGCTTAGCGCCTCAGGAAATGCCCTATCGGCACATGGAAGGTAACAGTCCAGCTCACATCAAAGCCGTGCTGGTGGGCTCGGACCACTTCATTTTCATTCGCAATGGGGATCTCCACCTGGGGCGTTGGCAGGGCATCTTCCTTGCAGAGTTCGACGGACCGCGACGACGCGACATCTGGGTCAAGGTCGTCAGCGATGCCGACACCTGTTAAGCTTCCATGCACCGTTCTCCACACTTACCTCGAGACGCCCAGCCAATCCCCTGGGAACGCATAGAAGCGCTGTTACACCGCGTGCGCCGCCCTGGGCGATATGTGGGGGGTGAATACAACGCCGTCACCAAACAGTGGACGGATGTAGCCCTGCGGGTATGCCTGGCATTCCCGGACCTCTACGAGCTGGGGATGTCGAACTTCGCCTTGATGATCTTATACGACATCCTGAATCAACACGCCAATATCTGGGCTCAACGCACCTACCTGCCAGCGCCAGACATGATCGAGGCCATGCGGGCAGCGGGCATCCCTCTGTACAGCATGGAGAGCCGCCACCCCGTGGCACATTTTGACATCTTGGCCATCAGCGTTGCCTACGAACATCTCTACACCAACGCCCTAGAGCTCCTAAACCTGGCGGGGCTTCCGCTGCACAGTGCAGAGCGGGACGAACGACATCCGCTGGTGATCGGCGGCGGGCATGGCGCTTTCAACCCCGAACCTATCACCGACTTCTTCGACCTCTTCGTGATCGGCGAGGCCGAGGAGGCGATTGTGGAGCTGTCTGAGGTGATGATCGAGATGGCACAAGCACCGCGTGAGGCACAGCTTCGAGCTCTCCTCAAGGTGCCTGGGCTTTACATTCCACGATTTTACCAGCCTCACTATGCGATAGATGGCACCCTCCAGGCTATGGAGCCCACTGACCCCAGTGCGCCAACGACCATCATGAAGCGCCTGGTCCCCACCTTGCCGCCAACCCCAATCCGACAGTTGGTACCCAACCTGGATATCATCCACAATCGGGCCGTCATCGAAATCCAGCGCGGATGCACACGCGGGTGCCGCTTTTGCCAGGCCGGGGCCATCACGCGCCCCGTCCGCGAGCGCCCGGTAGCTGAGATCGTGAAAACCGCTGAGGACATCCTCGACGCCACCGGTTATGAGGAGCTTGCGCTCCTTTCACTCTCCTCGGCTGACTACAGCCATATCGACGAACTGGTGCGGCAACTCCTTACCCGCTTCCAAGGACGCCATGTATCGATCTCGTTACCCAGTCTGCGGATTGACAGTCTCTCTGTCGAGTTGGCAGATATGCTCACCCATGGACGCCGGTCAGGCATCACCCTGGCACCGGAGGCTGGGAGCGAGTCTCTACGGCGACGCATCAACAAAGACATCGCAACCAACACCATGCTCTCGGTGGCGGAGGAGATCTTCAAACGCGGCTGGCGCACCCTCAAACTGTACTTCATGATCGGCCTCCCCACGGAGACCGATGCTGATGTCCAGGCCATCGTAGATCTATCTCAGGAAGTGCGTCGCCTCGGGTATCACATCGGGGGGCGCAAGACCGAGGTACATATCAGTGTGAGCACTTTCGTCCCCAAGCCTCACACCGTCTTCCAATGGGAGCCGCTGGCCGACCCAGCGACGATCAAACGGCGACAGGCGATCTTGAGAAGCGGACTACGCGGGCGCGGCCTGCGCCTGGCCTGGAACCACTACGAAGAGACACGACTCGAGGCCCTGTTAGCCCGTGGAGATCGGCGGCTGAACGCCGTAGTGGAACTTGCCTGGCGCAAGGGAGCCAGATTCGATGCGTGGGACGAATGGCGCAACGATGCGGCATGGCGCGAAGCACTGACCGAACGACCCGGCGATCTATCCGCAGCTTTCCCGAATCGTGAGGCATTGGAGATATTCTACCTCTACCGTAGACGGCCCACCACAGAGGTTCTACCCTGGGATCACCTTCACTGCGGTGTGGAGAAGACTTTCCTCCTGCGAGATTATCAGCGCAGCCTGCAGGGTGAGACACTGATGGACTGTCGCCAACGGTGTCATGCCTGTGGTATCCTGCGCAATTTCGGCGCCATGAGACATGAGGCCTGGCAATGTCCAATCCCCCAGCGCTAAAGCACGAGCAACTTGCGGCCATGCGCTTCCGCATCACCTTTGCCACCGCCTATGCGCTGGTATATGTTTCAGTATTGGAACTCGGTACTATCTGGGAGCGCACGTTAAGACGCGCCCGTCTGCCTCTGCGCTACAGCATGGGGTTTAACCCACGCCCACGGATGCATTTCGCCGCTCCACTCCCCGTGGGTTGTGGCAGCGAACGGGACCTTCTCGACCTCTGGCTTACCGAACCCCGTAC
>CAYLRT010000004.1:26047-37302 GCA_964385885.1 uncultured Anaerolineales bacterium | reverse complement strand
GAGGGCGGACCAATCCACGCACGCGAGCCACTGATCCAGAGAGGTGATCAGGACGCGCATGACTTCAGCCGCGCGCCGGGTGAAGACCTCCAGCGTCCCGTCATAGGCGTCACTTCCCGACTTGCCCACGACGTCTGTAACCCCGCGCAAGATGAGACAGGCAAGCCCATTGCGTTTTGCCACATGCGCAATCGCACCGGACTCCCAATCCCCGCCCAGAGCGCCAAACCGCCGATGGAGGTCAGAGACTTCAGCGCCTATCAGGTCGCGGTCCGCTGAGACAAGCCATCCCTGCCGTACTGGCTGCGGAAACGGCCGCTGAAGCCAAGCCAGATCCAGGTCACTGATGTAATGTGCGATCGCCGCGTCCGGATCGCTCATCTGCTCCACGATATCGTAGACGATCGTGCGCGTGACAAGCAAGATCTCCCCCAACTCAACCACCCCCTCGAACCCGCCGCATGTGCCCAGATTGATGAGCACGTTTGGCCTCCAACGGTCGATGGCATATTGAGCTGAGGCTGCGGCATTGATCTTGCCCCAGCCCCCATGCAGGAACACAAGATGCAGCCTTTGGTCGCCCACCTTGACGTCGCCCTCCATGGCTTCACCATAGGGGGACAAACCGGCACATGGCACCACCCCAGGAAAAGCTCGAAGGATCTCCGGTCTGCTGACCCGCCACTCGGTGTCTGATGAAACGATCACTACGACCACAGGATACGGTGAAGATGTGAGATGCCTTGCCATTCGACCTTCAACCTCCCGTCACCACGCCCAGCGTCATCTCCGTGATATAGCACGCTATGGTATACTTACTATCGAGACACCAAATATACCCGACAAAGGTTAACACATGGAGATTGAGGCCAAGTACGCCATCTTGGATCCTCAAACGTTCAACCTGCTGCAGGGACTTCAACGCCTTGGACCCTACCCACTTGTCGACAGCAAAGAGCGCTCTTTCCGTGACACTTACCTGGACACACCCGATGGCCGCCTGCTCAGAGCAGGATACGCCTGCCGCTGGCGCGTTACTGACACTATACAGCGTATCACGGTCAAGGGGTTGGCACAAGGGTTGACCACCGCCCACCAGCGCGAGGAGTTTGAGGCGCTTTTCCACGACGTGGACCCAACACGGCCCACCGACTGGGGGGACACTCCCCCACACGATCTAGTCACGCGATTGGTCGGCGACCTCTCCCTGAGCCCTCTCCTGGCCCTGCGACAGAGACGCATGACCCGGCTTCTTCTCAATCCCCAGGGCGACCCGCTTGCGGAGTTGGCGCTAGACCGTTTCATCGTCGAGGGTGACCCCAGCCAGCGAGCCTTTCTCGAACTGGAGATCGAGCTCATCGGCTCCGCAGGTGTAAGCCAGTTGACGCCAATCCAACACGCCCTCAACCAGATAGAGGGCCTGACCTCGCAACCCACCTCCAAGTTCGAGCGCGCGGTCTTCCTCGCCATCCCCCGAAGCCCAACGGCCAGGGCACTTGGCCTGTGGGGGATAGAACCGAATCAGCCAGCCGCTGAAGCGTATCGCCGCGCCGTGCGGCCACGCTTCCTGCAGATGCTGATCACAGAGCCCAACGCCTACAGAGGAGAGGGTGACGATGTTCGAACGTGGCTTGAGGCTATCCAGAGCCTCAGAGTGCTGTTGGCGAGCGTTCCGGCTCAGTTCGAAGACACCTTTGAGCCAACCGCCGTAAAGACGCTGGAGCATGCCGTGCGGGAAGGGGAGAGATTGCGGGCCACAGAGATCTTCAAAGAGATGGCGTGTAATTCTACCGAGCCGCCCGTGCGCGCGTCCGATCTTGTCGAACTACATCGGGTATGGGAGATCGCTTACAGACATCACCTCGAAAAGCTACAGGGATTCCTGACCAGTCCAGCATATGCCAGACTCAAGCAAAGCGTCTGGACCTGGCTGAATCAGCCGGCCAGCGGGGTTCCTCATCTACCGTAGATCCACACACATCTGACACATTGGCTCGCTGGTGAAATCACACAGGGCACGGCAGAAGGTGAAACGTCCATGGTGCCCTCTCAGCCCACACCGACGGGCTGCAGACCGCTACTACACATGGTCGAGCGGCTATACCGTATGCTGGCTGCTTTTCATGAAGTTTTGGACGATGAAATCCCTTTCCCCACCCTCAGCCATTACCTCACTGAACTGGAGACCTCTCTCGCTGCACTGGACTCTGTGGCGGCAAATCAGCCGTCCCTGCAGACCCTCCACGAGTGCGGCACGTGGGAACCTCCATCGCGACAGTCAGACATCCTCTCGCACCAGGTGCTCCAGAGGGACATCTGGGCACGGTTGCTTCGATCGTACACCTCATGCTACCAGGCGCTGTATTCCGCAACGCGGGATCTGTGGTATGCTTGTTGGCATAATGGGGCCCGGCCATTGCTGCAGCGGCAGCAGCGTGTGCTGATGAGATCGGTCTGGTCCCGGCATAGGACGGATGTCCCCAATGAAGCAGACCCAAGGAGGAACAACACCATGACCCAGAAGCCAACGTATGTGATTCTGATGGGCCCACCTGCATCAGGCAAGGGTACGCAGGCGGAGAGGTTACAGCAAATCCTCGACCTGCCCCATGTGGCAAGCGGCGATCTCTTTCGCTACAACCTGAAGAACCAGACTGAACTGGGGCTCAAAGCCAAGGCGTATATGGACAAGGGAGAGCTGGTCCCCGATGACATCACCATCGCTATGGTCTTGGACCGTCTGTCGCGCTCCGATTGCGCCCGCGGAGCTCTATTGGATGGATTTCCCCGCACATTAGCCCAGGCTGAGGCTTTGGATCGCGCCCTTGAGGAGCAAGGGGCGGCTATCGATCTCGTCCTCAATCTGCAGGTGCCTGAGGAGGAGCTGATCAGCCGCATCACGGGCCGCCGTGTCTGCCGTGACTGCGGCGCCACCTATCACATCAAATATAATCCCCCCAAGGTTGCCGGGGTGTGTGACAAGTGCGGTGGCGAACTCTACCAACGAGACGACGACACAGAGGAAACAGCGCGTCGACGCCTGACGGTCTACCTGGAACAGACGCAGCCGCTCATCGAGTACTACAATCGTAAAGGGGTGTTGGTCCACATTGACGGCAACCGGCCGATCGACGAAGTCACCAAGGCTCTCAAAGACGCAGTCGAAAAGGTCCTAGGCTGACATCGTTCTGTTGATCCGAGGGCAGACAGCCTTGGTTCACAAACCGTCTGGTGCAAAGATCGACACCGTGATGGACATTGTGGTTCCCTCTCTTCTCCCAGTCTTGACAGGGGAAGAGAGAATTTCATTTTCTGGAGGAGAGCAACGGAAGATCATCTGAGACTAGATGATGAACGTCCACGCTTACGATGTGGAAAAGCGAGGGCCTTTTCAGGTCCTCGCTTTCAATAGACCCGTAGTTACAAAGAGGTTACTCAGCGTCTATACAATCCCAGATGCCCCGATGCTCAATCATCCAGAGCTGCGAGTTGAGAGGCTCCTCTCCCTCCGTTGACTGACGCCGTTCATAAGTCCCATCCGGCAACAGGTTCCATGCCTGCACATTGTCTCGCAGGTGAACGCGAAGGATCTTGTCACGGATAGCCCTCAAAACAGCCTCGTCCTCAACAGGGAAAAGGATCTCCACGCGTCGGTCAAGGTTGCGAGGCATCAGATCCGCACTGCCCAGCAGGATTTCCTCATCGCCATTGTTGTGGAAGTAGTAGATCCGCGGATGCTCAAGGAAACGGCCTACGATAGAGGTGATCGTGATGTTCTCGCTCAGACCAGGGACACCCGGTCTGAGGCAACATGTCCCCCGTACCTGCAGATCCACTTTCACACCCGCCCGTGAAGCACGGTACAATGCCTTGATGCAATCTGGATCCACAAGCTGATTCATCTTGAACGCCAGATATCCGTTTCCGTGCCGACGATGGACCTCAATCTCGCGCTCCACGCGCGCGATGATTTGCTGCCGCATCGCCCCCGGGGCGACGATCAGCTTGCGATACTTATGTTTCTTCGAATACCCTGTCAATGCGTTGAAGAAATCTGAAACGTCGGCTCCAATGTCTGGATCCACCGTGAAATAGCCCAGATCAGTATACACACGCGCCGTCACAGCATTGTAGTTCCCAGTCCCCAGGTGCACATAGCGCACGATCCCCTCAGGTTCGCGACGGACAACCATGCAGACTTTCGCGTGGGTCTTGAGCCCGACCAATCCATAGATGACATGGACCCCAGCTCGCTCGAGCGCCTTGGCCCAGACGATGTTGTTCTCCTCATCAAAACGCGCTTTAAGCTCTACCAACACCGCCACCTGCTTCCCGTTCTCGCGTGCTTCCAACAGAGCCGCAACCACGGGGGCGTTGGGGCCCACACGATAGAGCGTCTGCTTGATGGCAAGCACCTGGGGATCCCTTGCGGCCTCCAATAAGAAGTCCACCACCGGGGAGAAACTGTCATAAGGGTGATAGAGCAAGATGTTTTTCCGCTGGCGGATCGCGGCGAACACACTCTTCCCCCCAGAGAGCGAGGGGGAGACATACGGGATGAAAGGAGGGTCCTTCAGTTCGGGCATGTTGAGTTCTGTCAACTGCATCAAATGGGAGAGACCAATTGGACCATCCACCGTATAGAGAAGATACGAGGCGATACCCAGATTCTCCAACAGGATGTCACGGATATCCCGGGGCATGTCCTGGTGGACCTCCAACCTCACAGCAGAGCCAAACTGGCGCATGCCAACACTTTGTTCGATTGAAGCCAGGAGGTCAGAGGCTTCATCCTCCTCGATCTCCAGGTCGGCGTCTCGTGTCACCCTGAACGGATATGCAGCTACCACGTGGAGCCCAGGGAAAAGCATGTCCAGGTTCGCGATGATCACGTCCTCGATCCACACGAAGTTGGTGTCCGCCACCGACTCTGGTCCCCACGTTTCGTCCCCGTCGGCGTGATCCTCCTCAGGGATACGCAGGAAGCGAGGGAACACACCGGGGATCTTCAAGCGAGCGAAGAAACGCTGCCCTTTCTGATCGTCCTCCACTACGACAGCCAGATTGAGGCTCAAGTTGGAGATATGCGGGAAGGGATGCGCAGGATCGAAAGCCAGGGGAGTCAGGACTGGAAAGATCTCCCGCTCAAAGTATCGTCGCATCAGTCTCCGCTGCTTACCCTTGAGTTCATGATATCGCATGATATTGATGCCTGCTGCTCGCAACGCAGGAAGCAGATCATGCTGCCAACAGGTCATCGCCTCATCGAGCATGGGTAGCAGGTCACGCCGAATCGCCGCAAGTTGCTCTGCTGGGGTCATGCCATCCGGAGGGGCCTCCACCACCCCAGCCGCCAATTGGCGACGCAACCCCGAGACCCGCACCATGAAGAACTCATCCATGTTGTTGAAGAAAATCGCGAGGAACTTCACACGCTCAAGCAACGGATGACGGTCCTTATCTAACGCCTCTTTGAGCACGCGGTAGTTGAACTTGAGCAGACTCAGTTCCCGGTTGAAGTAGAACGCAGGGTTATCCAAATCGATCTCGGATGGCGTAGTTTCTCTCTTCGATGTACGTCGCGGCCCCATGTCGACTGCAGCAACACGAGCCTCGAGTGTCTCTAGTTGTTCGGTCACCGTCTTACCTACTCCCAAGGTATCTTCAACTCACGGCCCCGGCGAGACAGCGTCTGACCTCGCAGGGCCTCCAGTTCCTACACCCCATCATACAACCGGATTGTATCATCCTCATGCCAATCCTGCAAGGACAAACTCAGTGCCCATTTCGTTGACAAAGCCGCACCCCGTGGTATACTGCTGCACGGTCCAACGCCATGGAGGGATGGCCGAGTGGACGATGGCGACGGTCTTGAAAACCGTTGTGGCTACAAAGCCACCGTGGGTTCGAATCCCACTCCCTCCGCCTGAATCGCAGACGGTAGACTGTGGTTCAGGATCAACTCGTGGCGCGACAGGTACTTTGGAGAGGTGCCAGAGTGGACGATTGGGGCTGCCTGCTAAGCAGTTGTGGGGGTGACCCCACCCAGGGTTCGAATCCCTGCCTCTCCGCCTGAGAAGTGTGAGCCCCCGTAGCTCAATTGGATAGAGCGCCTGCTTGCGGAGCAGATGGTTTCAGGTTCAACTCCTGACGGGGGTACTGAAGGCCAACGAGGTCTTAACGCGGATCTTCGATCCTTGACAGAAAGATAAAGGGTTATTGCCCCCGTAGCTCAATTGGATAGAGCGCCTGCTTGCGGAGCAGATGGTTTCAGGTTCAACTCCTGACGGGGGTACACTTCAAAGAGGGCCAGCGCCAATGACGCAGGCCCTCTTTCCCTTGGTCGCCTCCCAAATAATCCGGCGCTGCCGGGCAGTCTCCCCGTGGAGGATAACCTGTGCAGGAAGAATCTAGAATGGCGGTGGGGGAATGAGGATTCCACAATGCCCATCAAGGGAAATATCTCACCGATAAGGAGGATAGGCAAGCTCGGCATCCCCACGATTTGCGTTCAGCCTGGATATGGTACACTCGGGCTCGATGCGTTACACCAGACGTCAAGCGTTAGCGCTGTTTGCCGGTGCCGCCCAGGCAACCCTGCTGAGGCCGCTACACCGTGCATTCGGACGACCAGCGAGCCGTAGTGACCCCCAGGCCACGCCTCTCCCCCCTCCACCCGACACCTGGACGCTGTACGGACGGGCCATCCATACCGTCATCGCCTATCAGGAACCAGCCGTCAGCAGCAAACGACAAGCCGTCTACCGCCGGGATGAGAGCTTCCCCATCCTCGAGGAGATCCGAGCCCCCCTCTCAGCGCACAACGATCTCTGGTACCGCACGGACACTGGCTTCGTCCCCAGTGCCTGGGTGCTGCCGGTTCGCGTTTTCCCGTCGCAACCCTGGATTGCCGACCCTGGTCCCTGGGGCTTTTGGGGAGAAGTTAGCCAGATCTTCACCGATGCCCGGCCCGCCCCCACCCTTGATGCACCTCGCAAGTACCGCTTCTACGGCGGGACAGTCTACCACGTGATTGAGGCAACCCAGGATGACGCTGGCAACGGCTGGTACAAAGTGGTGGACGATTATCCTCCGCGGCAACACACCAATCACCAGTGGGTCCTGGCGCAGGATATGCGGCGTCTGCCAGAGGAGGAATTGGCCCCTATCCGACCCTTCGGGGGACAACGTCGCATCGAGATTGTCCTCAGCCAGCAGACCCTCACATGCTACGAAGGAGATACCCCCGTCTTCACAACACCTATCGCATCGGGCATCCCGGGCGACACCGCCACACCGAAAGGGGAGTTCTGCGTGCTCCTGAAGCAACCCTCCCGTCACATGAGCAATCGCCCATATCCCGATATGCCGGAGGAGGAACGCCCCGCACCAGAGAATATGTTTGATCTTCCGGGCGTGCCCTGGAACGTCTTCTTCGACCTGAAAGGCCGCGCCATCCACGGCACCTATTGGCACAACGACTTTGGCGTCCCTCGCAGCCACGGTTGCGTCAACGTCTCCATCCAGGCTGCCCGATGGATCTACCGCTGGGTCCATCCGGTAGCAGGATACGCGGATGATTTCGTGCGCAGCAATTGCCGTGTCGGTACACCGATTCTGATCACCTGATGCAGCACCCAACCAGCACACTCCGACGGCCCACCCGCTGGTCATCCGTTCAAGACTAACGTAACTCTAAGTTGACGTTAATCCATTTCTAATCCCCTCCGACTATATTAATAATGCACTGCTGCGGGGATGAATGCAGATATCCGCGCGGTGGGAATGTGAGAAGTCAAGGGTTTAGGCCCCGAAATATCAAAGACTAAATGTACGTAAGGAGGGAGACTATGTGGATGCAACCGTTCACTGGCCTTGAGCCAACATTTAGAGAAATGGAGCGGCTACGTCGTGAGATGAATCGCCTGTTTGCGGACGCTTTCAGGTCAACGGGGTTGCATGCTGCTCCCGCTTACCCTGCTGTGAACGTGTGGATGAATGAGGACAGCGCTCTCGTGACAGCGGAATTGCCTGGGTGCACGGTCGACGACATCGAGATCACGGTAGCGGATGACACACTCACCTTGAAGGGCCGTCGCGCCGAGGACGAGCTTCCAGAGGGCGCAACGTATCACCGCCGGGAGCGCGCATGTGGCACCTTCAGTCGGCTGCTGACCCTGCCGTTCAAGATCGATGCTAGCAAGGTTGAAGCCAAATTCGAGAACGGTGTCTTGGAGGTCAAGCTGCCGCGGGCTGAGGAGGACAAGCCAAAGCGAATTGCGGTGAAGCCTGCCTGACAAGAGATAAGGAGGTGAGACCATGGCAGAGGAAACAACAACCCTGCAAGCACAGGAAGCCCAAAAGCAAGAGGTCCAGCAAAGCGATGCGGAACGGACACGAGCCGGGCTGGTCTTCGTCCCGCGGACTGACGTCTATGAAACTGACGATGCCATCCATGTTGTATGCGATGTACCCGGAGTGGCCGAGGACTCAATCGATATCACCCTTGAGAACAATGTGTTGACGATCAATGGTTATGTGAAGGCCCAACGCTCGGATGGATATCAGCTGAGCTACGCGGAGTACCGGGTGGGCGATTACCAGCGACGCTTTACCCTGTCCGATGAAATCGATAAGGATGGGATCGAGGCATCGCTCAAAGATGGCGTATTGCGGCTACGCCTCCCCAAGGCAAAGCCCGCAAGCCGGAAGATCAAAGTAACAGCGTCTTGACGCACAGCGTCTTGACGCCGGATGAAGGAGGACAGCAAGAGGGGAAAGGAGGTGATGGAGATGACACTCACCAATCTGATTCCCTGGGGGCGCGAGCGATCAACTCGCAGTGAAGTCGTCGAGAATCCGATCGAGCTCTTCCAGCGCGACATGAACCAGCTCTTCGACGAGTTCTTCGGACGCGGCTTTGGCCTGGCGCCAATGTGGAGTGAGGAAGGCATCTTCACCTTCAGCCCGCGCGTGGACGTCGTAGAGACTGACAAGGAGATCAAAGTTTCCGCCGAGCTGCCCGGCATGGACGAGGAAGACATCGAGCTACGTCTGGACAATGACATCCTGACGATCCGCGGCGAGAAGAAACAAGAGAAAGAGGAAAAGGACGAAAACTTCTATCGAGCGGAGCGTGTCTACGGCACTTTCCAACGCGCTATCAGATTGCCGGCCGAGGTGGATGCAGACAAGGCCAAAGCCACCTTCAAGAACGGCGTGCTCACAGTGCGCTTGCCAAAGACGACAGCATCTCGCGCCAAGAAGATCTCGATCAAGCGGAGTTGATCACTCGCCATTCTGCGGCGACACGCCCCTTAAGGTATACTTAAGGGGCGTGTCATTATGCTTGCGCCGAAACGCTGCACCACGGTGCATGTTCGCGGTATTGACAGCCTAAGGAGACGTGGAACCATGAATCAGCAACAGACACAGGTTGAACCCACAGCACCTTTGGATCAGGCCAGGCATTCTTTTGGTTGCTGGGGTCTCGCACTCAGTGGAGGCGGCGTGCGCGGGTTCGCACATCTTGGCGTGCTACAGGCGCTGGAGGAACACGACCTCAAGCCAGGCATTCTGGCGGGCGCAAGTATGGGCGGTCTGATTGCCGGTCTCTATGGAGCTGGGGTTCCACTGCAACGCCTCATCGACTTCGCCACACAATTCCGACTCTTGAGCATCGCCTCGCCCGATCGAAGTCGATATGGCCTCTTCGATCAACACAAGGTCTCCCAACTCCTCGTCGACTTCCTGGGCTCCGAGGATCTTCACTTCGAGGACCTGCCTACCCCCGTAGCGGTGACAGCGGTCGACCTGGAGCGCGGTGAACTCGTCGTGCTCACCCGAGGCCCCTTGATCCCCGCTCTGCTGGCGACATCCGCCCTGCCGCTTTTCTTCCGCCCTGTACACCATCAGGGTCGCTGGCTCATCGATGGTGGAGTCCTCAACAACGTACCCTTTGACATCGTCCGAGCCATGGGAGCCCGACATGTGGTGGCGGTCGCTATCCCTCCTCATGCCCGCTTTGAGCTAGAGGATTCGCCCGAACTCAAACCCCGTGGGCTCAGTCTGCGGGCTCTCATGCTGCAACGAGATCGATTACGGGACTGGCGTCTCCCCTTCCTCATCGCGGAGATGGGTATTGGCATGACACAGCGACTCATCAACCAGCGACGTCAAGAGCTATGTCCTCCTGATATATTACTGGAGGTCAAGATTCCCAACGTCGGTATCCTGACCTCCAGCAGCAACACCGCCACCATCCGTGCAGGCTACGAGGCCACAACGCACAGAATCGACGAGATCACCGCCGCACTCACTGGGCGGCCAAGGCCTTTCAGGGACCTCCGCCGGCGGCTCCGTCACGCCTGGGCAGCCCTGAAAGGAGAAAGCCCCGTCATGTATCCCATGCCTGTGGCGTGGGAACCCCATCCATCTTCAGACTCCAGGGGCTCCCCCGCCAACTCTCAACATGGCTGAGCGCTGCGCGGTATTTGACTATTCCGCATCTACCCGCGCGCCGCGAGAACCTGCCGCTCATAGGCCTGAATCTCGCGCAAATAGCCAAGGCCAACCGGTACCCCTTGTTTGAGACAGTAGTAATCCCAGACTGCCCCAAAGGGCATGCCCTTCAGGGCTTCGAACGTCGCCAGTCGAGCAGTGAAGTTACCTTCGACCTCGAGTGCCCGCAGGTCATCGGTAGGCTCCAGAAGGGCGAACAGAAGGGCGCGCAGGGCGTTGCGGGTGCCAATGACCCAGGCTGCAATGCGGTTGATACTGGCGTCGAAGAAGTCTAGACCGATGTGAGTCCGCTCCAAGAAGCCACCACGGACCAACTCCTGCATCAGCCGTACCAGATCATCGGAGAGGATCACGACGTGGTCGCTATCCCACCGCACGCCGCGACTCACATGGAGCAATATCTCATCCAAATAAAGGAAGACCGCGGAGATCTTATCGTAGACATTCTCAGTGGGATGGAAATGCCCCGTATCCAGACACAGGAGCTTCTTGCGGGTCACGGCATACCCCAGGTAGAACTCATGCGAGCCAACCACATAGCTCTCCGAGCCGATCCCGAACAGCTTCGACTCGACGGCATCGCGATTATAGCGTGGATCGATCTCCTCTTCGAAGATCGCGTCCAGGGACTCCATGAGAATCTCCCGCGGTTTAAGGCGGTCCACTGGCAGGTCCTTCATGCCGTCGGGGATCCAGATGTTCGTGACACAGGGAGTGCCTAGCTCCTTCCCCAT